>JAZRHS010000108.1:0-16679 GCA_045644865.1 Eubacteriales bacterium | reverse complement strand
CTGAAGATGTAATTGAGAGAAGCATAGCAAGAATACCGATGTATCAAACATTGGATACCATTATAATTGATACAAACGCAAAGGATGTGGCTGTGATTGCCAATGAGATTAAGCAGTTGTAATACTGACAAATTCCAATTTATCGAACAGACAACGGCGTGAAATCGTACACCTTTTCGCTGTTCTTACCCCACTTTACGCACCTTTTTACTGCTCTTTCGCAGCAAAAAGCACCTGCATATGCAGGTGCTTTTTGCTTTAATATTGGAAATATCTCTATTTATACTCGTAACTATTATATCCCTGTCCGCCGTTGTTGTTTTGATTGTCCGAGCTGTCCGCGCCATTCTTGCCCTTCTTGCGCGCCTTAAACGCCTCTCTGAGCATTGCCACAGCCACAACTATGAAAACAAGCGAAATGATAACTCCCATCCAGTCTGTTCCCGTAACAGTTTTACCAAACACAACCGCCATATCCTCAACCACAATAACAATAGGAATATCGGTTTCTGCGGTAAACTCGTTAAGAGCATCCTCAACTGTGCTTTCGGTCAGCGCAAGCGAGGTGTAATTAACAAGCCTCGACTCGCTCATAACAGAGTGATCAGAAGCCTTCTTGAAGGAGCTTGCAAGCCCAAGACGGGCAATATGCGCCCTCATATTGTCAACCACGCCCGCAAGATTTGAGTCAAGCGAATAAGCGTAATAGTCGTTGTTTATATTTCCAAGCACCGCCACGCCGTACTCGGTGGTTTGGTCGCCAAACATATAGCTTATGCTTGAATTGATGTTGTCGCCAACCCAAGCGATAGTATAAAATCCGTCTGTTTCCTCATTAGTAAGAAAAACAAGCAGAATATTGTCCTCATACGCGCTTGACGAGCCAAACGCCTTGGCATATTCAACATTGGCGTAATCCTGAAAAGCCGCCTCATCATATATAATCTGTCCGCCCGACGCCACATTGCCAAAGGACGAACCAATAAAGCCCACAAGCATAATTCCCGCAACAAGAAGGAATATAATTGGCATCATAAGCATACCCAAAAATCCGCCAAGACAGCCACCGCCGCCGTAGTAATATCTGGGCCACACTCCGCCGTAGTGCCATCCGCGATGATAATGGGGTCTGTGGGGTCCGCCGTGAAATCCTCCGCCAAAGCCCCCGTGGGAGCCGCCGAATCCGCCGCCGCGCGATCCGCCGCCAAAGCCTCCTCCTCTTGATCCTCCTCCGGGTCCGGGCATAACAGTTACCTCTCTTTCGTTTTTTATAATTATACAATAGGCAGAACCGACTGTCAATATGTATATTGTTAATTTTTAGCCAAAACACATAGTTACGCCTTTTTGAGATAGAATAAAGGTGAAAAATATAATTTTGCACCCCTCTGCACAAATCTTGCAAAAAGGAGCTTAAAATGTCATCAAAAGCCTCAAAAATCCTTTGCGCCGCCTATGCCGCCGTGGTTATATTCTTCGCGGCAGCTGTTTTCATTATGCCCCACCGCCGCTTCTCCCCCGAGGAAAACCGAATACTTTCAGACCCCCCAAGGCTCACCGCCAACGCCCTGCTTGACGGCGGCTTTGCCAAAGACACAGGGGAATTTTTTGCCGACCACTTCCCCTTCAGAACAGAGCTTCTGAAGCTCAATTCAGCCTACACCCTTGCCCTTGGCAGACTTGAATGCGGCGGCGTTATGAGGGGCAAAAACAACAACCTGATAAAAAGGCTTGAGATTTACGACGAAAACGCGCTCACAAGCAATCTGAAAGCAATCAAAGAATTAAGACAGCGTGCCGAGGACAGGGGCATAAGCACCGTCTTCCTATGCGCTCCACGCGCCATAGACGCCCTTTCCGCCTACACTCCCCTGCCCCTCTCAAGCGACACCGAATTGTGGGAAATATTCAAGGAAAACAACGCCCTGTGCATAACCTCTCTGCTCAAGGAAAAGGCCGACAGCGGCGAATATATTTACTTTCACACCGATCACCATTGGACGCCCCTTGGGGCTTATTACGCCTATGTTAGCCTTGGTGAGCGCCTTGGATATGAGCCTTATCCCCTCTCTGCCTTCAATGAAGCAGAAGTCTGCTCCGACTTTTTCGGAAGCTCTTACTCGGCTTCTCTTATGCCAAACGCCGTCCCCGACAGCATCATCGCCCTTCGCTGCGAGCGCGACAGCGATGTACAGGTAAAGGACAAAAGCACGGGCGAGGTCAGCGGACTTTACAACAGCTCCGCCCTTGACGGCACATCAAAATATGATTATTTTCTTGGCGGAAACAAAGCCTATCTCAAAATCGAAAGCGGCGACAAGCCCCGCCTTGTGTTGATTAAGGACAGCTTTGCCAACTCGCTTGTTCCCTTTCTGTCGCTTCACTTCAACATTGACCTTATAGACCCCCGCTACCTTAGAGAGCCTCTTGACCGCCTTCTTAATTCCATCTATGACGAAGGCGACATTCACGCGCTTCTTGTTCTTTACAATCCCGAAACGCTTTGCGCTGACGCAGGTCTGAAAAAATTCTCATAAGCTCTTGAAAAATTTGCAAAAATGTGATATAATTTTTATATATTTTTGTAAAGAGGATTTTGACTATGAATACTGCAGAACTTCGCTCCGCTATAGAAAACGGAAAAATAAACGCTACCCTCTCCGAGCTTTACGGCGAGGCGCAGAGCGCGGCTCAGAAGGACCGCTATCTTAAGGCACTTGACGAATTTGAAGGGCTTTACGGAAGCCTTGACAATGTGGAAATATTCTCGGTATCGGGAAGAAGCGAGCTTTCGGGCAACCATACCGACCACAACCACGGCAAGGTAATTGCCGCTTCTATTGACCTTGACATCATAGCCGTTGCGGCAAAGGTTGACGGAAGCGTTATAAAAATAAAATCCGAGGGCTTCAGCGAGGAGCTGATCGACTTTGAGAAGTACACCGAACCCGACGAAAGCCTGTTTGGCACATCGGCATCTCTTATTGCAGGAATGTGCAAGGGCTTCCTTAACAACGGCCACAAAATAGGCGGCTTCTGCGCCTATGCCACCTCAAGCGTGCTTAAGGGCTCGGGTCTTTCGTCCTCTGCGGCATTTGAGGATATGATAGGCAACATTCTTAACCATATGTATAATGACGGCAGGGTAGACAATGTTGAGATAGCTATGCTGGCTCAATATGCCGAAAATGTATTCTTCGGAAAGCCCTGCGGTCTTATGGATCAGGTTGCCTGCGCTTACGGCGGCATAGTTGCCATTGACTTTGAAACCCCCAAAGCGCCCGTTATCGAGGGGCTTGATTTTGACATTACCAAAGAGGACTACAACCTTTGCATTGTGAACACAGGCGGCAACCACGCCGACCTTACCGACGACTACGCCTCTGTTCCCGCAGAAATGAAGGGAGTAGCGGCTCACTTTGGCAAAGAGGTGCTTCGAGAGCTTGACATTGAAGCTGTCAAAAAGGAGATACCCGCACTCAGAGAGAAGCTTGGCGACCGCGCTGTTCTCCGCACCCTTCACTTCTTTAACGAGAACCGCCGAGTAAACGAGCAGACCGCGGCGCTTAAATCTGGCGACCTTGACAAATTCTTTGAGGGAGTAAAGGCATCGGGACGGTCGTCCTTCTGCTATCTCCAGAATGTATATACAACAAAAAATGTGTCCGAGCAGGGACTTTCCCTTGCCCTCTGCCTTGCCGAAGAATATCTGGCGGATAAAAGGGCGGCTTGGCGTGTTCACGGCGGCGGATTTGCGGGAACTATTCAGGCATTTGTCCCCACAAATCTTGTTGAGGGCTTCCGCGCAATTATGGACAGCGCCTTTGGCGAGGGCGCGTGCATCGTTCTTCGCATAAGACCTCTTGGCGCGATAAAAGTAATATAATGAAAAAAAGATTTAATTTTGCCTTGGCGGGCAGCCTGTTTGCCCTGTCGCTTTTAGCCATAGTCATATTCAGAACCGCAAAGGAAATAAGCCTTAGCGCTTATATCGGGGTGATTGCCGTATACAGTATAATTTCGCTTGTGTCGGCTGTCTGGTACATAATCGTCAATCAAGGACTTGCGGGCATCAAGATAAGCGAGGATATGCTTCCCAAGGAATGGTCGGGAGAAGAAAAGGATGCCTTTATGAACGACCTTACGGCAAGACGCAAAAGGTCAAAAAAGGCACTTATAATCCTTATTCCTATGATAGCGACCTTCTTTTTTGAGGTGCTTGACATCTACCTGCTTCAAGGCATTGTTTCACAACTGACGAAATGAAAATAATATCTCTTTATTCAGGCTCAAAGGGTAATTCCACCCTTATATCTGCAGGGGGAGCGAACATTCTTATAGACGCGGGCAAAAGCGCCCGCGCTCTTAAAATGTCGCTTTGCGAGGTCGGTCTTTCCCCCGACGATATTGACGCCATATTTATAACCCACGAGCATACCGACCACACCTCGGCACTTGAAATGCTGCTTAAAAAGCACCCCATTCCCGTTCATATTACAGAAGGCTCGGCAGAAAAGCTGCTCGACTTTGGTGTTCCCTATCTTACAGGGAATCTGGTTATCCACCCGCCTCTTTTTGAGGTTAAGGTAAAGGGGCTTTTTGTGTCGTCCTTTGTTACTCCGCACGACAGCCGCTTCAGCGTTGGCTACCGCCTTTGCTTTGAGGAAAACGGCAAATACCGTCAAATAGGATTTGCCACCGACATAGGCTATGTTACGCCCGAAATAACCTCGGGGCTTTCGGGCTGCGAGTCGGTGATAATCGAGGCAAACCACGATGTGGATATGCTGACAAACGGAGGCTATCCCTATGACTTAAAAAAGCGCATTTTAGGCAAGCGCGGACACCTGTCAAACACCGACTGCGCCCTGCTTGCAAGCACCCTTGTGTCAGAGGGAGCAAAAAACATTCTTCTTGCGCACATCAGCGAGGAAAACAATACCCCCGAATTAGCCTATGACGAAGTCTTTGCGGCAATAGGACAAAGCGGCGTAAATCTTGCGGTGGCTGACCAGTATTCTGTAACCCCGCTTGTAATTGAAAGGGAGAACCAATGCTAAACATCAAGCTTATTTCAATAGGCAATCTTAAGGAGCAATACTTAAAGGACGCCATATCGGAATACAAAAAAAGACTTTCGGCATTCTGTGCCTTTGAGTCAACAGAGCTGAAGGAATACAAGCTTCCCGACAACCCATCACAGGGCGACATAGACCGCGCCCTCACCGACGAGGCAGAGCGCATAAAGAAGGCAATTCCCCAAAAGGCTTATAAAATAGCCCTTTGCGTTGAGGGAAAGCAATTTTCCTCAGAGGAGCTTGCCAAAAGGATTGAAGATATTTCAGGGATAAGCGGAAATATCTGCCTTATTATCGGAAGCTCTCACGGTCTGTCAGACGAAATAAAAAACACCGCCGACCTTAAGCTTTCGGTATCAAAGCTCACCTTTCCCCATCAGCTGATGAGGGTAATGATGCTTGAAATAATATACCGCGCGCTCAACATTATAAAGGGCACGAAATATCACAAATAGAGGACAAAAATGAAAATAAAGGACATTAAAGGAAGCATTTTCCTTTTACTTGCAACAATTATTTGGGGCTGCACCTTTGTGGCGCAGGAAATTGCCGCCGAGGTCATCGGACCTTTTGAATTTCAAGCAGTTCGCACCATTATCGGTGCTATTGTGCTTGTCCCCGTAATTCTCTTTATGGACAGGACAAAAAAGGAAAACCAAAGCTACACCCCGCCCACCAAAATTGAGAGAAAAACTCTTTACATAGGCGGCGCGGTCTGCGGTTTTTTCCATTGTATCGCCGCCTGCCTTCAGCAATGGGGAATGTCGCTTGGCACAGACTCGGGAAAAGCAGGATTTCTCACCGCGATGTACATAATTTTTGTGCCTGTAATCGGTCTGTTTTTGAGAAAGAGAATTCAGCCCCACATTTATATTTGCATTGTTTTTGCCGTAGCGGGGCTTTATTTGCTCTGTGTTGGCACTGACAGCTTTTCGGTGGCGGTCAGCGATATAGTTACACTTCTCTGCGCGGTGGCATTTGCGTTTCACATTCTGGCGGTTGACAAATTTGTGGACAAGACCGATTGCGTAAAGCTTTCCTGTGTGCAATTTGTGGTTTCGGGACTTCTGTCCTGTGTTTTCACCTTTATTTTTGAGGGCGGCTTCCACATAGACCTTATAATAGCGGTTATCGGACCTATACTCTTCGCGGGCGTGCTTTCCTGCGGAGTTGCCTACACCTTCCAGATAATCGGACAAAAGTTTTCGTCATCATCTACCGTGGCATCGCTTATAATGAGCTTTGAGTCGGTAGTAGCAACTATTGCGGGAGCAATAGTACTTAAGCAGATGATGTCAAACCGAGAGCTTGTGGGCTGCGCACTTATGTTTGCGGCGATAATATTCTCGCAGATAGATATGAGCGTGTTCAAGAAAACGAAACAGTAAAACGGCGGGAGTATAAACCCGCTTCGCTCGCAAGTTGCTTCACAACAGCCCCGCTCTACGATATATCAATTTTGTATTTATAATGTTAATTTTGACAATGGGAGCAAGGTTTATATTCCTGCTGTCGAAGCTTTTCGGGTGTTGAGGTGATGAAAAGCTTGTTTTCTTCGTTCATAAACCCAACATAACGGCAATCCTCGTTATGATATTTGTTGGTGCTTGTGTTGACAATAAAATGTCTTTCAACTTCTTCGGTTTCTTCTTGAATTTCAAGTGTTGTTTCCTTGGTTGCTTCTGTGTCAGGCTCTGTTTCAATCATATCTTTTGCTGTAGTGCTTGCGGAGTAGCAAATAAAATCTCTGTTAATGCACGAGGGAAGCAGTAGGCTGATAATAATAAGGCATAATGTGATTTTTTTGAGTTTCATAAATTCTCCTGAAATTAAAAAAGTGCGCAAACCGAAGTCAGCGCACTGAAAAGCGCAAACTCCGATTGTCGCTCAACAAACCAAATCAGAACAGAAACAGTTTCTACATCCTAATCTGTGGAATTTGCGTTTTTGCTAAATTCAAAAATAGGATGTGAAAAAATGGCATAATTATTCCGATAAGAAAAACTATACCGTTTCCGATTATATGGTTTGTTGAGCAATTTTATTATAACACATATTTTTCAAAATATCAAGAGAATTTATAAAAATTTAAGTGTAGGGGCGACCATCGGTCGTCCGAAGCGTGGTAACGGTTACAAACCTATAAATTCTTATAGTTCCTCCCCATATTCCCCCAAGCACTCCCAAAAACCGACGGCGGTAATCCGCCGTCTTTTTCATTTTCCTCACCCATTCCGCAAAAACCCCTATTTTCCTGTCCTTCCCTCCACAAGGTCGCCTTTTTCGACCGACACAATCCGACAGTTATTATTTTGCCTTATATTGTAAAATAAGGTTGAATAATAATTCAGAGGTGAAAATATGAACTATGAAAACAAAAAAGCTGCTTTTGACGGCAAAATTAAGGACAGACTTCCAAGGCTTACATACACCGAGCTTTCACGCGCCGCACTCTCCGCCATCACCGCGTTCTTTATGGGAATATGCCCTCTCCCATTCTCGGTCTATCCTCTGGGAATTTCCTTTTTCTGCGCATCGTCAAGCACCGCCCTCTTTGCAGCCGCAGGACTTTTGGCAGCATCATTTTTCACACCCCTGTCGCCAAGCGTGTATCTCCTCTCGTCGATACTCGCCCTGCTTCTGCGGCTCATCACACGCACACTTATAGATGCCCCCAAAGCCTCACAGGACAAACCTTTGTCAAAAAAGGAGCTTTGGTTTCACGAGGCGCTTCCCCTCCGCGCCGCTTCGGCATCGGTGGCGGTCTTTGCCCTTTCGCTTTATTCGGTGATAACAGGCGGCTTTAGGTACTACGACCTTTTCGGCGCGATTTTTTCGGTGCTTACCGCCTCTGCCGCCACAGTTATCTTTTATGCCGCCTTTCCCCAAATCGACGGCAACCAAAAATCTGCAAATATCTCAACCTTGCGAAAAAAGACCGCCACACTCGCCATTGCCGCGGTGCTCTGCCTGTCCCTTGATTCTATTCCCCTCAAGGGCGTCAGTCTTGGACTTGCGGCGGCATTTATCTTCACCAACCACTTCTGCCTTACCTATGGACTTGTAGAAGCCTGCATCTCCTCGCTTTTGTGCGGCGCGGTCTGCGGCGTCGAAAACATTCCCGTACTGATAGTGGCGGCGTTTACCGCTTACTGCGTGCTTGATGCTTCCCCAACACTTGCGGCGGCGGTGTCCTGTATTGCGGGAGCTGTGTGCGGAGTTATGCTGAAGGGCAGCGAATATATGGCAGACCCATTTTTATCATTGCTTCTCGGACTTTCGGTCTACGCCACATTAAAAAAGCTTATCACGGCAAAAAAAACATCAGCCTCTGCCCGCTCTGCGCCGCTTGATCTTGTATCGTCAGCCAAGCTAAAAAGGCTTGAAGCCTCTGTGTCAAGCGCGAAAAAAGCACTTGCTGAAAGCCGTATTCCCTCGCTTCCACCCCACATCGCAGGCAGAATTCTTGACCTTGCCGTAAAGGACGCCGAGGACGAATCAACAGAAAATCTCCCTCTTGCCAAAGCCATTTCCCGCCGTCTTTACGAGCTTGGCTTTGGCTATGTAACCGCCAGCGTAACGGGAAAGCGAAGCCCCGAAATATATCTGCTTGGGGAGCGGCTTTTCGGGAGTGCCGAACGAGCTGATTTTATCCGCCGAAGGCTTACCGAAGCCACTGCATTCCCCCTCACGAAGCCCAAAATAACAGACTGCGGCGGCAGCTCTGCCCTTGTGCTTCACCGCGAGCCGCTTATTTCCTGTTCCCACTCGGTTGCCACCTCACCGAGAGAACAGGTCTGCGGCGACTCTGCGCTTACCTTTTGCGACAACGAACGAAATCTTTTCTATTCGCTTATTTGCGACGGAATGGGAAGCGGAGAGAGGGCGCAAAAGGTTTCCACACTTGTGTCCGAGGGGCTGCGGCTTTTGCTTCTCTGCGGATTTTCCCCAAAGGAAGCAATCTCGCTTATCTGTGAGGAGCTTGCGGAGCGCTCGGGAGAAAATGACGAAATAACGACCACCGTAGACCTGCTCATCCTTGACCTCTGCACAAGCAGGGGGGCGCTCTACAAAAGCGGTGCCGCCCCAAGCTATCTTGTCCGCGGAAGCGACATCGTCCGCCTAAGCGCAAGGACTATCCCCGTGGGAATAATGAAAAAAAGCGATGTAAAGAAAATCGACCTCGAGCTGACAAGCGGCGACCTGTTTTTAATGGTCAGCGACGGGATTTCCGAATGCGAGGGCGACAGTCTTCCCCTTTTGGAACGCCTTAATTCAATAGGCAACGCCACCCCAAGCGAGCTGACCGCCGACATAATAGAGCTTTCAAGAAAAAACCGTCGAGAGGACGACCTTTCGGCAATCGCGGTAAAAATTTTTCCCTATAATTATTAAAATTTTTGTCTTTCCCCTTTTATTTTTCCAACAAATGATGTATAATAGTCATATAACAAAACTCACAGGGCGCAAAAATGGACAAAAACAAAACTTTATTCTTCACAGGACACAGAAATGTGTATAAAACAAATGGCGCAAGACAATACGAGGCGCTTAAAAAAACACTTCTATCCTTTATTGACAAGGGCTACAAATATTTTATTTCGGGGGGAGCCGTAGGCTTTGACACTATGGCGGCTGAATGTGTGCTTAATTTAAGGAGCGAGGGGGCTGACATAAAGCTCATTCTTATGCTCCCCTGCCGCGATCAGGACGCAAAATGGAGCGAGGGCGAACGCAGAAAATACAAAAGGCTTCTTGCAAATGCCGACGAGATTTTCTATATACGGGAAAGCTATACACGCGCCTGTATGTTTGAGCGAAATCGGGCAATGGCTGACGCAAGCTCCGCCTGTGTTGCCTACTGCACAAAGTCCTCGGGCGGCACTGCCTACACCGTAAGCTACGCCGTTCAAAATGGAATTCCCGTAACAAACCTTGCTCTCGGAGCAGATTGAAATTCTCCCTACATAGCTTTTTCGGGGGTTTTTATGAAAATTCTTTTAGTCGCCGACAGACTTGATATCGGGGGCGCGGAAACTCACATTTATGAGCTTTCGCGCTCTTTTTTACGCCAAGGACACAAGCTTGCCCTGTTTTCTCTTGGGGGAAAGACCGCAGAGCTTATAAAAAAAGAGGGAGCAAGAGCGGTGCGTCTTGACACACACCCCCTTTTCCCAGGCCAGCTCCTACGCCTTCTCTCGCTTTTAAGAGAATTTAAGCCTGATGTAGTCCACGCCCACACAAGAAGAGCGCTTTTTCTCTGCAAGACTGCCGCAAAGGTAATCCCCTTTCCCCTTGTCTTTACCGCCCACGCCAAATTCCCCTCGGGGGGAATCAAGGGGCTTTTCACCCGCGTTCCGCTCCACAGCATAGCGGTAAGTCGGGACATAAGAGAGCATTTTGCCGCCTGCTTTGGAGCAGACAAAAATTGTATCGAGATTATAGAAAACGGCATAAATACAGACCGATTTGCACCAAGTCAACAACCAAAAGACCCAAACATCTTAAGCGTAAGCCGACTTGACCGCGATTGCTCCCTTTCAGCCCGCCTGCTTTGCCTGCTTGCCCCAAAACTCGCCTCGCTATACCCAAGCCTGACGATTACAATAGCAGGGGGCGGCGACGCCCTTTATGAAATAAAAAAGCTTGCAAAAAAAGCCAACCAAGCCACAGGAAAACAGACGGTGTGTTGCGTTGGAAGTGCCAAGAGCATACCTCTGCTTATAAGCAAATGCAGTGTGTTTGTAGGGGTCTCCCGCGCCGCCCTTGAAGCAATGAGCTGCGACAAGCCCACCGTCATCTGCGGCAACGAGGGCTATTTCGGTATCTGCCGACAGGACACTTTTGACGCTGCCGCCCCGCAGAACTTTTGCGCCCGCGGACAAGGCAAGCCAAGCGCCAATGCGCTTTTTAGGGACATTGTAAATATTCTCAAAGACCCCTGTAGAGGTGAGCTTAAATTAAGACAAAAAATCCTTGAGCGCTACCAAGCCGAGGATATGGCAAAAAGAACACTTGAGGTCTATAAAAAAGCGGCTCGCCATTTCTTTGGCAACCAAGAATACGATGCCCTGCTCTGCGGATATTACGGCTTTGGCAACGCAGGCGACGAGCTTGTAAGGTCGCGTATTCTTGAAGCCCTGTCCCCAATGAATATTGCGGTGGCAGGGGCGAGAGGCGACGGGCGAATATGGCGCTTTAATATTTTCGGATTATACCGAGCCATAAAAAACAGCTCGGGGCTGATACTTGGCGGCGGCTCGCTTCTCCAAAACGCCACCAGCAGACGCTCCCTGTGGTACTATCTGACACTCTTGAGGATAGCCGACCTTTACGGCAAAAATGTTATGCTTTACGCCAACGGCATCGGACCTCTTGAGGGTAAACGCGCAAAAAACGCCTGCGTCCGCGCCCTTAAACGGGTAGATTACGCAAGCGCGAGAGATAAAAAATCCTTTGCGATTTTAACAAGCCTTTTACCAGAAAGAACCCTTCTTGCCCTGTCCTGCGACCCCGCCCTGCGCCCCGCCGAGCCGCCCCAAAGAGAAAATCGGATACTCTGCTTTTTTCGCGGAGAAGATGTTGACGCCCCCCTCAGGGAAGCTATGGAGTCGCTTTCAAGGCGTGTGGAAAACACACAAATCACCCTTGCGCTTATGAATCCCAAGCAGGACGAAAAAGCCACCCTGCGACTTGCGGACAGACTTGGCGAAGGAGCTTGCGTGGCGAAGTGCAACAGCCTTGACGAGCTTGTGGAGCTGATTGGCGAATCGCGGCTTGTAATATCAAGCAGACTTCACGCCCTGATAATAGCGGCATCGTTTTCCCGACCCTTTGTGGCATTGTGCCGCGACCCCAAGCTCGACTCGTTCAGAAAGGATTGCGGACTTCCGCCCCTGCTTTCCCCAAGCCTTGACGAAAACAGACTTGAAGAAAAGCTTTGGGAAGCGGTAAACTATGCCACCAAAAACGAGGATAGGCTTTCGGAGCAAATAAAAGCGGTGGTAAAAGAAGCATCAAAACGAGCCGAATGCGACACAAAAGCGGCTTTTCAGCTTTTTTCAAAAGACCGTTTTGAAGATATGAAAGAATAAAGCATAAGAGCCGCCCCTACAATATGCCAATTTTATTTTGTTGTTTGGGAAAATAAACGGCGGGAGCAAGCCCGCTTCGCTCGCAAGTTGCTTCGCAACAGCCCCGCCCTACAATGTTATAATTTTATTCTAAAAACAAGAAAACCGATGTTGTTTAGACATCGGTTTTTGTATTGGGTGTTATTATGTTAGCACCTTTTTATTGGGAGAACGCCGAAGGCTACAAGCCCGTGGGGGCTTCCCCACCGAAGGCTACAGGCCCGTGGGGGCTTACGCGCCGCCCATAGCCAACGAGCCTTTGTTCAAAAGGCGAGTGGGACGCGGGGCACTATGTTAGTACAAACCACCGTGCGCTGACCTTTTGCCCGCGCGTGCTTACGCGCCCGCCGCTTATATATCGTCGTTTACCGCAAGCTGCATAAAGTCCTCTTTGGTTATGAGTATCTTTCTGGGCTTGTTGCCGTCGGGGGCTGACACATAGCCCATTTCTTCCATCTGGTCGATTATCTTTGCCGCTCTGCCATAACCTATCTCAAGTCTGCGCTGAAGCAAAGAAGTAGACACCTTTCCGCTGTCAATGGCAAGCTCTACCGCATCTCTGAACTTGGGGTCAAGGCCACCTTCAACATCGCCCTCGCTCATAGGTGTGGCACTGCCACCGCCCTTCTTGCCTGCGGTGCATTTTGCCGCTTCCTCGTCGATAAGTCTGACAAAGTCCTCGTTGTACTTAGCGCCTGTGTTGTTAGCCTTAATAAAGCTTACAATCTTTTCGACCTCGTTCTCGCTTACAAACGCGCCCTGAACACGCATAGGCTTTGCCGAGCCGACAGGAGCAAAGAGCATATCGCCCTTACCGATAAGCTTTTCCGCGCCCGCAATGTCAATAATAGTTCTTGAGTCAACCTGCGAAGCCACGGTACAAGCAATACGGGAAGGAATATTAGCCTTGATAAGACCTGTAATAACATCGACAGAGGGACGCTGTGTACCGATGATAATGTGTATTCCCGCCGCGCGCGCCTTCTGGGCAAGTCGGCAGATAGAGGACTCCACCGCATCGGCGGCAGTCATCATAAGGTCGGCAAGCTCGTCGATGATAATAACCATCTGGGGCATAAATTCTCTGTCGGGGTCGTCCTTGGTTACCGCATTGTAGTTGAAAATATCACGAACTCCCACTTCCTCAATAAGCGCAAATCTGCGCTCCATTTCGGCAACCGCCGAAGCAAGCGCGCCCGCCGCCTTAGCAGGGTCGCTGACTATGGGACAGTACAAATGAGGAATATCCTTGTAGATATTAAACTCAACCTTTTTGGGGTCAATAAGGATAAGCTTTACCTCGTCGGGTCTTGCCTTGTAAAGAAGACTCACGATAATACTGTTGATACAAACCGACTTACCCATACCCGTAGCACCCGCAATAAGCAGGTGAGGCATTTTTGCTATGTTGAAGTACACCGACTTTCCGCCAACATCTGCGCCAAGACAAGCGGTAAGCTTGCTTGACTCGCTCTCAAACTTTTCGGTGTCAATAAGTGAACGAAGGTAAACCGTGGTGGGGTTAGCGTTGGGAACTTCAATTCCCACCGCGGGCTTGTTGGGAATGGGCGCTTCAATACGAACGCCCGTAGTAGCAAGATTAAGAGCAATATCGTCTACAAGATTTGCTATCTGCCTTACGCGCTGACCTGCCTCGGGCTTAAGCTCATAGCGGGTTATTGTAGGGCCTCTTGAATAGCTTATCTCTTTTATCTTTATGTTGAAGCTACGAAGCGTGTCCATAAGGTTCTTGGCGTTTCGGTTAAGCTCCTCGGAGTTGTCCCCTGTCCTAACAGATGTGTCCTCTGCAAGAAGGGCGATAGGCGGGAACACATATTCCACAGGCTCGGGCTCTACCGCTATCTCCTCAATTCCGTCATCACCAATATCGCCGATATCGTCAAGGTCAACATTTTCCTTCATTGCCGAAATAAGCGCCTCGTCGGGGTCAAGCTCCTCGTCGGGAGCTTCCTCGGAACTGCCGACAGCCCCAACGCTCTTGCGCCCCTCACCGCCAAATACTTCCTTGAGCATCTGACCCATATCCTCAGGATTTTCTCCCTTTCCACCCTTTTTCTTCGGTTCTTCTACAGTAGCAGGGGGAAGCACAAGAATAGGCTCTGACGACTCCTCACCAACAACGCCTTCGTCGATAATTACAGGGTCTGCAAGCTCTCTGGCTCTTGCCTCCTCGTCCTTTTTGCGCTCCTCTTCTTCTTTTCTTCTCGCCTCTTCCTCGGCGCGAGCAATAGCTTCTTCTTCCTTCCTGCGCGCTTCCTCGGCTCTCTTGATTTTAAGCTCCTCGTCGCGCTCACGCTTTTTCTCCTCACGGACGCGCTCCTCGTTAGCAAGCTTTTCCGCCTTTGCCGCCGCCACGCGCTCACGGAAAATCTTTATGCGGTATCTGATAAGTGTGAAAACATATTTGGGTGTAAGTCCAAGCAAAAAGATAAAAAATACAACAGAAAGAATTACCGTTACAAGTATAGAGCCCCAAATGCCTATACCCTTATAAAGAAGCTCTCCCAGATAGCCTCCGATTACTCCGCCGCCCTCAAGAGCCACGCCCTTACCGTAAAAAGCCGCAAGCCCCGCGCCAAGTCCCAAGGGCTCTGTTGCGCTGGCGTAAATACAATGAATAAGCGCCGCCACCGATGCAAGCGACACAAGAGCATAAAAATGCTTGGCAAGCAGACAGTTCTTCTGTACCGCCGCACTCCAGGTAAGACCAAGCACGGCAAGGAATATGGGAACTAAAAACGCGCTAAAGCCGAAAAGTCCGCACAAAACATCTCTTATTCCCTTTCCCACAACGCCTACACTGTTCTCGTAGCTTACCACCTCAAAAAGGTCAATAAGTAAAAAACAAAGCACAACAAACAACGCCGCCACCATAAGCAGGTAAGGCATTATCTGATGAATAAGCTTCTTGCTTCTCGCGCTTTCCTCAAAGACCTCTACGCGCTCCTTCTTGGCTTTTCCCGAATCAACACGCTTCTGCTGATTCTTTTTTCCATTTTTGGGCGACTCCTCGTGGGCCTTTTGCTTTGCTCCCCCGTTTTTCGGACTTTGAGTCTGGGGAGCATTAAGTTTGGGTGTCTTTTTGTTATTTGCCATAATTTCCACCTCTGTTTATCTGTTACACGCCGCCTTTGGCGGCATTTTTTCAGTTATAGCTATACATAATAACATTATACCATCTTAATAATATTTTTTCAAGAGAATTTTGCAAAAAAGGAGATTTATTTGAATGAAGGCATTCTTCAGATTGGCAATAGCGGCAACGGGAGCGCTGGCGGCAGGAATAGCCAACGGACTTTTGGGCGCGGGCGGCGGAATTATACTTGTATTCGCCCTCTCCCCCGCCCTTGGGGGACTTTTTGAAAAGGGCGAGGAATTTTACACAAGACGCGACCTGATGGCAATATCTCTTTCGGTAATGATTCCCGTGTCGGTGGTTTCGGCAGTCAGATACGGACTGGCAGGCACACTCGACCTGTCCTACTCCCAAAGAGTAATAATTCCCGCCATACTCGGCGGAATATTGGGCGGATTTCTGTTAGGAAGGCTGAAGGAATCCTTTATACTGAAGCTGTTTGCCTTTCTCGTTATCTATTCGGGAATAGCTATGATAGTGAGGTAAAAAATGAGCGCAATAATGATCTTTGTAATCGCCGTCCTGTCGGGTCTTGGAGTGGGAAGCGGCGGACTTCTGGTTATCTACCTTACCCTTGTGGAAAATGTCCCCCAGCTTACGGCGCAGGGCACAAATCTGGTGTTCTTTATCCTGGCATCACTCTCCTCGCTGATATTCACCTACACAAAGCGGCGAATCCCGCTGGGGGCGGTTGTGATAATGGCGGCGCTTGGAATTTGCGGCTCGCTTATAGGCACTTATCTGACCTCGGTCATCTCCCCCGAAATAATAAAAAAGATATTCGGCTTTATGCTCATCGGCTCGGGAATATATACCCTTGCAAAAAAATAAAAAACTCTTTTAAGAGAAAAAACCTTCCAATTTTTCCCTTTTGACTATTATTTATGAAGAAAAATGACAAAAAAAGCCGAAAAAAGAGCAACAAAAAATGAAAAACCTCTTTACAAACCAAATTTTGTGTGATATAATAGTACGAACGACATAGGCTCGGTATTGGGATAAAGCCGAAATTCGGACTTCACCCGCCCGATGCTGTGCTTATAGCCGTAATATATTTTGAAAGGTGAAGGAATTATGACACTTCAGGAAAAGCAAGCAATTATTGACGAGTACAAGACTCACGAAGGCGACACAGGCTCGCCCGAGGTTCAGATCGCGCTTCTTACAGCACGCATCAAGAACCTTACAGAGCATCTTAAGGCAAACCACAACGACAATCACAGCCGTCGTGGACTTCAGAAGATGGTTGGTCACAGAAGAAACCTTCTCGGTTACCTTCAGAAGACCGATATCGAGCGTTACCGTAGCATC
>JAZRHS010000107.1:0-6979 GCA_045644865.1 Eubacteriales bacterium | reverse complement strand
AAAATATGTTATAATATATAAGAAAGATAACATATGATTCGAAGATGATAATGTTATGTTTTGAAATCAATATACGGAGGTGAAACAGATGAAAAAGCTGTTTGCTTTTGTGCTAATCGCTTTAATGAGCATCAGCATATTTGTTACAAGCATATCGGCGGCTACGACCCATACGGTAGTATCGGGCGATTCTATGTGGAAAATCGCCGTAAAATATCAAGTGGGATTAAGTGAGATTAAGGCGGCAAATCCGAAGATATCTAATCCTGATTTGATCTATCCGGGGCAAGTTCTAACGATACCTATGACCGACTCCACGGTTTTAAGCTATGAAAAAGAGGTCGTCAGACTTGTGAATGAAATCAGAGTTCAGAAAGGATTAAAGGAGTTTACATATAATTGGGAATTAAGCCGCGTTGCACGCTATAAGTCACAGGATATGAAAGACAACAAATATTTTTCTCACACAAGCCCTGTTTACGGGACACCTTTTCAGATGATGAAGAACTTTGGAATCACATACAGAAGTGCGGGGGAAAATATAGCACGAGGACCGGCAAGTCCACAGGCTGTTGTAAATGCGTGGATGAATTCCTCGGGTCATCGCGCAAATATTTTGAGCACTTCATTTACGCAAATAGGCGTGGGTTATGTTGCTGACGGGAAGTATTGGACGCAGATGTTTATTGGCAAATAAGAATAGACCGAGCCCCAATTTTGTCCTGCGAGCCTAAAAACAAAGCACCGCAATAGCGGTGCTTTTTCCTAAAAAAGTTGCTTGATGAAACCGTCGGCGTGGCTTGGACTTTCAGAAAAGCTTGGTCAGGGCGAAGTAGATCACTCCGTAGACCGCGCCGCTGAATACGCCGTAAAGAATTACCGCGCCTGCTACGGTGAAAAGCTTTGCGCCTACTCCAAGAACCGTTCCCTCGCTTTTGCTGTCTATGGCGGGGGAGGCAACGGCGTTGGCGAAGCCTGTTATGGGAACAAGAGTTCCCGCCCCTGCGTGCTTTGCGATGTTGTCAAAAACGCCTATGCCTGTAAGTAGGACGGCGAGAAACACAAGAGTGATTGAGGTCAGCGTCCCTGCGTTGTCCTCGGATAATTTCAGAAATTCCAGATAGAAGCCCTTCAGCCATTCGGCGAGGCAGCAAATTGCGCCGCCTACGGCAAACGCCCACAGGCAGTTTTTGGCGATGGGGGATTTGGGCGCGCGGGCGTCGGCATATTTTTTGTAGGTTTTTTTGTCCATAGTATGCTCCTTTTTTGGTGTATGTATTGCGGGGCTGATTGAACAGCCCCTTTTTATCAGAGCTTGGGTGCTTTCTCGCTATAGGTCTGTTTTGCCTCGTAGATCTTGGTTTCCTCCGCCTTGGGTGTGGGGTAGTAGCCTTTATTGTGCATTATATTGAATATCTGCTCCTGAAGTCCGTGCTCTTCCTCGAGTATTCCGTGAAAGCTGCTTGCCACCTGGGGTGTTGCGCTTTCGAGCAGGGCGGAGTTGTAGGACGAGGTGATGTGCTTCTGGGTGCAAAGCAGATCTGTAAGAATTTCTTTTTCTCCAAAATTATTATTTAACATAGCCCCTCCTATTTAAGATCGGCGAAAAGCTGATCGTAATGCTTTTTGTGTGTCTGTGCCGCCTGTTCAAAGCAGCTTTTAAGCTCGCTGTCCTCTGTGAGTGTGGCGTAAAATTTGTATTTTGCAACGAGATTTTCCTCGTCTGCAAGCCTGTCCTTGATAATTCCAAGCTCTTTTTCGGTTATCTGTGCCATAATTTTACCTCTGTAATTTATAAATAAGCTTTCATTCGTTCGGCGGTGTCTTCTTCAAATGCGATGAGCCGTCTGGCGAGAGCCTCGGCTTTTTTGTAATCTCTGCCGTCGTTAAGTCTTTTTTGAAGGTCGGTTATTCCCATAACGCAGCCCTCTATTATCATTTGCGCGATGTGGGACGAGGTCTTGTCTATGACCGTGTTCATTGTAATTCCCATTTTAGCCATAAGACGCGAGATCATTCCTTCTTCCTCGGGGCTTTCGCCAAGCTCTCCGAGAGCCGATTTTGCTTCGGCGGCGAAGTCCTCGTAGCGCGACAGCTCTACCGAAAGTTCGGTCTTAAGCTCCTTGTCGGTAACTCTGTGAAGCAGATTGATAATGGCGTCAGCTCCCATTTTCGCGTTTCTGTAAACATCGCAAAGCAAGGAAGCCTCTGCGCTTTTTTCTAAAACCGTGTTTTTTGACATTTTTTCACCTCCCGTCAATATAGCATTTGCAGGGCTTGGGGAATTTATTTCGCAAATTTCTTGACATTGTGTGAAAAAAATGTTATAATTTTATAACGGTTTATGTGATTTGCGAGGTGCAATATGAAAACAAATGTTAAAATAAAAAGGCTTGACGAAAACGCGGTGATTCCCGCTTACGGCTCGGATTTTGCGGCGGGGGCTGACCTTTATTACGCGGGTAAGGAGTCTGTTGTAATAGAGCCTCACAAGACCTGCCTTGTGCATACGGGATTGGCTATGGAAATCCCCGAGGGGATTGTTGGACTTGTGTTTGCCAGAAGCGGACTTGCGTCCAAGCGTTCGCTTGCGCCTGCAAACAAGGTGGGCGTTATTGACTCTGACTACAGAGGTGAGGTAATGGTGGCGCTTCACAACCATTCCGACATTCCGCAGACTATAGAGGCGGGAGAAAGGGTAGCGCAGATAGCATTTATGCCCTATTTTGCCGCCGATTTTGAAGAGGTAGAGGAGCTTGGGGACACAACTCGCGGCACAGGCGGCTTTGGCTCTACGGGGACAAAGTAATTTCAGATTGTATTGGGCTGACAAAAGTCAGCCCTTTTTTGCGGAAAGGACAAACAAACCTTGCAAAAAGCCTTTTTTGTGTTGATAAAAACTCCTTGACAAGTTTGTGTAAATCGGTTATAATATATATGTAAAATTTTGCTTTTTGAAAGGAAGGCCTTTTATATGAATCAGAACGAACTTAAAAGCTTGAAGACGACAGCCGCCAAGGTTCGCCTTGGTATTCTTGAAGCGGTTCACGCGGCAGCTTCGGGACACCCCGGCGGCTCGCTTTCTATCACAGAAATTCTTACTTACCTTTATTTTAAGGAAATGAATATCGACCCCAAGAACCCCAAAATGGAGAATCGCGATCGCTTCGTGCTTTCCAAGGGACATACCGCCCCCGGTCTTTATTCTACTCTTGCGGAAAGAGGCTTTTTTGACCGTGCAGAGCTTAAGAAGCTTCGTCAGGTAGACAGCTTCCTTCAGGGACACCCCGATATGAAGATTATTCCCGGCGTTGATATGAGCGCAGGCTCGCTTGGCCTTGGTATTTCCGCGGCTTGCGGAATGGCTCTCGCGGCAAAGGTGGACAAGAAGGAGTACCGCGTTTACACCATTGTTGGCGACGGCGAAAGCGAAGAGGGACAGGTTTGGGAGGCAGCAATGTTTGCGGCTCACTACAAGCTTGACAATCTTTGCGTTATTATTGACTGGAACGGTCTTCAGATAGACGGCCCTGTTGAGGAGGTTATGAACCCCACTCCTCACGATAAGAAATTTGAGGCGTTTGGCTTCAATGTTATTTCTGTAGATGCTCACGATTTTGAGCAGCTTGAAAAGGCTTTTGAGGAAGCAAAGGCAACAAAGGGTAAGCCTACTGCTATTATTGCGAAGTCGGTTAAGGGCAAGGGTGTTTCGTATATGGAAAATGTTGTTAAGTGGCACGGCTCTGCGCCCAATGACGCGCTTTATGAACAGGCGGTTAGTGAGATAACCGAAGCTATGAAGAATATATAAGGAGGACGAAAAAATGGCAGAAAAGATAGCAACAAGAGAAGCCTACGGCAAGGCACTTGCCGAGCTTGGCGGAAAGTATGATTTTGTAGTCCTCGACGCCGACCTTGCAGAGGCAACAAAGACAATGTACTTCAAGGAAGAGTATCCCGACAGATTTTTTGACTGCGGAATTGCCGAGGGCAATATGATGAGCGTTGCGGCGGGTATCGCAACAACAGGCAAGCCTGTGTTTGCGTCCAGTTTTGCGATGTTTGCGGCAGGTAGAGCCTTTGAGCAGGTAAGAAACTCAATCGGCTACCCCCACCTTAATGTAAAGATAGGCGCAACTCACGCGGGAATTACCGTTGGCGAGGACGGCGCAACTCACCAGTGCAACGAGGATATCGCGCTTATGCGTACTATTCCCGGAATGACCATCATCAACCCTGCTGACGCTGTTGAGGCAAGAGCTGCGGTTGAGGCGGCACTTAATATTGATGGCCCTGTTTATCTTAGATTTGGCAGATTTGCCGTTCCGGTAATCAACGATACCCCCGACTATAAGTTTGAGGTGGGAAAGGGCGTTGAGCTTCTTACAGGAAGCGATGTTACCATTGTTGCTACAGGTCTTATGGTAAGTATGGCTCTTGAGGCGGCGCAGGCTCTTAATGAAGAGGGAATTTCGGCTCGCGTAATCAATATTCATACTATTAAGCCTATTGATAAGGATATTATTATTAAGGCTGCAAAGGAAACAGGCGCAATCGTTACCGCAGAGGAGCATAACATTATCGGCGGTCTTGGCGGTGCGGTTTCCGAGGTGGTTTGCGAGGCTTGTCCCGTTCCGGTTCTCAGAGTTGGCGTTGAGGACAAGTACGGTCATTCGGGTAAGGTTCCACCCCTTCTTGAGATGTATGAGCTTACCCCCGCAAAGATAGTAGCAAAGGCAAAAGAGGCACTTGCTCTTAAGAAATAATTTGTAAAATGGTGTTGCGAGCAATCGCACACAGAAATAAAATGTCAGGCAAAGGAGTAGAATGATGCTAAAAAGCAGGCTTGCTAAAAAACTTATACTTTTAGCCGTTTTTCTTGCGGTGTTCTACTCGGTTATTGCACTTGTAGGAGCGACAACTCCGCTTCAGAACGCTCTTGGCGTAGTGGCTACGCCCTTCAGATGGGCGTTTGGAGTGGTTGCTGACGCGGCGGACGGCTTCGGCGATTATTTTACCGAATTTAAGAGGCTTCAAAAGGAAAATGATGAGCTTTCAAGTCGGGTTGCCGAGCTTGAGGCAGAGGTTGCCCACGCCCAGATCCTCGAGGGCGAAAATGTCTGGATGAGGGAATTCCTTGGCGTAAGCGACAGTCTTGAGGAGTTCAAGCTGACTACCGCCCATATAATAGGGAAAGAAAGCAATAGCTATATGACCTTGTACACACTTAACAAGGGCTCGTTGCAGGGCGTGGAGCGCGATATGGCGGTGGTTTCAAACGGAAGTGTAGTGGGCAGGGTTGAATCTGTTGGACTTAACTTCTGCAAGGTTTCAACCATTCTTGAAAATGCTTCGTCGGTAAGCGCGCTTTGCGCCAGAAGCGGGGCGAGAGGCATTGTTGATGGCTCTCTCGGGCTTCGCGGAAACGGCACCTGCGCTATGAATTATATCAATGAGTTTGCTGATATTGCCATTGGCGACAAGATAATTTCTTCGGGTGAGGGAAGCGTTTATCCATACGGCTTCAGCATTGGAACGGTGGTTGAAAAAACCTTTGATGAGCATAACCGAACTGTGTCGGCGGTGATAAAGCCTGATGTGGACTTTGACACCCTGACAAGAGTTATGATTGTGGGAAAGAAATAAGTAAAATGGGGGCTTTCCTTTGGAAATGCCCCTATTTGTAATGGGAGAGTATATGACTAAAAAACAGAAGGCTGAGCAGTTTTCTCAGGTCGTTGAGAGATTGAAAAAAGTGTATCCCGATAGTGCTTGCGCTCTTGAGTTTGGTGGCGAGCCTTGGAAATTGTTGGTTATGGGCAGATTGTCGGCGCAATGCACCGATGCCCGTGTGAACATAGTTTGCAGGGATCTTTTTGCTAAATATCCAACTCCACAGGCGCTCGCCGAGGGAAATTTGGCTGATATAGAAGAAATTGTTAAGCCTTGCGGGTTATTCCGAACAAAATCAGCTAATATTAAGGACGCTTGTGCTATGCTTGTTCGAGAGTATGGCGGGGTTTTACCCGCTGATATGAACGAGTTGCTTCGTTTTCCCGGCGTGGGGCGTAAAATTGCAAACCTGTTGCGCGGAGATATATTCAAGCTTCCCGCTGTAGTTGCCGATACCCATTGTATGAGGATTTGCGGCAGACTGGGAGCATACAAGGAAGGGAATAAAGACCCCAACAAAACCGAAAAAATTATGTCCGAGCTTATTGCCCCCGAGGAGCAGAGCGATTTTTGCCATAGAATTGTTCAGTTTGGCAGAGATGTGTGTACCGCCCGTTCACCAAGGTGTGAGAGCTGTCCCTTAAACGACCTTTGCGCTCACTATAAAAAACTGTAATTTTGTGAACTTTGCACAAAATAAATTTGTTATGTATGTATAATTTCACCGTTAATTACAAAAATTTTTAACTTTTTGTAAGTTTTTTTCAAAAAAGCACTTGACAGAATTGGTTTTTTGGTGTATCCTATATGAAAGTTAGCGAGCAATGACTCGCAGAAAATCAGAGGTATGTCAATGTATAACGACGAAACATTGGTCTGCAAAGATTGCGGACAGGAATTCATCTTTACTGCCAGAGAGCAGGAATTTTACGCTGAGAAGGGTTTTGAGAACAAGCCCCTTCGTTGCAAGGCTTGCCGCGATAAGCGCAAGGCTGAAAGAGGCGAAGGAAGACCCGAGCGTCAGATGTATGATGCAGTTTGCGCAAGCTGTGGAAATCCTTGCCAGGTTCCTTTCCAGCCCCGTGAGGATCGCCCTGTATACTGCAGCGAGTGCTTTAAGAAGTAATATAGGCGAAAGAAAAAAACCGTCTTGTAAAAAAGGCGGTTTTTCTTGTATAACGAAAACCACGCGATAGTCGCGTGGTTCAAAAAAGGTTAACCGATGAGAGGAAATCCTCCAAATATGTTATAATAAATTTGACCTGCCAGTCAAAAAAACATATTTGGAGGATTTATCTATGAAAAA
>JAZRHS010000106.1:0-10904 GCA_045644865.1 Eubacteriales bacterium | reverse complement strand
TTTATCATACTTTTCATAGGTTGTACCTCCTGTTAGCACAACAACATACCACAGAAGAGAGAGGAAGTCCAGCACTTTTTCAAAAATAAATCCAACTTTTTTTGCCGGGAGTTTTCTTTGACTTCTGCGATGCAAATTTTGCATGTTGAGAGAAGGCACTTGACTGTTGCTCGGATTTATGGTATAATAACGACAGAAAAAGAATTTATGCGGAGTTGGATTTTCGATTTCCTGATAGCATCCATATCCCACTGAAACGAACTTGACCACAGTTTTGACCATCTACAGAGTTGGACTACGTGGAAACAGTGCTTGTAAGAGCACCCGAAAGCATCGTTTTCGGACTCAAAAGCCCCCAAAAGCCTTGTATAGTAAGGAAAAAATCGGCATTTTAGCGTTTGGGAGCTAGATGCTGCAGGTTCGAGTCCTGTCACTTCGACCATATCGAGTGTTCATAACGAAAGTGATGAACACTCGATATTTTTTTGCCTACTGCATCGCAAATTTTAAGGGCTGACCGTTGGTCAGTCAGCCCTTTGACTTTATAATTCTTATTGGCAAATTGGAATTTGTCGCTTAAATAAATCTGATTATTGCCTCGTCAATACTTTTTTGCACCAAGTGCGTTTGTTGCATTTCGGGCATTTTAAGTACCGAGTCGTACCCCTGTGCATTGCATTAAGTGCCTGAGTATAGGTAGGCACGATTTCGTAACCGCAATTTTTGCACTTGTAAGCACCTACACTTACTTCGAGCTTGAGTGCGTAAAAGCAAGGTATCAAAAATACAATGCAAAGTCCAATAATTGCTACAGCCTGCCATACGCCTTCGGGTACCAAAAATGCGGTAATAAAGATGCCTGCAATTAGTGCCGTCATACTTACGATCATAATTGCCCACATAGAAGTCCAGATCGTTTTGTTTTTTTGTTCTAATTCTTTTGCCATTTCAAGCAAAAGCTGTTCATTATTTTGATTGTTGTTTTCCATACTGATTTTCTCCCCACTTAATAATTCGTTTACACTGCTGCCAAGAATATCACATAGCTCAAGCATTATCGAAGTGTCGGGCATTGCTATGCCTCTTTCCCACTTGGATATTGCTTTGTCGGTGATACCCAGCTTCTCTGCCAGCTGCATTTGCGTTAAATTTTTATGCTTTCTGCACTCGGCAATAAATTTTCCTATCTTTAATTGATCCATAGGTAATCTCCTTTCGCATACAGTATAGTCGCTATCTCACATAAAGTACACCCACCATTGGTTTAGTGAGGAGAAGTAAACCGTGGGTAGAGTGAAAATTCGTCAAGTTTTTATTTATCAACGAGTTTATTATATCACATTTTTGTGAATAATTCAATTGTTTTGTTTTTTGTGTCGAAAAATTTAAGGGACGACCGTTTGGTCGTCCCTTTATCAATTTATCTGTTAAGAATAAGCTTTGTAAGCTCAACGGGATCAACGATCTTGTCGCCCTTATAAACGCGCATATTGCCCGAAGCGATCTCGTCGATGAGGATAACCTCGCCGTTGTTGTAGCCGAACTCGAACTTGATGTCCCAAAGGTCAAGGCCGATAGTCTTAAGGTCGTCGGCAACGATCTTTGTGATAGCGAGTGTCTGTGCCTTAAGGCTCTCAAACATCTCTGCGGTCATAATTCCAAGTGCTACAAGTCCCTCGCCTGTTACAAGGGGGTCGCCCTTTTCGTCGTTTTTGAAGGTGCATTCAACATATCCGCCCTCAAGAACTGTGCCGTTCTTGATATATTCGCCGTATCTGCGGATAAAGCTTCCTGTTGCAACCAGACGGCAGATAACTTCAAGTCCGTTACCGCCCTTGTCCTTGCCAAAGCACTCTGCGGGAAGAACCTCCATAGTTGCTTCCTCAACATTTGCGCTTACATAGTGGGTCTTGATGCCCGCCTTCTTGCAAAGCTCAAAGTAGTATACCGATGTTTCAAGGTTAGCCTTACCGATACCGTCGATGGTAAGACCTACGGTGTTTTCGCCGGGATCGAACACTCCGTCCTTGCCTGTGCAGTCGTCCTTAAACTTGAGAAGCACATTGCCGTTCTCAAGAGAGTACACATCTTTTGTTTTTCCTTCGTAAACCTTTTTCATAATCTGCTCCTTTGAAATTATAAAATTTCCTGACAGACATATTTTACCACAAATTTACCTGTTTGTATATATATTTCACAAAATTTTTTCAAAAAAATTAAATTTTGTAGGGTGTATTTATTTTCGGGGTGCGCAGGGCGTTGATTTTGGGTAAATCAGCCATTTTTGCGCCTCCGCGGCTTTTATTCGTTCTTGTAGAGCGACAGCCTGTCCTTGGCTTGGTTGTAAACGGCTAAAAGAATTTCCTTTGCCTCTTTGTATCCCTCTGCCGTCAATCTTTTTTGAAGCCAAATTGTGTCGCGCCCCATACGGGTGAGGTTTTCGCCCATTATTATGCCGTCCATTATCACCTCTGCGCCTATTTGGGCGGGGCTTACCGAAATATTCAGGTCCTTTGGTGTTGCGGGTCGGCTTTGGGCGCGGGGAAGCACCGAAAGCTTGCCGTTATGCTCAAAGACCGCCGTTTGAATTTCCTCAAGGTCAAAATAGCCCTGCTCTCGGCACAATAGCATAAATTCCGACAGATCCAGCTTTGCCTTTTTCAGATTTTGGCGGTAGAGCCTTCCGTTGTCCATAAGAATGGTGGGCGTTCCGTTGATATATTTTCTGGTTTTGGGCAGCTTGTGGGCGAGGAAGTTCAGAATCAGCGACGCAAGCCCGTAGACCGCAAGGGCGATAAGGGGCTTTTGCGGCTTTTCAAGCTCTGTGGCAAGCTCCGCGCCGATAGAGCCGATGGTTATTCCGCTGACATAGTCGAAAAAGTCCAGCTGGGCGACCTGCTTGTGTCCCATAATTTTTGTGATTACAAAGAGTGCCGCTACCGAAAGAAGCGCGGTGAGAGTTACCTTTAATATTTCCATTTTGCCCCCATACTTTTCTTTTTAGTGTGCCGCGGCGGCGGGCGGGTTATACAGCTTTCGGGCGGGAAATGCGAACTTGCATTGCGCTGGGCGCAATCAAGCCGAATTTGAGTATCTGCAAGCAATAATAAAGAGGACGGTAAACCGTCCTCTTTATTATTGGTCGAGATGACAAGGTAACTGCGCTTCGCTCCGTGATTCCCACGCCCTACGCCTTGCAAGCGAGCTTGCAGATCTTCGGGCGGAGAATGCGAACTTGCATTGCGCTGGGCGCAATCAAGCCGAATTTGAGTATCTGCAAGCAATAACAAAGAGGGCGGTAAACCGTCCTCTTTGTTATTGGTCGAGATGACAAGATTCGAACTTGCGACCTCTGCGTCCCGAACGCAGCGCTCTACCAAACTGAGCCACATCTCGTGGTGTAGGAAAATATTTGATTTTATGCAGAAAAACGGTGTTGTTAAGACAGCGTTTTTCGTAGTGCGGCGGATTTGTTTGCGCTGTTTTGGCGCGTGAATGGCGAAGCCGAAAAGCCCGTCCGGCAGGACCAAACTGAGCCACATCTCGGTTATATAGTGCTGAGTGATTAGTGTAAAAGGGAAAACTAAATCACAGCAAATAATTTTACCATATAATTGTTCAAATGTCAAGGGGGTAGGCGAAAATTGAGGCACAGATGGGGATTATCGGCTGTATTTGGCAAAAACCTTTGACATTTTTCCGCTTTTGTGGTATACTTCATACATCAATTCTTTCTTTTTAAGGAGAAATTATGCCAACGCTTAAATATATTACCGATTTGAATGCCCCCGAGCTTGATGTGTTTGTGCGCCTTACAGGGGCGCAGCTTCGCAACCGTCTTGAAACCGAGAAGGGAATATTTATTGCCGAAAGCCCCACGGTTATTGATGTGGCGCTTAAGTCGGGCTGCGAGCCTATCTCGCTCCTTACCGACGAGAGGCTGATAAACGGCGCGGTTTCGGGAATAATTGAGAGGCTGGGCGACTGTCCTGTTTATGTTTCTGACCGCGACACTCTTGCCGAAATTACGGGCTTTGAGCTTACAAGAGGTGCGCTTTGCGCTATGAGGCGTCCTTTGCTTCCTTCGGTTGAGGAGATCTGCGCCACGGCGAAAAGGGTGGCGGTGCTCGAAGAGGTTGCCGATTCCACAAACATCGGCGCAATATTCCGTTCTGCGGCGGCTCTTAATGTTGACGCGGTGCTGATTACCCCCACCTGCTGCGACCCGCTTTGCAGACGGGCGCTCCGTGTCAGTATGGGAACGGTTCTTCAAGTGCCGTGGACCAGAATAGGCGAGGTCAAGGACGATTGGCCCGAGGCGGGGCTTAAAAGGCTCAAGGAGCTTGGCTTCAAGACGGCGGCAATGGCGCTTTCCGACAAGTCGGTGTCTATTGACGACGCGGGGCTTATGGCAGAGGAAAAGCTTGCCATAGTGCTTGGAACAGAGGGTAACGGCCTGTCAAAAAAGACTATAGCCGACTGCGATTACACAGTAAAGATACCAATGTCCCACAATGTTGACTCGCTTAATGTAGCCGCGGCGGCGGCGGTGGCCTTCTGGCAGTTGTGTAACAAACGCATAATTTAATATCTGCAAAACAAGAAAACCTGTGGTGTTTAGCCACAGGTTTTTGTATTGGGTGTTATTATGTTAGCACCAATTAAATTGGGTGAATGCCGAAGGCTACAGGGCTGCGGCGTTCTCGCGACTAGCGCTGGATACGGCCCGAGCCGTCGCCGCCTGCAAGCTTTTCAACCTCTGCGAGAGTAACCATATTGTAGTCGCCCTCGATAGAGTGCTTAAGAGCAGATGCCGCAACTGCGAATTCAACAGCGTCCTGAGCAGACTTGCCTGCGAGGAGCGAGTAGATAAGACCGCCGCCGAAGGAGTCGCCGCCGCCTACGCGGTCGATGATATGAAGCTCGTACTTCTTGGAGAAGCAGTACTCGTCAGCCTTAACATCGTAGAGCATAGCAGACCAGCCGTTGTCAAACGCGCTGTGGCTCTCGCGGAGAGTGATTGCAACATACTCAAAGCCAAACTTGTCAGCAAGCTGCTTTGCAACAGACTTGTAGCCGTCGTGGTTGAGCTTACCGCCGTAAATGTCGGTAGCCTCTGCCTCGATGCCGAATACATCCTTTGCGTCCTCCTCATTGGAGATGCAAACATCAACATACTGGCAAAGCTCGGTCATAGCCGCTCTTGCCTCATCTCTTGTCCAGAGCTTGCCGCGGTAGTTAAGGTCGCAGGAGATCTTGATGCCCTTTGCCTTAGCCGCCTTGCAGGCTTCCTTGCAGATTTCAACTACATTTGCGCCGAGGGCGGGAGTAATACCTGTGAAGTGGAACCAGTCAGCGCCCTCAAAGATGGCGTCCCAATCGAAGTCAGCGGTGGTTGCCTTTGCGATTGCGGAGTTAGCGCGGTCGTAGATGCAAACAGAGCCTCTCTGGGAAGCGCCCTTTTCGTTGAAGTAGATACCAACTCTGTCGCCGCCGCGGGTGATAAGAGAGGTGTCAACGCCATAGCGGCGAAGGCTGTTAACAGCCGCCTGACCGATAGCGTGAGTGGGGAGCTTGGTAACATAAGCCGCGTCCATACCGTAGTTGGCAAGAGAAACGGCAACATTAGCCTCACCGCCGCCGAATGTGAATTCAACGTGGTCGCACTGAACAAATCTTTCGTAGTTGTAGGGCTGAAGACGGAGCATAAGCTCGCCGAATGTAACTATTCTTTTCATTTTTTATATCCTTTCAAAAATTACTTTACAAGGTGATAAGCAAAGCCGTTGATTTCGTCGGCAAGGTAGATGAACTTCATCGCGCCCTTGTCGTCGTAGGTAGCGGTAGAGTAGTCGAACTTAACGCCTCTGCGCTCAAGGTGGTAAACCGCGCGGTCAACATTGGTTGTTTCGATAGCGATGTGGCCGTGTGTACCGGGGCCCTTTTCGTTCATCATTTCGAACTCGGGGCTTACGAAAATAGACTTTGATGTAGCCCTTGAGGTGAAGGAGAAGTAGTCGCCAAGCACCTTTGCCGCGCCCTCTGCGGTGTTGCCGCAGGGATTGATGCCGATATGGCGGAACTTAAGACCGAGCATAGTGTCAACAGCCTCGCGGACGAGTTTTGTAATGCCGTCAAAGTCGCCTGCGGAAATCATTTCGGGCTTAACCATCCAGCTTCCGCCGCAGCAGAGGATCTTGGGGAATGCAAGGTAGTCGTTAACATTTTTGGGGTTAACGCCGCCTGTGGGCATAAATGTAACCCCGCCGTAGGGCGCGGACATAGCCTTGATCATTTCAAGACCGCCCGACTGCTCTGCGGGGAAGAATTTAACCGTCTTAAGACCAAGCTCCAGAGCCGCCTCGATGCCCGAGGGATTGTTGATACCGGGAACGATGGGACAACCCTTCTGTTGGCAGTATTTAACTATTTCGGGGTTAAAGCCGGGGCTTACTATAAACTTTGCGCCTGCCTCGATAGCATCGTCAACCTGCGCCTTGGTAAGAACTGTACCCGCGCCCACGATCATATCGGGGTATTCCTTTGCGATAATGGCGATAGCGTCCTTTGCCGCCGCTGTTCTGAAGGTAACCTCAGCACAGGGAAGACCGCCGTCAACAAGAGCCTTTGCAAGAGGAGCGGCGTCCTTTGCGTCGTCGATCTTGATAACCGGAACGATACCGATAAGAGATAACTGTTTTACAACATCATTCATTTTTTTGACCTCCAAAAAAAATTGAATTTTTCTACAAATATCATTATACACCTAATAAAAATCAATGTCAAGGGATTTTAGTTTATTTATGGTGTTTTTTCGTCTTTGTGATTGAAGCGCGGTTAAATTTTCTTTTTGAAAACCAAGAATTTGCTCAAAATATAGTTCAAAACAATTACAACCACCGCGGCGGCAAGCTTTGCCCACAGGTCGGGGCTGAATTCAAGCGAGAACCCAAAGGGCAGGGAAAGAGCGAATGGCGTGTATCCCCACGCGCCCAGAGAGAATATAACCCCAAAGGTAACGGCAGAGTCGCACAGAAGCGAGAAAAGGCGAGAGCCGAAAAATGAAGCCATACGAGCCCCCTCGCCTGTTTTTTCTTTGACTGCGAACACCCATTTTTTGTTGGTATAGTAGGCAAAGAGAACGGCAAGCACCCATTGAATTATTTGCGCCGCCACGCGGACGGCGTTGTAGACGGGGCTTGCAGGGTCAACGCCAAGAGAGCGCGCCAAAAGGAGTATGAGAAAATAGCTTCCCATACCCACGGCGGTAGTCAGCACCCCGAAGATGAGGTACATAATAATTTCTCTGTGTTTGGCGAATGTTTTTTTAAGCATAATGCTCCTCTTGTTTGCGAATAGCGCGTAAGCACGCGCGGACCCCGCTGCCAACGGGAGCGCGCTTCGTATATGTGACCAAAGCTCCCAAGCAGTAAAACCCAACTAACGGCGGCGCAACCAACCCCTAAAATTAAAATTTCAGAAAAGTTTTTGGGCGACTTTTGGGGGGAAGTCGCACGCCTCCCCCGTTCTCGCCTTAAAAATTCCAATATTTTTTATCTAATTTTCTGTACTGTACCGCCTCGGCGATGTGGGTATCGGTTATAAGGTCGCTTCCGTCAAGGTCGGCAATAGTTCGGGCAACGCGCAAGAGTCTGTCGTAGCCTCGTGCCGAAAGCCCTAATTTTTCATAGGCTTCCTTAAGGAAGGACTGCGCCTTGTCGGTCATAACACAGTATTTTCGCACCATAGCGGGCGAAAGCTCGGCGTTTGAGGTAAATCCGTCCTCTTTCATACGCTCGGCAGAAAATGCGCGGGCAAGCTCCACCCTTGCCCGTATCTTCTCCGAGGTTTCCGCAAAGGGGTCATTGGCTGAAAGCTCGTCAAAGCTTACCGAGGGAAGCTCTATCTGAATGTCCATTCTGTCAAGCAGAGGGCCGCTTATCTTTGAAACATAGCGCTTTACTTCCTCGGGGCGACAGGTGCAGGGACGGGTCGGGTGGCCGTAATAACCGCAACGGCAGGGGTTCATTGCGCCCACGAGCATAAAGGAGCAGGGGAATGTAACACGCCCCGACGCGCGGGTGATGGTAATTCTTCTGTCCTCAAGGGGCTGACGGAGCGAGTCTGTAACTGTTTTTGGAAATTCGGGAAGCTCGTCAAGGAAAAGCACGCCGTTATGCGCCAGCGAAATTTCTCCCGGCATAGGGTTAACGCCGCCGCCCACAAGGCTTACCGCGCTCATTGTGTGGTGGGGCGCGCGGAAGGGACGGGTGATTATCAGCGCGTCGCGTTCATCAAGATTGCCCGCCACCGAATGAATTTTTGTGGTTTCGATGGCTTCCTCATAGCGCATATGGGGAAGGATTGTGGGAAGTCGGCGTGAGAGCATCGACTTGCCCGTACCGGGCGGGCCTATTAAAAGTATATTGTGTCCGCCTGCGGCGGCAATTTCCATAGCGCGCTTTGCTTGATACTGCCCCTTTACATCAATAAAGTCAACGCCGTAATTGCGTCCTGGAGTGTTGTTGTTGGGGATAAAAAATGCGGTGGGCAGCTTCTTTTTGCCGTTCAGGTGTTCAATAAGCTGCGTTACATTTTCGATAGCGAAAACCTTCATACCGGGGATTACCGATACCTCGGGGGCGTTTGCCTTGGAGATAAATACCGTGTCAAAGCCCTCTTTGTCGGCTTGGGAGCACATCGAAAGCGCGCCGCGCACGCCGCGCACCTCGCCCGAAAGCGAAAGCTCGCCTAAAAATATCGTTTTGGACAGGTCTGCCTCGGGGGAAATGACCCCCGCGTTGCGGAGAATTCCCACTAAAATAGCAAGGTCAAAGCCCGAGCCTTCCTTGCGCTTGTCGGCGGGGGCAAGGTTGACCATATGTTCAAGGGAAGGGAACTTGATACCGCTGTTTTCGCAGGCGGCGCGGACACGCTCCTTGGCTTCTTTGATTGCCGTGTCGGGCAAGCCCACAATATCAAAAACAGGTTTTTTCTTTGACGAATTGACTTCAACCGTTACAACAAAGCCGTCAATGCCAAAAAGCCCCGCGCTGTATATCGTTGATAACATTTTTGCTCCTCTTTAGTTTATCTTAAATGTTGTTCCTTCTCGGGAATCTATAAGGGTTACGCCCTTTTGAAGAAGATAATCTCTTATGCGGTCTGCCTCTGCAAAGTTCTTTGCCTTCTTTGCCGCTGCCCTCTCGTCAATAAGTCGGAGAATTTCGGCGGTAAGCTCGTCGTCTGCCGCGGGAGCGTCGGTCTTGTCCTCTGCCGCTGCCGCTTCAATAAGGTTAAGCGAAAGCACCTTGTCAAGCTCGGTGATAAGCGCAAGCTTTGTTGCGCTGTTTGTGCCTGCCTTAAGCACATCGTAAAGGGCGGTTAGAGCAAGCGAGGTGTTAAGGTCGTTCGCAAGAGCCTCGTCAAATTTTGCTCTGTATTCGTCAAATTTCGCGCCGTCAACCTCGTCGTCCTTTTCCTTAAGGAGCGATGCGATGCGCGCTATAAGCTTTTTGTATGCTACGCTCGCGTTGTCAAGGTTTTCCCAGGAGAATACAAGATTCTTGCGGTAGTGGGACTGAAGGCAGAAGAAGCGGTACGCCATAGGGTCATATCCCTTTTCCTCGAGCAGGGAAACGGTGAGGAACTCGCCCTTGGACTTGCTCATTTTTCCGCTGTTTGTGTTGAGGTGGTGAACATGGAACCAGTAATTGCACCACTTATGACCCAAGTAAGCCTCGCTCTGGGCGATTTCATTGGTGTGGTGGGGGAAGGCGTTGTCAATACCGCCGCAATGGATGTCAAGGTACTCGCCGCAGTGCTTGAGAGAGATACCCGAGCATTCAATGTGCCAACCGGGGTAGCCGATGCCCCAGGGGCTTTCCCATTTGAGCTCCTGGTCGTCGAACTTGGACTTGGTGAACCAAAGCACAAAGTCGGCCTTGTTTCTCTTGTTTCCGTCTTCCTCAACGCCCTCGCGGACGCCCACCTCAAGGTCTTCTTCCTCAAAGTTGTTGAAAACATAGTAGTCCTTGAGCTTTGCGGTGTCGAAATAGATGTTTCCGCCCGCCTCGTAGGCGTAGCCCTTCTCAATAAGACCCTCAACAAGCTTGATGAACTCGTCAATGCAGCCTGTAGCGGGCTCAACCACATCGGGGGTCTTTATGTTAAGCTTTTTGCAGTCCTCAAAGAAGGCGTCGGTGTAGAATTTGGCAATATCCATAACGCTCTTTTTCTCGCGCTTTGCGCCCTTGAGCATCTTGTCCTCGCCCGTGTCGCCGTCGGAGGAGAGGTGACCTACGTCGGTGATGTTCATAACGCGGAGCACGTCAAGCCCCGTGAAGCGGAGATATTTTTCAAGCACGTCCTCCATAATGTAGGTGCGGAGGTTGCCGATGTGGGCGAAATGGTACACGGTAGGGCCGCAGGTATACATCTTTATCTTGCCTGCTTCGTTTGGTATAAGTTCTTCTCTTGTTCTTGTTGCGGAATTGTAGATTTGCATAGTTTGTTTTCCTTTCTGTGGGGAGGCGGTCGCTTTTTGTAAAAAGCGAATAGCAAAGCTATTCGGATAAAGAATTGGTTTTGCGGCTGAACACCGCAAATTTGCTTCGCAAACCCCAATTCTTTACGCTCCGCCAAAACTTTTTTGGGATAGCCTCCCTTGTCAAAGGGAGGGGGACCGCGATAGCGGTGGAGGGATTCAAAACGCAGAAAAACAACTGCATCGGTGCTTTGCGGGCACTCCCGTTTGTCATCAGGGACCACCGAGACCCTGCCGACACTCACGCACAGGCTACTTTGTGTCGTCCAAAGTCGCAGTTCCTTATCCCCTTGTTAAAGGTGACAAGACAAAATACGGCAGAGGTTGACAGCCAGGCTATCGAGGCAGAGGCGTGTTA
>JAZRHS010000105.1:0-11696 GCA_045644865.1 Eubacteriales bacterium | reverse complement strand
GATATTCTAAAAAGGTTACGGCATTGGAACAATGACAAATATAAGGATCAGATAAAAATCGAAATTGTCATTGGCAAAGCACTATATGAAATTAGTTAAACAACTATTTTATTGTTTACAATCTCAATATCACGTGGTGATGAGATAGTTTAATAGTAGCGCACGGTAGACTTGTTTAGTCTACCGTGCTTCTTTTTACTCCTTCTCTGTAAAGAGCAGTATCGTATTCATATGCCACGTGGATTTATGGACGATCTCGAAGGCGAAGTCATCGGTGAGGAAGTCCACAAGTGCGGTCTTAGGGAGGATATATTTTCCGCTGATCTGAACTGCGAATATCCGCTTCTGCTGAATATATGCGAGTACCGTGCTTTTGGCGTATCCCATAATGTCAGCCGCTTTATCAGCAGTGAACGAGTCGGGAAAGTACTTCAGTCGTTCCTCAACGTGGTCTCTGAATGCATCTCGGCATTCGTCAGCCACCTTGATATAGCAGTCTGCAACTCTCACGGCATCTATCGGATAATGGTTATGCAGTACAACCGTTTGCTTAGTCGGCTTGGCGTTGAAGATCCCCACAGGGATCTCCTTTCGCCTTACCGATCTTTTCTTCCGCAGATAGACCTGAACGTCTTCCATACGGATCACGTATCGGTGTGTCTTGGTCGGTCGGATCTCGCACGGAATAATTCCGTTCTGCAGCATCCACGCCGCCTTGCGTTTGCTGATGTGGAGCATTTTATAGAGCTGCTCCAAGGAGATTTCTCCGTCCTTCAGCATCTCAATTCACCTCCTCGTCATCGGCAAGGAGCTTGCCGAGCTTCATCCCCGCTTCGCCCGTAGCATTGGCATCAAGGTGGGAGTAAATATCCGCCGTTGTGCTCATGTTGCTGTGGCCAAGATATCTCTGAATGACCTTCATGTTCACGTCCAGCGATACGAGAAGCGATGCGCATGTGTGTCGGAGATCGTGGAAGCGGATATCCCGCATTCCGTACTGCTTGAGAAGCTTCGGAAAGTGCGCCGTGATATAGCTCGGCTTGATCAGCTCACCGAGTGGATTGACGCACACCAAAATCGAGAAAAAAGTCCAGTTATATTTTACAACAAAAAGAGAACCCGCATTGGGAGAGTTTCCCTACGGGTTCTTTTCTGCTTTTTGGAAAAATCAATTTTGGAGAAAGGCAAGGGTGGCGGAAGCTGAGCCACGGCTTAAATAGGTGTCCGGTTCGTACGAAAACATCTTGACGCGTATTTCGGTGCCCGTGGGGGCAGAGGAAAGCGCCACCGATGGGATACATTCGCCCGGACGGATCAGTCCGCTTTTTCCGATCTCTGTGCCGTCTGCGCCATATACCTTTATGAGGATCCAGACCTCGTTGTCCCCATGTGAGGCAAAATAGGGATAAAGTCGTCCGTTCTCATAAGCTGGCGCTCCGCAGATCGAGAAAGAAAAGCAACCTTCAACGGTGCCCTCTTGGTAATCACCACGGGCAGTTGCCTCCTCGGGTACGCCGAGAATGGCGCCCTCGTCAAAGGGGGGAGCTTCAAAATCCGATATAATCACATCGGGCGTTCTGGTAAGAGCTACGACAGCAAGCACAATAAGAGCCACCACCAGAAGTCCACCGAATATCGCCACGATCAAGCGTTGCCGTTTGTCCATTTTCTATCTCCAAATTTTTTGTGCAAGCACACGGCTTTGCCGTGTGCTTGCTTAGCGGTTTATTTTATCTGAGAGTGATGTCAATGACTGCAATGTCGCCTGCCTGAGCGGGGATCTGGCCATCTTCAATCCTGAGAGTGTAGGTAACGGACTTAAGTTGTTCCGCGTCGTTCATAATTTCCTCGGTATCTGCACGGGTAAGGAGTGTTCCTGTTCCCTCGAATGTGTAGTCTACAGCAGCTGAACCGGGAGTTGCCGTAGCGGAAACAGTTACGTCAGCGTTCGAACGGTTGGTAATGGTTATTGTTGCCTCTGTATGGCTCCATGTGTTACCGGCAGAATCTTTATATTCAAGGTTTGCGGGATCCCAGTTTGTGTTGTACGCAGCACTATACTGGAAGTCCATATTGTTCCATTCAATGTCTACTCTGTAAACTCTCGCTGCTGTTGATGTGGTGATACCAACTGTAGCAGTAATATCAGAGGGCTGGTTAAGGGTAGCAAGACCGTTTGTGCCGCCAACGCTTTCGCTTGCAGCGAATACGGTAGCTGAAAGTGTGAGTGCCATAACGAGAGCGAGTGCAAGAGTCAAAAACTTTTTCATGATAGTGTTTTCCTTTCTTGATTTTTATATATTATATTCGCAAGGTTTGCCTCAAATGTCCCGCGATATAATCTTACTGTTCGTTTACCGAAATCTGAATTTCGGCAACATCGGATGAAAGCGCAGCGCGCTCACCTGTGATGGGGTCATAGTAGAATAGCCTATAAAGTCCCTCGTATATTCCCGCGCGGATGTTAGCGTCCCGCTCAGAAACATCCATTTCGTAGATTGCGCTTCCCGCGGGAATAAGTCCGGTTTTACCAAGGAAGTATTCGGTGCCGCTTGAAACGAGGTAGAGCTCAAGAAGCACGCTATGGTTGGACTTGTTCGGATTCTGATAGAAGATCTTTGCTTTGTTGGTGGCGAGTGAAACGGTAGCGTCCTTTGTGTAGACGATGGAAACGAATCCGCCGCCGTTGGAATCGACCTTTTCATCGTCATCCGATGGGGGAAGTGGCTCAATCTCCGGGTCTATATCGGGCAGGGGGTGATCGGGGTTAATGATCACGGGGGGCTTAGGGTTGCTTAACAGCTTCACGATCAGCAACACCGTGGCGACCAGCAATAGAAGGATAGCCGAAATTGACCAAAGGAATGCCGCGCGGCTGCTGTACACCGTTACAAAGGTGTCCTCACCTACGCAGATGTAGCCTTCCAGTCGATGGAACGCGCCATTATGCATGCCGATCCTGAACAGATCGTATGACTTGCTGTCCACCGAGAGATGACCTACGCGGCGGTCATCTTTCTTTCCTGTTTTGGCATCTGTCTTCTTTCTATTCGGCTTTGCGCTTTTTGCCTCGCCGACAATAGTATAATTCTTTTCGGGGTATAGCTCGCGTAGCTTCTTTTCGGAATATCCAAAAACGAATTCACCGCCAAGCTTTAACCTCTTGTCATAATTTTGTTTGAAAATGTGAGTAAAGTGAGTCATAAAGCCTCCTATTTTTCACTGATGATCACGGTACACTGTCCGAGTGTGAACACATCGGGCATTCCGATTGAACCAAATGCGTCGGCACCATCAATATAAAAATATGCCGTAGTTGTGCCGTTTCTCTTTCTGAGAGTGATCGGGCTCATAATCGCGTTTTTACTGGGGTTGGTTTCGTTTCTGTTGGGGGTGAAGTACCCCTTGATGCCCGAAGGGCAGTTGTCCGACGGCAGAAAAGCGAACTCTACATTTACATCCTTATTCTGGGTCTTGTTTGTAACCTTAACGCTGTTACTGCCGCCAACGGGAGCAAGCGATCCGCCACTGTATGTCAATGTCTCGGGATTCCATTTGCCACGGGAATAGTTGAACTCCATAGTACCCCAGACAACCTCAACTGTAATTGCGGTGCTATAATAGGTAACTGTTACCGTTATGTCGGCATCACTCATTACGCCGCTTACCGTTGAAAGGTTTGGTAGGTAGCCGTCACGCTCGGGAGAGATAATTTCGTACTCCTGACCGTACTTATAGTCTTCGCTATACGTAGGAATTGCCGTAACACCCGCGGGGGTTTCGTAAATAACCGTAAGGGTGTGGATGTTACGATAATAGGTAACGAAAAATACCAGATTTTGCGCGGGCATCTTTCCTGAGAGCACAGACGGGTCGGGGGTGTGACCTGTTAGTGTGGGAACTTTGAAATTATAGGTGTCGCCTGCTGTAACAGTCAAAACTGTTGGCTCAAAGGGTGCTGTGGGATCGTCCTCGTTGTCGGTTGAATACTCAACTGTAATGGTAAAGCTCTGCGCGGTGAAGCGTGCGGTGAGCGTGGCGTTTTCCTTGAGGTAAACGGTATCGCTTGCCTTGATGAGATTGCCGCCGTACTCCCAGCCCTCAAAGGTATATCCAAGCTTTACTGGTGTGGGGAAAGCCTCGTATGTGTTGCTTTCAACATTGTAGCTGTAGAGCTTTCCGTATTCGACGGTTCGTGTTTCAAACACTGCTCCGTCAACCATAAAGGCAAGGCTGTAGCGATTGGGAGAGTAGGTTACCGTGAAGGTCAAGCCGTCGTCCTCCATTTCTCCTTCTACCATAGTGTAACTTGGGGTGTGTCCCGGAACACCGGGCGAGGGAACTGCGAAGGGCTTACCGCTTGCAAGCTGACGGGTGAAGGAGTCGGCCGCCTTTGTGCCGTCGGCGTAAACATAATGTATCGTAAGCAGGCCCTTAGCAGGGGTGTAAACAACTTCTTCTGTTATGTCGCCGCTTACCCTTCCGCTTACGCTTGCGCGGTCGGGCTGATAACGGCTTATTGTAGGCGAGGGAATGTTATAGCTTGTGCCGTAAGCGAATGTTCCCGTAAAGGGCTCGCTTATTTGGTTTCCGTCCTCGTCTACATAGTTTATGGTAACTGTAAATTCTTTCGGGATATAGCGTCCTGTAACCCACGCCTCGCCCTTTGGCATAATGTGATGCCCCTCGGAATCGAGCTCAAGTGCGCCGAAATCCCACTCAAATTTATGGGTTTCGGTGTCCTCGGGAAGTGTAGCGTCCGCCGTCTTGAAGTCCTCCTCGGGGTCTACGTGCTCGCTGTAGTGCTTGTGCGTAAGCTCCAGCGTCGTCGTCGCATCGCTGTCGGGCGAAATCTGATAGACATAATATAGCACATGATGCTCCTCGCACGCCGCCGCCGTAACCTGAATATTACCTCGAATGCTTTCTTTAAAGATCTTTACCTCCGCCTGACGGGATTGGTTTTCGCTTGCCGATCCTGTATCGTATCCGCGATTGTAAATATAATCGGTTCCCTCTACAAGCTCGCGTTCGCCCGAGATAATTGTGATTACCTTGGGAAGATGATGCTCGTGTCCGCCTTCACTCGTCGAGGTGGAAATGTAGAATATGTAATCGTTCTGTGCCATATATCCGCCGTCGCCGTCGGGGCCGAAGGGGATCAGGTATCTGCCGTTTACGGGGCTGACACCGCTTAGCTCAATGTGATTGAGGTTAAATGTGATCTCAAAGTCTGTAAACACCGTCGCGTCTTCGCTTACGGTAATCGAATGGAAAACATCAGAGTCTTTATGATCGCGTTCCGTGGCGTAAGGATCTTGGTACAATGGAACAACGCCCGCTTCAAGAGTATATGCTGTGGTTGCTTCGGGGATGAGCAGGGTTTCATCCTTGCTTGGATCAAGGAGTTTCAGGTAATCTGCACGCCAGCCGTAGGAATCAAGGTCGGGAAGAGCCACGCTTTCCACCAGATCCTTCATATACAAGGTGTCGCCGTAAACATAAGTGTTGTTTTGCGTGGTCAGCGAGATTTCATTACGAAGCTTTTCGTCGATAGGAACATTTGCGTAGTCAAGTGTACGGCTTTCATCAATATTGATGGATTTATCGGTATCGGGCAGAGAAAGCTTCATACCCGTGAGAAGTCCTGTGGTATCCATAGCAGGCTCAATGATCTTTACATCGTTACCGCCAAGGAAGCCCTCGCGGGGTACGAGGTGAAGATTCAGCGTAAATTCCACGTGCTTTACAGAGCCACTGCCAAGTGCCACGGGAGTCAAGCTTACTGTGGCTGTGATCTTTTCGTAAGTATAGTCTTCGTCGTCCGCCGCCAAGGGATTATCCTTATTAGCGTAACGTGTACGGTCGGTAATGGAGAAGCTCGGGTTTTCACCCTTTACTTCTTCGCCAAGCGAAACCTCTTTTAGTGTGAAGTATTTGGAAATAGCTGTTTCAAGGATGTAAGTACCAAGCTCAGCTTCTGCACCCGAAAGTCCTGTGCCAAGACCTGTACAGGTAAGAGTACCCGTACCGCCCTCCGCCGTGCCTGCGGCAGGAGTGCCGAGATTGTGCGGGGGAATGTCATCTCCGTTTGGCGCGCGGTAGGAAACACCGTCGCCGCTTCCGCCGTAAATATAGCTGGTTTTTACAGCGCCCGCTTTTCCGCTTCCGCCCCAGCCACCGTCCGCGCCCTTGTTGCCAGCATAATCGGCAAGCGCGTTTTCGTCTGTTATCTTTTCTGCCGAGGCACTCACCGCGGTGGGCTGTGCTCCGTTTGTTCCGTCTGACCAGAGAGCGCCTGCGCCTCCACCGCCCGGACCACCTGTGGCGATCATAAGGTAATAGGCAAAATTGCCGTTTTGGTCAAGTACAGCGACATAAGAGGCATCGCCGCCAAGCGCGCCTCTATTGGCTTCGCTTTGGTTATCAGCGTTTCGACCTGCGAAATAACGCAAGGTTACTCCCGCTTCAAGAACGAAGGAGGCTGTGATGTTAGCGCCCACACCGCCCGTACCACCTGAGGCACCCAGAAGCGAGAAGCTTGCCGCGCCGCCCATACCGCCATTACCGCCTTTAAGGGTAAGGGTATAAGTACCGGTAACAGGGATAGTAACCGTTGATACACGGCTGACGGCTTGTCCGTTGGTATCAAGACCGCCGCCGTAGGAAATGCTGTTAAATTTCGGCAGATTATCTATCGATTGAATACTTCCACTTGAGTCCGAGGAAAGCTGCAGAGAAAGGATATATTCTCCTCTCGCATCGTCGTATTTCAGTGTCTTGTTATAAACCACCATGTTGTTGCCAAGCGGTTCCATACCCGATCCCGCTATGGTAACGATAGACCAGCCTGTAAAGAGCTTATCGGTGGTAACCTCGCCAAATCGCGCGTAGATCTTTCCGGTGGGGGTCTTTGCGCGGGCGGGGAGCGAAATTAGAAAACGCGTCGTTTCGTCGGGCGAGATGGTTGCTTCGGTTACGCCGTCATCCTCGTAGATGGGCAGATCGTTTCCGAATTCGTCCGAAACCGTGTGATACCCGATACTCTCGATAAAGTAGTACTGCCAAGGGCAATTAGGTTTATTCAGAACTCCGCGCACGTCGACATAGCGGTCAACAAAGAGCGAGGAGACCTTGTGCTTGGTGTTCGCGGGATCAAGACCCTGTGGCGTATGGTTAACGGGAACGGGATTGAGATTTAGCGGTACATTGACATAACCGCAGAAGTTTTTCGTGCTTACTTTGCCCGAAACGTGCTCAGTATGCTCGTTTTGGTCGGCGGGACGGCAAAGTATCTCGCTACCCGCAAAGAGGGGTACATTGTTGCCACCCGCAAAGTCGTCCTTAGGCTTGAAGTTTAAGGAAATTGTCAGGTGGTCGCGCTCGCCGCCTGTAGATGTGTTGGGCATCAGCGAAACTCCGAAGATCGAGAATTTCAATGTTCCCAGATTGTTCTGATTCGCCTCTCCGTAAGTGTTGGTTGTCAGATCGTAGGAAACATTTTCCATATAGATCTGTTGTATATTATCTGTCGGAGCAGGGGCTACGGGATCCTGGATAAAAGAGAATGATTTAACGACGTTTTGTTTGCTGTCATCGTTAATGATGTCTTGGTCGTTGGTATAGATAACGCCGTTTACGGTGTTTGTAACATTAAACTTTGTGATAGTGAAGAATGGGGTACGCGCCAGTTCTATTGTGAGGTTGCTCATGTAATCGACATCCTCCTCATCGAGATAAACGATGTGGAAGTAGCCGCCAAGTGTGCCGTCGTCGTCGTTTTTACGCTTTGCTTCGCGCTCTCTGCCAACTCGATAGCTGTCAGCCTCGTCTGTTACGGGAGATAACAGTGTGCTTATGAAGGACGAGCCTCCACCGCCTCCACCTACTCCGCGAGAGAGGGCTATGTTGTGCACAAGACCGCCCGAGCCGCCCGCAAAGCCTGCACCGCCACCGCCGCCGCGGTAGTTTCCGTCGCCACCTGCGCCGCCGATGAGGAACTTGTTTTGAGCGCCCGTCCAGTCGTTGGGCTGGCTACCCTCGCCCCAACCGAGGACGGTGGAGAGGGGTTTGCCGGGCATATAGTCGCCGCCCTTGCCCGCGTATTCGCCCGTACCGTCGGTAGAGCTGCCGCTTAAACCTGCGTAGAATGTTCCCGAAACCGAGTAGCCCGCAGCAGAGTCAAGCTTGCCCGAGGTAGTGCCCGCGTAACCGCCTGCGCCGCCGTTTGCGGGTGCGATATCGTTGCGGTCGCCCGTGCCTGAACCGGCACCGCCGCCGCCACCCGCAATCATGATGTACTTGGAAAGACGGTCAGCCTCGCTGATTTTTCCTGTCAAGTGAAGGTCGCTGTCGGTATATGTGTTGTAGAAGCGCTCGGCCTCGTCGCCGCTTGTGTAAAGAAAGGCAGCCGAGTAACCTCCGCCTCCGCCGACCGCGGTGCTTCCCTTAGGGCCACAATGACCGCCGCCGTTCGCGCCGCCGCCTTGGCCTGCCGTGGCAGAAACGCTGCCTGCACCGCCAAGTGTATAGAAAATAACATCACCTTTCTTAAGAGAGATAATGCCATAGGTGTAGCCACCAAGACCGCCGCTTGCCGTTGAGGTCGAAGCGCCGTCGCCACCCCAGAGCTCTACAAGGTAATTGCCGTCGCGGTCAACAACATAATAGTCGTCGGTCGCGCTCGATAGCTCTCGGTTTTCCTTCAGCATCGAGTAGTAGGTATACATGTCAACGGTTACATCAAAGCTTCCGTCTTCTTTTCTGGTGATTTCGGTGCGGTTTAGAAGATGCGCACCGTACATGCCGCCGTGGTCTGTCATAACGAGAGTATCCGCGGCAAAGATTTCGGGAGATAAAGCAAGGCTGCCCAAAATCATACAGCAAGCCATAAACAACGAAAGTATTCGCTTTTTCATTTTATCCCCTCCTTGCGAAATTTGTAGTTTTCAGATAATGTCAATTAGTAAGTTGAAATATATTATACTCTTTTTTTACAATAATGTCAATAATTTTTCAAAAAATACCTGCGCTGAGCCGTTTGTACGGAGCAGAGCGGGTATTTGCTTATTTGTATTCAGATTTTGCTTATTCTGAAGGAAAGAGAGAATTCAACGCGTTCTTTCTGCCTCTGTGCGGTGAGAAAAGCGGTCGTCAAGCTCGGTGTCGCGCATAACGCCCTCAATCACGACGCCGTTTCCTTTCATCGCAGGGTTGCCTTGTGCTGCTTGACTTTTTCGGGAACGCTTTTTATATTCTGTTTTTTTATTCTAAAAATAAAGATTGACAAATTCCGACAAAAGGAGTATAATGTAATCACACTTTTACAAACGGGGGCTTGGCTATGAATTTTTTGGAAGAACGCATTATAAAGGACGGCATTATCAAGGAAGGAAATGTTCTCAGAGTTGACAGCTTTCTCAATCATCAAATGGATGTTGACCTGCTTGACGAGATAGGCCGAGAATTTCACAGGCGTTTTGCCGACCTTAACATAACAAAGGTGCTTACTATTGAGGCTTCGGGCATTGCTATTGCCTATGCCGCAGCGCGCTGCTTTGGCGTGCCTATGGTCTTTGCAAAAAAAGCCAAGAGCATTAACATAGACGGCGATATGTACACCACCGAGGTAGAGTCCTTCACCCACAAAAACAAAAATCAGGTAATTGTATCCAAAAGATTTCTTGGCGAGGGCGACAAGGTGCTTATTGTTGACGATTTCCTTGCCAACGGCTGCGCTTTGCAGGGGCTTATTTCTATCGCCGAGTCGGCGGGGGCGTCTGTTGAAGGCATTGGAATTGTTATCGAAAAGGGCTTCCAGTTTGGCGGGCGAAGCATTCGCAATCTTGGCTACCGCCTTGAGTCGCTGGCTATTGTTGACGCTATGGACGCCGAAAAAGGCACTATTACCTTAAGAGAGCAGAACTGATTTTTCTAAAAATTTGCATAACCTCTTTACAAAAGGGGAAAGTTAGTGTATAATGTATCATATAATATAAAGTCGATGAACGGAAGGAAAAGCGAAACACGGGTATTTAGAGAACGGTCGGTTGGTGGAAAGACCGTATACGCCGCCGCTATGTGCGTCCGTGAGATCTGTGGGCGAAGGGCAACTGTGTAGTCCGCGGCGGTTATGCCCCGTTACGGCGATACGAGGAGGGCTTTGCCCTTGAATCGGAGTGGAACAGCGATATTGTCGCCTCCGTGTGCTTAGCACACGGAGGCTTATTTTATTTTGGAAAACGGAGGCTTTTATGAAATTTAATATTGATTTGAAAGCAGAAGCTAAAAAGGCGCTTACCCTTGCGGGCAAGGCGGCAATAAAAATAGGAAAAGAGGGCGCACAGGCAGCCGTTGAGGGCGTTAAAAGGCTTAAGGAATTGGCAAAGGCGGTAGAGGACGAGATCCGCGCAGATGTTGAGTCGGTAAAGGCGCGCGACCCTGCGGCAAAGAACGGCGTTGAGATCGTGCTTCTTTACTCGGGAGTTCACGCAATATTCGCCTACCGCGTTTCCCACAAGCTTTATCTTAGCAAGCACTATTTTTCGGCCCGTCTTATCAGCCAGCTTGCGAAATTCCTTACAGGTATTGAAATTCACCCCGGAGCCACCATTGGCAAGGGCTTATTTATAGACCACGGAACAGGGGTAGTCATAGGCGAAACCGCCGAAATCGGCGACAACTGCACCCTTTATCAGGGCGTTACCCTTGGCGGTACGGGCAAGGATGTAGGCAAGCGCCACCCCACCCTTGGCAACAATGTAATGGTTGGCGCGGGCGCGAAGGTGCTTGGCCCCTTCAAGATAGGCGACAACGCAAAGATTGCGTCAAACGCCGTGGTTCTTGACGAAATCCCCGCAGACTCAACTGCCGTTGGTATTCCCGCCCGAGTTATCAAGCGGGGCGGCAGAAAGGTGGACAATATGGACCAGATTCATATTCCCGACCCTGTTTCGCAAGAGCTTTGCAAATTGGAGCACAGAATTGCACAGCTTGAAAAAACCCAAAAGGAAGCGGAGTAACCGTTGTAACAGACAATAGCGGGATCTCTTACTGAATCCCTCCACCGCTATCGCGGTCCCCCTCTCGCCTGCGGGCTCGGGCACGCCACGGCTCTGACAGCCGTATCAAGGCTGTCATTCACTACCGTGTCGCCGCTCCGCTACCTTTAACAAGGGAGGCTTACAGAAAAGTTTTTTGCGGACCTTTTTTACAAAAAAGCGACCCGCTTCCCCACTAAAGAAAGGAAAACAAATTATGCAAATTTACAATTCAGCTACAAGAACAAAAGAAGAGCTTATCCCCAACGAGGCGGGCAAGATAAAGATGTACACCTGCGGCCCTACCGTATATCACTTTGCCCACATAGGCAATCTTCGCACATACATAATGGAGGACATACTTGAAAAGTATCTCCGCTTCACGGGGCTTGATGTGCTTCGCGTAATGAACATCACCGATGTAGGACATCTTTCCTCGGACGGCGACACAGGCGAGGACAAGATGCTCAAGGGCGCAAAGCGCGAGAAAAAGAGCGTTATGGATATTGCCAAATTCTACTGCGACGCCTTCTTTGAGGACTGCAATAAGCTTAACATAAAGACCCCCGATGTGGTTGAGGCCGCTCCAGGCTGCATTGACGAGTTCATCAAGCTTGTTGAGGGGCTTATTGAGAAGGGCTACGCCTACGAGGCGGG
>JAZRHS010000104.1:0-30234 GCA_045644865.1 Eubacteriales bacterium | reverse complement strand
GGGGCAGCCGCCTTTTATCATTTATCTTACGCCAAGCCTTCTAAGCACGGTTTGAGCATACGCTCTTATCAGGAAGTCATTGGGGCGGTTTACATTATTCCCTGTCATATCAAAATTACAAGTTACTGATTTCCGCGGAATTGAAGCTCGTAGAGCTTGGCGTACTCCCCGCCCTTCTCTATAAGCTCACTATGGCTGCCCTCCTCTGCCACCTGTCCACCCGAAATTACCGCAATTCTATCGGCATTCTTTATTGTAGAAAGCCTGTGTGCCACCACGACGGTGGTTCTGCCGCGGCAAAGCTCATCAAGAGCCGACTGAATAAGTATTTCAGTGGTGTTATCAAGGGCACTGGTAGCCTCGTCAAGAATAAGGATAGGCGGATTTTTAAGGAACACACGGGCTATCGAAAGCCTCTGCTTTTGTCCGCCCGAAAGACGGACACCGCGCTCGCCTATTTCGGTATCGTATCCTTTTTCAAGAGTCATAATATAATCGTGAATATTGGCTCTCTTTGCCGCCTCAATTATCTCCTCATCAGTGGCATCAAGCCTTCCGTAAAGAATATTTTCCCTTATGGACGCGTTAAAAAGATATATATCCTGCTGAACTATACCGATGTTTCGTCGCAAGGACTCGGCTGTATATTCCTTTATGCTTGTGCCATCTATGAGAATGTCGCCCTCTTCTATATCATAAAAGCGAGGAATAAGGTGGCATATGGTCGTCTTGCCGCCGCCCGAAGGCCCTACAAGCGCGAAGGTCTGCCCCTTCTTTATGTCGAGGCTGACATTCTGAAGCACTTCCTTGCTCTCGTCATATGAGTAGGTAACTCCGCGAAGCTCAATATGTCCTTCAAGCCCCCCTGCATCTACCGCGCCCTCAATGTCCTTTTCGGGCTGCTCATCCATTATTTCAAGGAACCTTTCAAAGCCTGTAGAGGCGTTCTGGTACATCTCCATAAAGTTTATCATAGTCATCACGGGTGAAATAAACAAATTTATAGAAACGATAAACGCCGAATAGTCGCCAAAGCCTATCTCGCCGTTATACATAAAGAAGCCGCCCGCGATAAGCACCACCACATTGAACACATCGGTAATAAAGGTGGTGGTGGAGTGAAAGCGTCCCATTGCCTTATAGGCATCTCTGCGAGCCAGAACGAACTCGCCGTTGCCCTCCTCAAATTTTTCAAGCTCCTTATCCGAATTGTTAAACGCCTTGGTAACTCTTATACCCGAAATGCTTCCCTCAAGAGAGGCGTTTATCTTTGCCACAGACTGACGGCTTCTTGTAAATGCCGAGCGCATTCTGCCCCTGAGCATTGTTGCTACCACCAAAAGGAATGGCACGCAAGCAAATATTATAAGAGTAAGCTTAAGATTTATCCTTGAAAGATAGATAAACGATGCCACCACCGAAATGCCCGAAATAAGGATATTCTCAGGGCCGTGGTGCGCCAGCTCGCTTATGTCCATAAGGTCGTTGGTCATACGCGACATTATCTTTCCCGTTTCGTGGTTATCGTAAAAGCTATACGGAAGCTTCTCAAGCTTTTTGAACATATCCGAGCGCATCTGTGCCTGCATACGGACACCCATCACATGGCCGTAATACTGAATAAAGAAATTGAGAAGCATTCTTATAAAATAAAGCGCCAGAAGCCCTATGCCACAGATGACCACCATTCGGTAATTTCTGTTGGGGATAAGGTCGTTAAGCATTTCTCTTGTAACTATAGGATAAACTATAGCAAGAAGCGACACCAAAAGCGACGCCAACATATCCAAGGTAAATATAAGCTTATGAGGCTTGTAATAAGCCAGAAATCTCTTTAACATTTTTTCTCCTCGTCTTTCACGGCTTTGCCAAAAGGATATTTTATGGCTCTGATAAATTCCCGTCCCCGCAATGCGGCGGTCAGGCGCGCCCCGAGCCTCGGCGCGTCCGCTGACTGTGTAATCAGACTTAAAATCAGCTATAGTATACCATACATCTCCTTATTTTGCAACCTATTACCGAAATATTAAAAATTTATTATCATTTTTACTTGTATTATGTGAAAAAATGTGATATAATTTGAGGTAGATTTATAAAAAGGAGTTCAATATGCAAAGAGAAAAACTCGGCTCTCGCCTTGGTTTTATCCTGCTCAGTGCAGGCTGTGCTATAGGCGTTGGCAATGTTTACAAATTCCCATATATGGTAGGACAAAACGGCGGCGGTATTTTCGTTCTTATTTACTTGTTCTTCCTTGTTGCCCTTGGTATTCCTGTTATGACTATGGAGTTCGCCGCAGGACGCGCAGCGCAAAAGAGCCCCGTGCTTCTTCACAGGGAGCTTGAACCCAAGGGAACAAAATGGCACATTCACGGTTATCTGGCTTTAGCGGGTAACATTCTTCTTATGATGTTCTATGCCACCATCGCAGGCTGGATGCTCAGATACTTTGTAACCTCATTCACAGGCGGCTTTGTGGGACTTAACGCCGAGCAGATAAACCAAAACTACGGAGAAATGCTTTCCGACCCTGTAACACAGGTTGTGTATATGGGCATTATCGTTCTTCTCGGATTCTTCATTTGCTCCTTCAGCCTTCAGGGCGGACTTGAAAGATTTTCAAAAATTATGATGGGCGCGCTGCTTGTGATAATGATTGTAATGGTGGTAAACGGCTTCTTTATGGAAGGCGCGGCAGAGGGTCTTAAGTTCTACCTTATCCCCAGCCTTGACAGAATGAAGACAGTCGGCGCGGGCAAGGTAATTGCCGACGCTATGAATCAGGCATTCTTTACACTAAGCACAGGTATCGGCTCAATGGCTATTTTCGGCAGCTATATCGGCAAGGACAGGTCGCTATTAGGCGAATCTGTAAACATTGCTTCGCTTGACACCTTTGTGGCGTTTATGGCGGGACTTATAATCTTCCCCGCTTGCTTCACTCACGGCGTTGAACCCGACAGCGGTATGGGACTTATCTTCAAAACCCTTCCCAACATCTTCAACAATATGCCTCTTGGCAGACTTTGGGGAAGCCTTTTCTTCCTTCTTATGACCTTTGCGGCATTCTCCACGGTTATCGCGGTGTTTGAAAACATAGTCGCCTGCGTACGCGACCTTACAGGCTGGTCAAGAAAAAAGACCTGTCTTATCGGCTGCGCGGCAATGTTTATCCTCTGCCTTCCCTGCGCCCTTGGCTTTAACCTTCTTTCAAACATCAATCCTATGGGAGAGGGCTCTGTAATTATGGACATTGAGGACTACATCGTAAGCTACATTATGCTTCCTCTTGGCTCGCTTGCCTTTGTGCTTTTCTGCACAACACGCTACGGCTGGGGTTGGAATAACTTTGTTACCGAAGCAAACACGGGCAAGGGTGCAAAGATACAGGGCTGGATGAGAATATATATGACCTATATTCTTCCCATTCTCGTAATCGGCGTTTTTGCTATCAACATCTTTCTGTAATAGCTATAATTGAAAGGACAACCATATGAGCATTAAGATAGGAATTTTTGGCTACGGCAACCTTGGACGAGGTGTTGAATCGGCAATAAAGCAAAATAAGGATATGGAGCTTGTGGCGGTATTCACTCGCCGCCCCCCCGAAAGCCTTAAAATAAACACCGCAGGCGTTCCCGTATATCACGCCGACAAAATAGAGGAGCTTAAGGACAAGATAGACTGCCGTGTAATCTGCGGCGGGAGCGCACCCGACCTTGCGACACAGACCCCCGCGCTCGCAAAGCATGTCAATGTAATAGACAGCTTTGACACCCACGCCAGGATACCCGAGCATTTCTTAAATGTAAATGCCGAGGCAGAAAAATCGGGCAAGGTGGCAATTATCTCTGCGGGTTGGGACCCCGGTATGTTCTCTCTTAACAGACTTTATGCCGAGGCGGTTCTGCCCGACGGCAAGGACTACACCTTCTGGGGCAAGGGAGTAAGTCAGGGTCATTCAGACGCTATAAGGCGAATTGAGGGAGTGCTTGACGCAAAGCAGTATACCATTCCCGTTCCCGAAGCTCTTGAGGCGGTAAGAAGCGGAAGCAATCCCGACCTAAACACAAGACAGAAGCACACTCGCGAGTGCTATGTAGTAGCGGCGGAGGGTGCAGACCTTGCTCGCATTGAAAACGAAATAAAGACTATGCCCAACTATTTTGCCGACTACGACACCACCGTGCATTTTATTTCCGCAGAGGAGCTGTCGGCAAATCACAGCGGCATACCCCACGGCGGATTTGTAATAAGAAGCGGCAAGACAGGCGAAAGCCTTGAGCATAACCATATTATCGAATACAGTCTTAAGCTTGACTCAAACCCCGAGTTTACGGCATCTGTAATAGTTGCCTATGCCCGCGCGGCGGTCAGACTTAACAAAGAAGGGGCAAAGGGCTGCAAGACCGTGCTTGACATTCCCCCCGCGTACCTCTCGCCAAAATCGGGCGACGAGCTTCGCGCACAGTTACTTTAATACAAAAGGAGTTGTTCATAAGAACAACTCCTTTTTATTTGACAACTCTTATTTTTTCTATTCCGTAATATTCAAAAGCCCTTACACATTCGGCGCTTATTACCTCTCCGCTTACCGCAACGGGTACGGCGGGGGGACAGGACACCGTAGGCGCGGCGCAAATTCTTCCCTGGGCAAAACGCGCGTCAATGCTTTTAGAGGGGGCAAACACCGCCTCTCTGATGCTCATAGCAGCTCTGCACACAGGCAAAACCACAGGCTCACGGCTTATAGCCTCTCTACCGTGAAGCTCGCCAATCGCCGCCATCAGCCTTTCAATATCCGCAGGACTATTGCTTGGACTTATCATCAGAACGATATAATCGTTATCGCAAAATTCGGGCTCGATTTCTCGCTTTCTGAAATACTCCGCAAGCTCGTCGCCCTCATAACCCGACAAGCGCGCGTTTATCACAAGCTTAAATGGCTCGTCGCCCTCGGTAACAACATTAGACTTGGCAAGTGATTTTCTGACACCGTCTGTCAGCTTGGCAACCTCTGCCCACCTTACTTTGTCCCTCTCGGCTATCGCCTTGTTGCAAAGGTCAAGCGAGGCAAGAACAAGGTATGACGGACTTGTAGAAGCGTAAAGCGACATCGCACTTCTTGCCGACCTGCAAAAACGCGTCGCCTTCTTCGCAATATGAAGATACGCTCCGCCTGTAAGCACAGGCAGGGTTTTGTGAGCCGAATCGGCGCACATAGACGCTCCAAGCGCCAAGGGGTGAATATTTTCTTCAAGGAAAGCAAGATAAGCACCGTGGGCGTTATCCACAAGAAGGGGCACTCCCATTCTGTCGCAGACCTCTGCAATTCCCCCTACATCGGCAATATTTCCAAGATAGTCGGGTGAGGTAATATATACTCCGTCGGGCCTTCTCGGGCAAATTTTTATTGCTTCCTCAACCTGACTCGGAGTTACCTTACATTTGCATATATGTGGGTCATCGGAATATATCCACTTAACCTCTGCGTCAAGCATAGCAACGCCGTAAACAAACGCCTTATGAGCATTCCGTGCCGCCACAAAAAGCGGCCGCGTCCCCTGCTCTCTCTCCTCTGCCGCAAGGGTAAGCATAGCCTTTATGGCAAGGGTCGAGCCCTCGGTGGAATAATAGCTGTGGGCGCTTGAGAACAGCTCCGTGGCGTTGTTCTCGCTCTCCGCAATTATTCCATCGGCGGCAAAAAGCTCGTCCGCTCCCTTTATTTCGGTAAGGTCAAGCCGTTCTGCACCAAGCCCGCCCACACCCTTATGTCCGGGCATATGAAAGCGAGCAGTTCTGCTATCCGCATACCCCTTTACAAAATCATATACAGGGGTAGTCATTACTCGTCAGCCTCTGCACCCTGCATCATAACCGCGCACTCAATACGCTTCTTGAACAGCTCACAGCCGTATTTATATATTCCGCCAATGCTTCCCGTTGCGTGGTAAGCATTTGCCGCGCAACCGCCCGAGCAATAAAGCTTTGCCCAACAGTCGCGGCATTCCTCTCTGGCATAGGCGTTGCAGGAACGGAACTCGTCCTGACACTCCTTGTTTTTAACGCCATCCCAGATGTTGCCAAGGCTGTACTTCTCGTCGCCGACAAACTGATGACAAGGGAAAAGCTCTCCCCAAGGAGTAACCGCCATATATTCTGTTCCCGAGCCGCAGCCCGTAATTCTCTTATAGATACAGGGCCCGTTCTTAAGGTCTATCATATAGTGATAGAAGGTAAAGGGTCTTCCCTCTCTCTTGCGCTTTATCATTTCCTTTGCAAGTATCTCGTACTGCTCAAAAAGCTTGGGAAGATCCTCGTCGGTAAGAGCGCAGGGGTCGTCGGGTGAGCAAACCACAGGCTCCATACTAAGCTCGGTAAAGCCAAGGTCAGCCATATGGAAGATGTCCTCGGTAAAATCTACATTGTTATGAGTGAATGTACCTCTCATATAGTAGCCCTTGCCGCCGCGGGCGTCTACAAGGCGCTTGAATTTGGGGATTATCTTATCATAGCTTCCGTTGCCAGCAAAATCCTTGCGGAAAAGGTCGTGAACCTCTTTTCGACCGTCAAGGCTAAGCACCACATTGCTCATTTCCTTATTGAGGAAGTCTATAATCTCATCGTCAATAAGCAGACCGTTAGTGGTAAGGGTAAAGCGGAAATTCTTGTTATGCTGCTTCTCAACGCTTCTTGCGTAAGCAACAAGCTGCTTTACCACATCCCAGTTCATAAGCGGCTCGCCGCCAAAGAAGTCTACCTCAAGATTTCTGCGCGTACCCGAATTTGCAATAAGGAAGTCAAACGCCTGCTTGCCCACCTCAAAGCTCATAACCGCGCGGTCGCCCTGATACTTGCCCTGACTTGCAAAGCAATAGGAGCAGTTGAGGTTACAGGTATGGGCAACATGAAGGCAAAGCGCCTTTATTACATTACTGTTATTCTTGTAATTATAGGCAAGGCTCTCGTACTTGTCCTCAGAATAAAGCTTTCCGCTTTCCTCAAGCGCCTTTATGTCGCCAATACACAAAAGAATGTCCTCTTTTGTAACATCGGGCATATGGGCGTATTTTTTGAGCATAGCCTCAACAATCTCGTCCTCGCTTGCGCTCTTGTACATTTCTATTATGTCATACGCCACCTCGTCAACGGCGTGAACCGGGCCGCTGCAGGTGTCAAGTACTATGTTATATCCATTTAATTTATATTGATGTACCATTTCTTCTCCTTAAAATTCAAAACGCTGTCCCGAAAGACAGCGTTTTAGAAATCGACCTCAATTAGCCGTTGTTCTTGTTCTCGCACTCCTGATTTGCAACGCCGCAGGAAGTCTTGCAAGCAGACTGGCAGGAAGTCTGGCACTCGCCGCATCCGCCGTTCTTAACTGTGTTGTTGAGATCCTTAGTATTGATTGTCTTAATTCTGTTCATAATAAAAAACCTCCGAAATTGAATTAGATGACTTTTACCTACATCATTGTATCACAACAAGCTCAAATTGTCAATAGGTATAAGAAAACAATTTTTCTGTTGACAAATTTCCCGTCCTATGGTATAATATGCGAGGACAGTTCGAAACCATCCTGTCTGAAAACAAAACTATGGGGCAATAAAGGCTTTTTCTGCGCCCATACGGGCGCATTTTTTATTGCCAAAGGAGAATTTATGAACGAATTACTTTTAATAGGCTCGCTTCTGATAATTTATGCAGGAGTGATCCTTGCCTACAGGCTTTTCGGAAAGGCGGGGCTTTTTGCCTTTACCGCTATTGCCACCGTGGTCGCAAACATTGAGGTGCTTATTCTCATTGACGGCTTTGGAATGGAGCAGACGCTGGGAAATGTAATGTTTGCCTCAACCTACCTTGTTACCGACATTCTTTCGGAAAACGAAGGAAAAAAGGACGCCGCGCGAGCCGTTTATATCGGTATCTTCACCGCCGCAGCCGTGCTTGTATTCTCTCAATACTGGTTTTTATTTACGCCGTCGGCAAACGACTGGGTAATGCCCTCAATAAAGCAGATATTCTCACAGACCCCCAGACTTCTGCTTGCAAGCTTCCTCGGCTATGCCGTATCCCAGCGCCTTGATGTATGGCTCTACCACAAATGGTGGGCGCTCACCTCAAGGAAAAAGGGGGACACACGGGCATACCTGTGGTTAAGAAACAACGGCTCTACCCTTATATCCCAGATAATAAACACCCTTATCTTCAACCTCATAGCCTTTGCGGGAAAATACAGCACAGGCACTCTTATTTCCATAGTTGTTTCAAGCTATGTTATATACTTCTTTACCTCGCTTTTGGACACCCCCATAGTCTATCTTGCGAGAAGTCTTAAAGAAAAAGGCAAAATTCCAAACTAAAAAGGTGGCGAAAGCCACCTTTTATTTATATTCCTCTATCGCCTTGATGTCTTCCTTTGTAAGCTCAAGGACTATTGTATTGTCCTTGAAGGTATAAAGGCAAAGAGTTCCGTACGCCTCGTGGGTGTAAATGTCAAATCCCTCGTTTTTGTAGGCTATGTCGCCGAGATAGTAGAAATCGGCATAGACCGCAAGAGTAAGAGGATCAACAGGCACGCCGTCAAACACAAGTCGGCGATAGCTGTATCTGTCTGTATGCAAGGACGCGCTTACCTCTGTAGGCATTATTCTTGTAAGTTCCACCGCTTCCCTGCTGTTGCCAAGATTGTCCTCGCTATTGTCAGGAGTCAAGTCCCTTGCAAGCACCACGCTTATATCGTACCAATCAAGCGCGCTATCGGGAAACTCACTATCAGAAAGCCCTGCAAAATCCTCGGCATAGTCCTCTTTAAGCGCCTTCAGGGTACTGTCATTGTATCGAATCAATATCTGAAGCTGCTCTGCCTCGGGAACAAACACAACATCGCACACCGCGAAATAGCCGTAGCTTTGCTCACTTCTTGTAATGCTGTTCTGCTCCTGTGTTATCAGATAAAGATCTCCCTTTTCCTCATATATTTCGGCTATCCTGTCGTTTGGTGTCAGTGTCATAAGCTCCTTTGGGGGAGTTGAGGTTACAAATCTCCACACAAAGATACCCACTACAAGAGAAACAAGGGTAATCAAAGCAAGTCTGAAAAACCACTTTATAAGTGTAAAAATATATCCTTTTCCAAACATAAGCCTTTCCTTTCAGTTTTATTTTGAAACCGCGCTTCCTATTCTTCTCACCTGTACGCCAAGAGCCCTGCCCTGCTCAAACGCCGAGATAACTCTGTCGCACTCATCGGCGCTCTCCACAGAAAATATAAAATGCTGTCCCTTTATGCCGTTCTTTGACAAAAGCTCTGCCTTATCCGACATAGAGGTGGGCAGGCTGTTATACACCACAGAGCGATGCTCCCAACTGCGAAGCACGGGGAATTTTGCCCCCATTCTGTCAACAAGCTCAATTTTTCCCTTTTCACAGCTCTCGCAAGAGCCAAGCTCCTTGCCCACGCACTTTTCAAGCAGCATAAGAGGAAGTCTGCCGTACACGGTAACAAGCCTTGCGCCGCCTATATCTCTCGCCTGCGCCAAGGAAAGCTCGGGAGATACGATAAAGCACTCAAGCCCAAGCTCCTCGCAAAGTGCCGCGCTTGATGTGTTAAAGATGTTCAGTCTTATATCACCGCACAGCTTAAAGCCGTATTTTTTGGCAAGAGCTATATGCCCGATATTACCCACAAGAGCATATTGTGCGCCAAGCGCCTTTGCCTTTTGAAGCATTTCTTCCGCCTTTTCCCATTCACGGTCAAAAATTACAGGCGGCAGCGCTACGCCCTTTGTTTCTCCGCCGTATTTGCAAAGGGGAAGGAAAATTATATCAAAAAATTCCTTTGCCTTGTCTGTTATCTGCTTTGCCTCGTTATAAACGGCGGTTTTCATCTTAACAGAGGTACTCATAGGTCTTGAAAGCTCTGCGCCCTCAACCCTTTCAACTACCCTCTCACAAGCTCGCTCAAAGCCCTCGACGGCTTCCCGTCTTATTCTGTTAAGCACCGACACAGGGAGCATAAGCCCCTCGTCAAGCGCAAGAGAAAAATCCTTTACAATATAAGGTGTCGAGCCCATTTTGGTAAGCTGCTTTTTTACATTGTCATAATTAAGGGGGGCGTTAATAGCGTCCTCTGCCACCGCATCCGACACATATCTGTATTCCCTGTCCCCCGACGAAACGGTAACGGTGCAGGGCTTGCCCCTCTGTATCTCTGCCGAAAGCGAAACAGGTGCTTTTTTTGTAAGCCCCTCAAAGGGCTCAAGCTCGCGGCTTGCCTTCTTATCGTTTTCAGAGCGCACGCCAAGCATCGACCTACCCACATTGCCTGTAAAATAGCCGTCGGTAAAGCCTCCGCGAGAGAATATAGCGGCAAGCTCCCGCATCTCCTCGTTTGTCGCTCCGCGTTTTTCGTCAAGCAGGCGGCGGTATATTCTCGCCACATCACGCACATACTCGGCTGATTTCATTCTTCCCTCAATCTTCAAGGACGAAACACCGCACTCGATAAGCTTGGGGATATGAAGAGCAAGCGAGCTGTCCTTCAAGGAAAGCGGATAAGCCCCCGAATACGGAAGCCTGCAGGGTTGAGCGCACTCGCCCCTGTTTCCGCTTCTTCCGCCTATCATAGACGAGAACAGGCATTGTCCCGAATGGCAAACACAAAGCGCGCCGTGAACAAAGACCTCAAGCTCCATCTTTGAGCTTTCGGTGAAGAATTTTATGTCCTCATATGCCGCCTCTCTTGCTATGACCATACGGGAAAAACCCATTTTTTCAAGTTCTGACGCCGCGGCAAGGTTATGCCCAGACATCTGTGTGCTTGCGTGCAGCTCGCACATAGGAAAACGCTTTTTTATCTCTCTTGCGCCCCCCAAATCTGCGACAATAAGTGCGTCAGCCCCTGCACCGATAGCAGTTTCTGCCGCACTTAAAAAGGCACTCATTTCTCTGTCATAACAGAGCGTATTCTGCGTAACATAAGCCTTGACGCCGTGTGCGTGGGCGGTTCTGACCGCCTCACGCATCTCTGCAGCATCAAAATTACGCGCGTTTTTTCTCGCATTAAAATCTGCTCCGCCAAAATACACCGCATCAGCGCCGCCCTCGATAGCCGCCTCAAGAGCAAGCATATCTCCCGCGGGGCAAAGCAGCTCGGGAAGCTTATACATTGTCAAATGTTATAAGGTCAAACATCGAACGAACTCTCTTGTGAGCCTTCTGCTTTTCCTTCTCAACAGAGCTCTTGCCAGTAGCCCCGTCCTCTGTAATTTCGCTGTCTATTGTAAGCTGATTTTCATCAACGCTTCCGCGGCGAAGGGGCTTCATATCAAGCTCGAAGGAGTCGATAATATTGTCTGCAATCTCGGCTACAGGGCGCTTTACAGGCTCTTCTGCCTTCTCAACAACGATTTCCTCAACCGCTTCCTCAACCGCTTCCGCAGCGGCTTCCTCTGCAACCTCTTCCACAGCTTCCTCAACCACAGCATCTGCTACAGCCTCGGGAGCTGCCTCGTCCTCAACGGTTATCTCAACAACAACCTCATCTGCCTTCTCTGCCGCAGCCTTAAGCTCTGCAGAAAGCTTATCGCACTCTTTGGATTTCTCCGCAAGAGCAGCCTCAAGCTCTGCAATTCTCGCCTCAAGAGCCGATGTGTCGCAAGCAGACTTCTTTGCATCCTCAAGCTGACCAAACGCCTCGTCTGCCTTTGCCTGTGCGTCGTCAACCTGTGTTTTGAGTATTCTGATCTGGTCGTTGGCAATATCGATGCCGTTCTTCATTGTACGAGCCTGATCCTCTGTATATGTAAGCTGCATTGTAAGCTTTTCGTTATCAACCTTAAGCGACTCGATCTCGGCAAGCACCGCAGGAATGTCAACACCTCTACGCTCGTCCTCAAGACGGCTTACGGTTTCCTGAAGCTTGTTTCTCTCCGCGCAATAATCAAGGGCGCAAAGAAGAGCCGCCTCAATCTTGGGGCAACGGTTTCCGCTCTTAAGGAAGATCTCTCTCATACGGCGGTCAAGAACACCCACCATAGCTTCAACCGCTTCGGGTGCTTCCTCGGTAATAATATTCATTTGAATGTCCGCGATTGTTATTGTGTGCTTGTGCTTCATTTAGGCATCCTCCGATATGTAATTCATAATATTTTTATACATTCAAGAAATTTTTCAAAAATTGTATGTTTATCACAAAATATGCTTGAAAAATTCTTCTAAAAGTAGTATAATATTTTATACTGATTATATTATAATACATTTATTCAAAAAATAAAAGGGCTTTTTCAAAAAAAATTTAAAAAATTAACATATATTTCAAAAAATCATCTCACATAAAGTCGAAAGCCGCTACAGGAGAACAAATATGACCGAAATTATCTGTAAACTGTTTATAAAGCAGAGAAATCTGTCTGACCCGCATACCCGTGAAAGCTACGGGACGCTGGCAGGTGTTGTTGGAATAGTATTGAACTTTCTGCTCTGCGTTATCAAGATAATCGCATCCCTGCTTTCGGGCTCGGTGGCTATGATTGCCGACGCCCTTAACAACCTCTCCGACGCGGGGGGACAGGTGATTTCAATTATCAGCTTCAAGCTTTCAGCAAAGCCCGCCGACCGCGAGCATCCCTTCGGACACGCAAGATTTGAGTACATCGCTTCCTTTACTGTGTCCTTCCTCATAATCTACATCGGCATAGAGCTTTTAAGCACCTCTGTAAAAAGAATATTTGAGCCCGCTAGAACCGATTTCAACCTTGTTGCCACCATAATTCTTGCCGTTTCTGTTTTGGCGAAGCTTTGGCTTTTCGTCTTTAACCGAAAAATCTCAAAGAAAATAAACTCCAGCGTTATGAGAGCCACCGCCATAGACAGTCTTTCGGACGCGGGCGCTACCTTTGCGGTGCTTATCTCCTCGCTTGTGCTTAAATTCTTCTCGGTAAATGTGGACGCGTATATGGGAATTGCCATTTCGCTTCTTATCTTCGCGGCAGGTATAAAAGTTCTTAACGAGGCAAAAAATTTCATTATAGGAGTTGCCCCCGACAAGCAAACGGTGAACAGTATAAAGGAAGCGGTGCTTTCCTTTGACGGCATTATAGGAATACATGACCTTATGGTGCATAGCTACGGCACAGGCACTACCATAGCGTCATTCCACGCCGAGGTTGACGGCTCGGCTGACATCTTCTATGCCCACGATATGATAGACAATCTTGAGAAAAAGCTTCGCAACGAGCTTGGCATTATCTGCACTATTCATATGGACCCCATAGTTACCGACGATGAGGCGGTCAACTCAATGAGAATAATGACCGCAAGGCTTGTAAAGGAGATTGACCCAAGCTGGGAAATACACGACTTCAGAATGGTGGTCGGCGTAAGCCACACCAACCTGATATTTGATGCGGTAGTTCCCTACGAGTGCAAGATGAAGGACAACGAAATAAACGAGCAGATCGAGCAAAAGATAAAAAAAGAACTTGGCGACAGTTATTTTGTCGTTCTTACAATAGATAAAGGATAAGGAAAATATGAGCAAAACGATTGGATTTGACATAGGAAGCGCATACACCGCCTTTTGTGTTCAAGAGGGCAAGGACATCAAGATGATGCCTACCGTGATCACTCTTGAGAAAAAGACCGACAGAGTAGTTGCCACAGGTAACGAGGCGCGTCTTATGATAGGCAGAGCCCCTTCCTCTCTTAATGTTATACGACCTATACAGAACGGCTTTGTAAGCGACGCAGAGGCCACATCTCTGCTTCTTGCCGACATACTTGAGCGCACAGCACCCACATCGTTATTTGAGCGCACAGAGGTGATCTCAACCCTTCCCTACGGCTTTGAAAAGGAAGAGCTTGCCCTGGAGAACGCCATAATCGGCGCTGGCATCAACACCTTCGATTTTGTATACACCCCTATTGCCATAGCCCTTGGAGCAGGTATGCCTGTTGATGTTCCCGCAGGCAGACTGATAGTGGATATAGGCGCGGGACATAGCGACGCTTCTATAATCAGCGAGGGAGATATAGTAATTTCAAGCATTATCAAGACCGCGGGCAACAGTATGACCGAGGCTATAGCAGGCTATATTCTTGAGGCTCACGGAATTGAAATTGGCGAGCTTACCGCAGAAGCGATAAAGACAAAAATAGGAACATTAAACCCCGCCGCGCCCCCAAAGAGCATCAAGATATCGGGCAAGGCTCGAGCTGACAAAAACGCTAATCTGCGCCACAAGGTAACCGCCGATGCGGTTATTACCTCAAAGGAGCTTATTTCCGTACTTACCCCCATTGCCGACAAGATAACAGAAAATATTATAAGCACCCTTACACATAAAAATGTACCTGCCGAAATAGCATCCGATGTAACCAACTTCGGCGTTCTTTTAAGCGGTGGCGGAGCAATGCTTGACGGTCTTGCCGATTACATACAAAAGGCGCTGAAAATAAAGGTAACCTGCACAAAGCTTCCGCAGGCAGATGCGGCACGCGGACTTGTCAGAATAATAAACGGCGGCAGAGCCTTCGCTAAATTCACAAGATAACCCACAAAAAAGCATACATATCAGTCCAAAAGGAGTTTTTGTATGCTTTTTTCCTCGATAGAGTTTATATTCTTTTTTCTCCCCCTGGCCCTTGCTCTATGTATTCTTGCACCCAAAGGGCTAAAAAACGCGGCTCTTTTAATAACAAGCCTTGTTTTTTACGGTTGGGGTGAGCCTGTTTTTCTTCTGCTTATGCTTGCCACCATAGCCGCCGACTTTCTTTTCGGATTGGCTATAGCCAAAAGCAAAAAGCATTCAAAAGCCTGGCTTTGGATAGCCATAGCATCAAACCTTGGGCTGCTGGCGATATTCAAGTATCTTTCACCCACCCTTAACCTTTTGGGGCTTTCCTTTGCAGAGATTGCTCTGCCTGTAGGAATATCCTTCTACACCTTTCAATCGCTTTCATATGTCATTGATGTGTACCGAGGCGAGCCGCCGCTTTCCGACCCTGTTGCCTTTGGAACATATATTACTATGTTCCCCCAGCTTATAGCGGGACCAATAGTAAAGTATTCGCAGGTGTCCGAGCAATTAAAGGAGCGGAGGGTAACCTCAAAAAAAGCCGCAGATGGCATACTCCGCTTTGTGTGCGGTCTTGGAAAGAAGTTGCTTTTTGCCAATGCGGCAGGCGAGATGTGGGAATACTTCAACAGCCTTCCCCTTTCAAAATTAAGCACCCTTGGGGCTTGGCTGGGAATTGTTTTTTTTGCGTTTCAGATATATTTTGACTTTTCGGGCTATTCGGATATGGCTATAGGTCTTGGACTTATGCTTGGCTTTGATTTTCCCGAAAACTTCAATTACCCATACACCGCCAAAAGCTTCAGGGACTTCTGGCACAGGTGGCATATGTCCCTGACCGCTTGGTTTAAGGAATATTTGTATATTCCCCTTGGGGGAAACCGAAGGGGCGAAGCACGCACCCTTTTCAATATGCTTATCGTATGGGCTTTCACAGGGCTTTGGCACGGGGCGGCGCTTAACTTCCTTTTTTGGGGGCTTTACTGCTTTGCCCTGCTTGCTGTTGAAAGATTGTTTTTGGGCAAGCTCTTAAAAAGGCTTCCCTCTCTCCTGACCCGAATATATGCGCTTCTCGCCATTCTTGTGGGGTGGGTATTCTTCGCTTCTGACAATATTTCTTACGCCGCGGGCTATCTTGGCGCAATGTTCAGCCTCTCGCCTGCTTTAGGCAACGAATATTATCACACGCTTCGCAGTCTTCCTCTTTTAATCCTTCTGGCACTTGGCTCTACGCCTATACCAAAAACGGCTTACCAACGCCTTGGAAAAATAAAGCTTATTCCTTTTTTCAGTATTTTTATATTTATGCTTTGTCTTGCCGACCTTGTCGGCTCGTCATATAATCCCTTTCTATATTTCAGATTTTAGAGGTAAAAATGGAACAAAAAAGATTTACCAAAAACGACGCTTCATTTGTCTGCGCCAACTGCGGCAAAGAGGTCCTGCCCTTGGGCTACAGCTCTCGCAACCATTGCCCCTTCTGCCTTTGGTCGCTTCACCTTGACATCAACCCGGGGGACAGAGCCTCGGAATGCGGCGGAAAAATGCAGCCTGTTCGCGTGGAAACCGACCCCAAAAAGGGCTATGTTATAATTCACAAATGCACAAAATGCGGAGAAATCAGGCGCAACCGCGCGGCTCACGAGGCCGCCGTTCAGCCCGATAGCCTTAAGCTTATTATAAAGCTTACCGCGGGCGGATTTTAACAGGTGTAAAAATCACCGCAAAATCACCTTCTTTTCACTTGGATATTGTAGAATATTTGTGATGTTCACAAATATTTTATATTTATATGGTAAAATAAATATTTGACAACAGACTTTTTTCAGAAAGGAACTCTCTGTAATGATAAAGATAGACCATCTGGTAAAAAACTACGGCAGCTTCTGCGCGGTAGATGACATCAGCTTTGAGGTAAAGCAGGGCGAGATTGTCGGACTTCTCGGTCCTAACGGTGCTGGCAAAAGCACTACAATGAATATTCTCACAGGCTACCTCTCCTCTACCTTAGGAAGCGTTGAGATAAACGGAATTAACATTTTGGACAACCCCTTGGAGGCAAAAAAGCTTATAGGCTACCTGCCCGAGCAGCCCCCACTCTACCCCGATATGACGGTTGAGGAATACCTTAACTTTACCTACGACCTTAAGGGCTGCACCTTAAACCGCGAAAAGCATCTTGAGGAAATCTGCGATGTAGTAAAGATAAAAGATGTATACAAAAGACTTATCGGCAATCTCTCAAAGGGCTACCGTCAACGCGTGGGTATCGCGCAGGCGCTTGTGGGAAACCCCGAGGTAATCATATTTGACGAGCCTACCGTCGGTCTTGACCCCAAACAGATAATAGAGATAAGAAACCTTATAAGAACTCTTGGCAAAAAGCACACGGTAATTCTCTCCACACATATTCTGGGGGAGGTTCAGGCGGTGTGCGACAGAATACTTATAATCAACAAGGGCAAGCTTGTTGCCGACGAGCTTACGGGCAACATAACCCGCGCCGTTCAGAGCAACCGACGCTTCAACGCAAAAATATGCGGCCCTGCCAAGGAAATTCTCGCGACCCTCAAGGATAAGCCCGGAATTGCTCATATCGAGCAGCTTGCCGAGCGCGAGGGCGACGCCACAACCTTTATGATAGAAAGTGCTGTGGGCGTAGATATCCGCAAAACTCTTTTCTACACCCTTGCCGAAAGGAACTGGCCTCTTGTCGGACTTGAGGCTCTCGGTATGAACCTTGAGGACATATTTATCACTATTGTTGACACCACAGACAACGGTGCAGCCCGCCCCAAATCAAGACGCGCAAGAGTTGGAAGAAGCTCTGTTGAAAACGAGTACGCCAAAGAAATTCTTGAGAAAACTGCGCGAGCGGTAACCTCAGCGCTCGAAAACGAAAGCGAGGACAACTGATGTTTGCTATATATAAAAAGGAAATGCGTTCCTACTTCATCAATCCTATCGGATATGTTTATCTGGGCATATTCCTTGCCCTCTCGGCTCTTGTCTGCTGCTATACCACCCTTCAGTCAAGCAGCTACAGAACCTCTACCTACTTTTACTGTATGATATTCGCCTTCGTTATTCTTATTCCCCTGCTTACTATGCGCTCCTTTGCAGAGGAAAGAAAAATGAAGACCGAGCAGATGCTTCTTACCGCCCCCGTAACCATAACGGGAATGGTAATGGGCAAGTACCTTGCCGCATTTACTATGTTCCTTGGCGCGGTGCTTCTCTCCTGTATCAACTTTATTCCCCTTTACGCCATTGCCGCAGAGGAGCGTGCAGCCGTGGCTGAAAGTGCCAACCCCGTAATCGGCCCTCAAAGTGCTGAAATAGTGGGCAGCTTAATAGGAATTATCCTGCTTGGCGCGGCATTTATTGCTATTGGAATATTTATTTCTTCGCTTACAGAAAATCAGCTCTCCGCGGCTGTTTCTACCATCGGCGTTATTTTGCTTATGGTAATTCTCAGCCTTGTCAACCAGATCGGAAGCGACGAAGAAGGCACACGCCTTATCAGCAGCTATGCCGTTCGCTTTGTTATAGACTGGATCTCGGTTCTGAGCCGCTTCTCAAACTTTGGATATGGCTTGTTTGACTTCTCGGCTCTTATTTACTACATCTCTCTTGCCTTCGTATTCATCTTCCTCACCATAAGAGTTTACGAAAAAAGACGCTGGGGCTGATACAGTTAGCCGTTATCTGATTTTTATGGGATAAAATTCTCACAGGAGGAAAAAGCTTTGAACAAAGGAAACCTTTTTGGCAGCCGCCGCTTCAAGTACGGAAGTATGTCGGCGGCTATCACGGCACTTGTTATTGCTGCCGTAGTAATATTTAATGTGATTTTCTCGGCTCTTGCCGCTAAATATAACTGGTACATCGACCTTACAAAGGAAGGCATCTACACGCTTTCAGACAACTGCATCGAGCTGCTTGACGATACCTTCACAAAAATCACAACAGAGCGCGAGACAAACGGCGAGGCGGCTCTCAAGGTAAGAATTCGCTTCTGCGACCTTGAGGACAACATTATGGAAAACGCAACCCAGCGCTATGTGCTTATGACCGCAAAGGAGCTTGCGCAAAAGTTCCCCGACATTGTGGAAATTGATTTCATCAACATATGGGAAAACCCCACAGCGGTTGAAAAATATAAAACCTCTGTGCTTACCTCTATTCTTTCCACTCATGTTATTATCGAAAGCGGAACAGAATACCGCGCCTATGACATAGCAAAATTCTACCTGACCAGCTCAGGCTCGTCCACACCCTGGGCATACTTTGGCGAAAAGCGCTTTGCCTCGGGTATCCTTGCGGTAACCCAAGCAGAATCCCCCGTTGCGGCGGTGCTTACGGGCCACGGCGAGATATTCACCGACTCAGCACTTCTTGAAACCCTTGATATGGCAGGCTATGAGGTAATAACCGTCAAGGATCTGGTCAAGGAGGAGCTTCCCGACAACTGCCGACTTCTTGTCTGCTACAATCCCACCTCGGACTTCCTTGATGCCGACGGAATTGCCGACATCTCCGAAATCTCGGTGCTTGAGAATTTCCTCTCGGACAACAACCACTCGCTTATGGTGTTTATGAGTCCCACATCGCCCAAGCTTCCCGTTCTTGAGGGCTATCTTGAGCTTTGGGGCATATCCTTTATGAGAGAGCAGACCGATACCAACAAATACAACTCCTACACCGTAAAGGACAGCTCAAACGCCCTTACAGGCGACGGACTCACCTTTATAGGACAATATGAAAAGCTTGGTCTTGGCGGCTCTATAACCGCTGACCTTCGCTCAAGCACAGTTCCGAGAAAGGTGATCTTCAAGAACGCAATGCCCCTTACCTTTGCAAAGGAATATCAGGTTCTTCACGGCAGCGATAACGGAACCACCATAACCTACGGCTTTAAGGACCTTGGAAGCGGCTTTGCCCGTGAGGTCTACTATATCTTTACCGCCTCTGACGGCGCGGTGGCTATGGCAGACGGCCGCGAAGCTTTAAGCTCTTCCGCCAACGAAAAGCTCGGACTTATGACTATATCCCGTCAACAGCGCCTTGTTCAGGAAGACAATCTGGGAATTTCAACATCAGATCTTTCCTCGTATGTTTTCGCTTGCGGCTCAACCGAAGCGGTAACAAAGACTCTGCTTGAGTCCAACACCTACGGAAACAGCGAGCTTCTTATGAAGGTGTTCTACGAGATGGGCAAGGAAAACATTCCCTCGTCGCTCTCAATTACTCCCTTCTCCGATACAACCATCGATACTCTCACCATTGACCGAGCAAACGCCTATACCGCGGTTCTTACCATAATTCCCGCAGCTATCGTATTCGGACTCGGAATATATGTTATCATCAGGAGAAAATATATATGAGCGCAAAACCAAAGACTCTTGCAACAACGCAGAAAAAAGCGGTAATACTTATCGCGGCGCTCATTGTATTGCTTTCGCTGGCTCTTGTTTTGGTAAACTATCTTACAGGCATAGACACCTTCCTTGACATCGACGGAACAAAGTATCTTGTCAAGCGAAGCGGAGATGTGTACGCCCTCTTTGATGAGGAAGGCTATATGCTTGACACCACCACCGAGAACAATAAGCTTTATTATATTACTGCTCTCGGAACTCTTGTATCTGTAAGCGACCGAGGCGAGGCAAGCGTGTTTGCGGTAGTTGATACAAACGACGGTGAGGAACTCTCGGCATACAATAACCTGATGATATACAAAAAGATCAACAGCGAGCAGGTTCAATCCATAAAAATAACCAACCGAGGCGCAGACAACGCAGGCTCATACATTTTTGAGAGAGCCAAGGACGGCAAGATCAAGATCAAGGGCTTCGAAAACACCGCCTACGATGCCGAAGCCTACGCCTACCTTGCCAGCGTGTGCGGAAACTCAACCACAATGCGCAAAATATCAGACGAAGCTCTTAAGAAGTACGGCTACGAGGAATACGGACTTGACAATCCGCAATCCACAATGACCATCACCACTACCACAGGCGTCAGCCACACCCTTGACATCGGCAACGAAATCGTTTCGGGCGGTGGCTACTATGTTCGTCTTGTGGGCAGAGATGCGGTGTATATTATGAACTCATATGTGGGCAAATATATCCTCAAACCCATAGAATTCTATGTAGCGCCTATGCTTAACTACTCGCTAAGCGAAACCAATTATATGTTCGTCTATAATCTTAAGGTTACTCACTTTGATTATGCCGAGGACGGCACCCCGTCGGCAAAGCTTATCACGGCTCTTTCCTATTGGGACTATGCAGAGCGCGAAAACACCGAATTTCAGACACAGCCCTATTATATGACCGACGCATCACTTGACAGCTATACACCCGCATCCGACGCGGTCTATTCGGTTATGGGCGGCTTCCTTGAAACAGAGTATGTTGGAGTAAAGAAGCTGGGCGCTGATGACGCAGCCCGCAAGAAATACGGCTTGGATAAGCCCGAAAAGTCGCTTTACTACGAAAGTCAGCGCACAAGCGGCGGAAAAGTCTACTACCTCAAGCATTATATCTATTTCAGCAAGCTTACCGAAAACGGCAGCTATTATGCCCTTTCCGATGTTTATATATCCGACAAGAAGGACGGAAGCTACCAAAAGCTTGATATCTTCGATTTCATTGTTGAGATCGACCGTTCCTACCTCGATTGGCTTTCCTGGGACACACTTGACTGGATAGAACGCGACTACTTCCAGATAAATATCGGATTGATCGATACTATGAGCTTTACCCTTCCCGACGGATCGACCTATAATTTCAAGGTCGAGCTGATCGATGAAAACACTATCAGGGCATTTGCTGTCAAAAACGGCGTCAAGACCCAGATAGACACGAAAAACTTCCAGACACTCTACCTTAATATGCTTGGCGGAATTCTGTTCGGCACGGCAGATATTACAGCGGAAAGAGCCGAGGAAATAATTGCGTCCCCCGAAAGATACAGGCTCAGCTGGAGCTTCAAAACCACCAGAGGACTTGAACGCACCCACAGCTACTACCTTCTCGAAGGCAACACCGACTATATAACAATAAACGGGGACGGTGGCTTCTATGTTATCTCATCCACAGTCAAAAAGCTGGCTGAGGACGCCGTAAAGGTTTTCAACGGCGTAAAAATCACCGCCGATTCACCCTATACTAAAATAGATAAGTAGGATATAGCTATGATTAAAACTGCGGAAATTCTCTGCGTTGGCACAGAGCTGCTTCTTGGCGAAGTAGTCAACACCAACGCCACATACATCTCAAAAAAGCTTGCCGATTACGGCGTATCTGTTTATCACCACACCGTGGTGGGCGATAACCCCGAAAGACTTGCAGAAGCCCTTGGCGTAGCGCTTTCCCGCTCGGATATGGTAATAACCAGCGGCGGACTCGGCCCGACATTTGATGACCTTACAAAGGAAACAGTGGCAAAGGCACTTGGACTTGGTTTGCATTCAGAGGAAAGCATAGTTGAGTCAATTAAAGCGTTCTTCGCATCACGCGAAAAGGGACTTGCCGCAATGACTCCCAACAACCTTAAGCAGGCTGAAATTCCCGACGGGGCTATGGCAATTCCAAATCCCAACGGAACAGCCCCCGGAATAATTATTGAAAAGGACGGCAAAACCGTTATAATGCTCCCCGGCCCCCCCAGAGAGCTTTGTCCCTTGGTAGACGGAGCTGTAAGCGAATTCCTTCGTAAAAGCACAGAAAGCATCATAGTAAGCCACAATCTCTATATAATCGGTATGGGAGAGTCATCTGTAGAAGATGTTTTGAGGGATATTATGATCTCGTCCGATAACCCTACCCTTGCTCCCTATGCGGGCGACGGTGAAATGCGCCTTCGTATTACCGCAAAGGCAAAAAGCGAGGAAGAGGCTGAAGCCCTTTGTCAGGAAATGATAGAAAAGGTGATGGCTACAACTATCGGCGATTTTGTTTACGGAATAGATGTAGGCAGCACAGAAAAAGCGGTTATTGCCGCGCTTCGTAAAAAAGGACTTACACTGTCCACCGCAGAGGCCTGCACAGGAGGACTTCTTGCAAAGCGAATAACCGATAATTCAGGCTCGTCTGCCGTGTATATGGGCGGTTGCGTAACATATGCAAATGAAGCAAAAATAAAGCTTCTGGGTGTAAAGGAAGAAACAATAAAGCAATATGGCGCGGTAAGCGAGCAGACCGACGCAGAAATGGCAAGAGGCGTTCGTATCGCCTTTGGCACAGATGTGGGAATAACAACCACGGGCATTGCAGGCCCCAATGGCGGTACGCCTACAAAGCCTGTGGGAACTGTATTTATTGCAGTATCCACCAAAAACGGCGAAACAGTAACAAAGCTTCGCCTGTCCCCTATGCGCTCAAGAGATTATTTGAGAATGTGCAGCGCAAGTAACGCTCTTGCCCTTGCCCTTGATGAAATCAAAAAGCTTTAATTTACAACAAAAAAGGAACTGCGCCGTGGCGCAGTTCCTTTTTTGTTAAATGATTTGTATATGGTTAAACGAAAAGATGCTCAATAAGTATCTTTATTCCCATACCGACAAGAATAACTCCGCCTGCAAGCTCGGCGTGGGATTTGTATTTTGCCCCGAAAACACTTCCTATCTTTACTCCAAAGAAGCCAAAGGCAAAGGTTATAATGCCAATAAGGCTTACTGCAAGCCAGATATTACATTCGGGAAGCAGCGCAAAGGACACGCCAACGGCAAGCGCATCTATGCTGGTGGCAATAGCCATAACAAGCATTGTAGTAAAGCCAAAGGAAGCGTTTGTATTGCTTTCTTCTTTTTCAAAGGATTCCTTTAGCATTTTTCCACCGATAAAGGCAAGAAGAACGAAGGCTATCCAGTGATCGTATTGGTTGATATACTCTGAAAAGGTTGTGCCAAGAAAATAGCCTATCAAGGGCATAAGTCCCTGAAATCCACCGAACCAAAGACCTGCTAAAAGCATATGTCCTGTTTTTGCCTTGCCGACCGCAAGACCCTTGCAAATTGCTACGGCAAAAGCATCCATTGAAAGTCCTATTGCAATAAGTAATAAATCAAATCCCATTTATAATTCCTCAAAATTAAGCAAAATTAAGCGTTTGCAAATTATATTCTTGCAACGCTTTTTATTTTACCATATACAAGAGATTTTGTCAAGAAAACAGGGGGATATTCTCCCCCTCAACAAACCACAAGAATTCCGGTAAGGACGAACCTTACCGGAATTCATAGGTGGGTTTTAGAACCGCATATCCGGTTCTATTTTAAGTATCAACACCGTTGATACGAGAATAAGTCTAACCTAATCAGTAATTACTGAATAGACTCAAACTCTGCGTAGATTGTCCAAGCAGTGATATCATCAGCTGTGATACCTGTTGTAACATCTGTACGAGAGTTGAAGAGAGCAACAGCGTTCTCAAGAGCTGCGAAATCCTTAGCAGCGGAAACCATTGTCTCAAGCTCTGCTACAGCAGCATCGGTAGCATCAGCAGCTGCTACAAGAACAGCAGCCTTAGCCATCATAAGGTCATACTCGTCGTATGCAGCCTTTGCTGTGTCAACAGAAGCGTATGCAGAGTAACCGTTGTCTACATAGTAGATAGCGTCATCCGTCTTATATGCGAATGTGTACTCGTTGTTCATTGCAACGAATGCCTTGTAAAGATCAGCGAAGATCTTAAGAGCATCAGCAGTTACAGTAACCTTAGCAGCTGTCTGAGCAGCAGACTCGGAAGACTTGTACTCAGTCTTTGTTTCCTTAAGACCGTATGCGTCAGCAACAAGGTACTTAGCAGCATATGTTGTTGTTGTACCCTCAGTCTTAGTTACAATACCGGTGTATGCATAGTGAGCAAGCTCATCCTCAGCATCCTTCATACCAACCTTAAGGTTGTTAACTGTGATATTCTTAACTGTTGCGATAAGATCAGCAGAAGCTGCGATTGCCTTTGCCATATCTGTAAGTGTCTTAACCTCAGCGCGAAGCTCGTTAAGAGTAGCTACAGCATCACCAAGATCGCCTGTTGTAAGGCTCTCGAATGTGAATACATCAGCGAGAACAACAGTCTTGTCATCCTCTTCAACCTCTACATTTACAAGTGCCTCAAGGTTGTAGTTACCACCCTTAAGAGCCCATGCAGTGTAAAGCTCGTATGCAGCCTCTACATCAGCAGCATCAGCAAGAGTTACTTGGTTACCTGCGAACTCAACAGCTGTCTCGTTTGTATCAAGCTTACCGTTGTTGTTCTTGTCAACGAATGTGTAAGTTGTCTTGCCTTCCTCAGACTTAACATACTTAATAGCCTCAACTGCAGCAACAAACTTCTCAACCTCTGCGAAGAGATCGTTTACGCGAGTTGCAACAGTAGCCTTAGCAGCCTCGAACTCATCTACATTAATGAGATCCTTGAAAATGGGGAATGCCCAGTTGTAGAAGTCGATTGTAAGAAGGTCCTCGTTAGAACCAACATAAATGCGCTCGCTATCAGCCTCATTGATGTCGAAGTAAAGAGTATCCTCTTCACCCTCAAGTGTATCCTCGTCCTTCTTGAACTCATCGTAGTCGATAAGGTCAGCAATTGCTACGAAGATATCAGCTGTACCGATTTCATATACATACTCATCCTTGGACTCAAAGTCAGCAAGATCAAGAGCCTCAAGAGCCTCAGCATCAAGAGCGATGTACTTACCCTCAAGAGCGATGAACTCTCTTACAGAGTTGATCTTCTTGCCATCAACAAGCTTAACAAGTCTTTCGATCTCAGCGTTGATAGCATCAGCAAATGTCTTAACCTTAGCATAGTCATTTGCGAAGAAGTTGTAGATCTCACCAGCCTTACGAGCTGTTTCATCAAACTCTTCATCAGCCTCAAGAGCGTCAACGTCAGCGGCAAATGTAAGAAGGTTTACAACATTAGCTGCAGCAGCGTCCTCATCAGCGTTGTCGAAGATTTCGCCAACACTCATAAGTCTATCAACATAAATCTCGTCCTCAAGATCAAGCTCACCGAAGATCTCGGAAACTACAAGGATCTGAACGAAGATCTCATCTGTCAAATCGAAGTCGAAATCAGTGATTTCAGGCTCCTTAGCATCAGACTTCTCCTGAAGTGTCTTCATTTCAAGAACAGCTTCCTGAAGAGCCTGGAAAGCAGCAACTGCATCAGCATCGCCTACTTCGATAGCATTAAGAGCCTCGATAGCGGGAACGATATCAGCAACGAATGTCTCGTATGCCTCATAAATGAGTTCTACCTTCTTGCCGTTGATAACGAACTCCTCGTAAAGAGCCTTACCAACGATACCCTCTATATTCTTAGCGGAAAGGTCATACTCGTCAGCCCAGTCAGCAAGATCTGCTGCTACTGCTGCGTATACATCCTTTGTCCAAGCAAGAGCCTCATCATCCTCGTATGCAAGAGCAACCTTATTGGAAAGCTTTTCGTATGTTGCGAAGAGGTTCTTGTAGTCTGTTGTACCTGTTACACGGCCATTGAACTTGTCGTAAGCAACCTTAGCGTCGTTAAGGTGATCGATCTCAGCCATAGCGTTAACAAGAATGTCAGCGTTTGTGATAAGATCAACAAGTGCATTACCGCCAACAAGTGTAGCGTACTCAACATACTTCTCGTACTCTGCCTGAAGGTCGTCATGTGCGTCGACAATATTTTTGATGTTTACGAAGAGAATCTCTTCGCCGAATGTGTCGGTGATATCCTCAACGATATCCTTAGCCTCGTTCTTAACTGCGAGAAGGCCAGGGAGACCGATTGTCTGGATCTTGCCCTTAGCGTCAACATAGTCAACATCATAAGTAACTGTGTAAGCCTTCTTGCTCTCGAAGATAGAAACAAGAGAGTTAACAGACTTGTAAAGGTTGATGTACTTGGAAGAGCCCTCAGTTGCAAGGTAAGCGAAATCGCCGTCCTTCTTCTGAGCGTCTGCAAGCTCGTCGCCGTAAACCTTATCAATGATCTTGATAAGATCCTTAGCAGCAGCTACATTTGCCTTTGCATCCTCATCAGCAAGCTTGCCGAGAAGTGCATTGTAAGCATCAAGAAGCTTCATAGCATAGGTCTTGTATGCATCAAGAGCAGCATCAAGAGCAGCCATGATTGTAGCAACCTCTGCAGCAGTTGCAGCAGCTGTTACATTTGCCTGAGCTGTTGTAAGAGCCAATACGATTGCAGCATATGCCTCTTCGTCATACTGAGCCTCGATCTTAGCGAAGTCCTTCTTAAGACCTTCGATAGAAGCGAGAGCCTCAGCCTTAGCAGCCTTATCAGCCTCAGTTGTGGTTGTTCCCTCTTCGGGAGTCTCGATGTCCTCAACTCTGCCGCTTACATCTTCAATCTTATCTGTAAGCTTGTTAAGTGCATCAAGAATTGCATCATTGGATGCAGCATTCTTATCCTGCTGATCCTTAAGCAAGTCCTCAAGAGCGGCAACATCATTCTTTACCGCGTCAAGATCTTCCTGCTTTACGCCTGCACATCCTGCAAATGCTGCTACTACCATAAGTACAGCAAGAAGGAGTGCCATCAGTTTAATTTTTCTCATGTTTTCCCTCCATGAATTGAATTTGTAAGCCCATTATACTTCATTTTGTTCAATTTGTCAATACTTTTGCAAAAAAATTTTTATTTTTTTCAGGAATTTTTTCTTTTTTCGCCTTATAAAATTATTTTTCTACATATATTTATGAGATTACGCCCCTATTTTTCCTTGGTCAAATATAATAAAAATTAACTTTTGATACATTTTCGGGCACTTTTTGGGTCAAAATATGCCTTAAAATTGCAAAAATCAGGGCGTCCTTTGGAATATTTTTCTCTTATTTGTAAATTTTGTGTTAGGAAGCGGTAATTTTTTGCCCCCGACGGCTTCTTGCGCGCGCGTTTATAATATTGGTTGGAATTGGGGTTTTACCGAGGCAAGCTTTGTCGCGCAAGATACAGAAAAGCGGACTATCCTTGTGGACAGTCCGCTATTTATTCTATTCGTTTCCCGACTATTCGGTTACAAGCTCCTCAAACGAGGTATCCTCGGCAAGTGTTGCTACGGCATCCTCTCCAAAATGCTCCAGAGGGTCTACCTGTATGCCGCCGACCGTCATTTCAAAATGAAGATGGGACTCGTCGGCAAGCTCGGTCATTGCAGTATCGCCAACATATCCGATGGTTTCGCCCGCCTTGACCTTCGCGCCCGCCTCTATGCCCTCGGGAAGTGTAACGCTGAGGTTTTTATAAACGCTGACCGCGTCGCCACTATGATTTATTGCCACGCAAATACCCATCATAGCGTCTTCCCAGACCTCCGCCACAGTTCCGTCGGCAACCGCGCTGACCTCCGCGTTCTCAGGGGCGCTTATATCAACGCCAAGATGCACACGGTAATCCTGCATAGTATTTGAAAAGACCTGAAGCTCCGAATCGTGTACCTTTGTAAGCTTTCCGCTTACGGGAAGGACGAACGAGGGGAGCATATCAACCACAGATGTGTCAGGGTCCTTTGTTTCGTCGGGCTTGTTTGTAACGGGTGGATTTGTTACGGGGGGGTCTGTTTCCACAGGCTTTTTTGATCTGTTTGCCACCGCCGTTACCGCTAAAATTACCGCAAGTGCCAAGAGCAATGTAAGCGCTGTTATATATACCGCCCTGTTTTCCTTAATGTTCTTTGCAAGCTTTGAGTTTTTGAAATCATTCATTTTTGCTTCTCCTTTGTAGCTTTTATAGCTTCGTTGCTGTTAATATTTTTGCCACCTCTTGCTTATTTATTCAACTTATGAAAAAATTCTTTACTTTTTGGGGAAAATGGTGTATAATGAAGCTATACAAGAGAAGCACAGCGGAGGATATATAAATATGGAAAGAATCAAGGCAACCTCGGGCAGGATACTCAGCGTGGACTTTGGCGACACGCGCACAGGACTTGCTATTTCGGACGAAACCCGTTTTCTGGCGTCGGGTATAGGTTACATCAGTCCTGGCGGAATCGTGAAAACCGCTGACGAGGTGGCAAAAATAGCCAAGGAGCAGGGCGCGGCGGCTATAGTCGTTGGCCACCCGAAGAATATGGACGGCTCGGAAGGCCCGAGAGCCCAAAGGGCGGCTGAATTTGCCGCACTTCTTGGTGAACGCTTGGATGGTATTCCAATTGCCCTTTTTGACGAGAGAATGACAACTATGGTGGCGGCTCGCTATCTCAACGAAACAAACACCAGAGGAAAAAAGCGCAAGGGGGTTATTGACACCCTTTCGGCGCAAATCATACTGCAAAACGCGCTTGACAGGCTGAAATATTAACATCTTTTTCCATATTTTTGCCAAAATACAATGCGGACGGTCTTTTGACCGTCCGCATTTTTCGCCATCAGGGGCGAGCAGTTATTTTTATGTTAACGGGGGATATTTTTGCCTGCTCGTAAACTATCTCGTTTATCTGAGCTATCTGATTGGGAAGAAGCTCGCCTTCAGCGCCTGTCTTTACCACGACTGTGGCGTCGCCGTCATTTATTACCGCAACGCAGTCCTCAAAGCCCTTTGCCATAACCAGTGTTTCAATGTTGGACTCGGCAGACATTTCAAGAGCAAGGCGGTTGATGTCGGCAAGAGCCTGTGTTTTCACCGCCTCATCGGCGTCGGCATTGTCAACCACCGACTGAAGCACCTCAAGCGCCTCGTCGCGTGTGCGCTCGCGGCTTACCTGCACGGTGGCAAAGTAGCTGTCCTCGCCGTTCTGCGCGCCGCCCGACGCGTCAACCGTTCCCGAGCCGTCGCCGTAGCCTGTGTAGCCGTCTTCCTCGCCTGCAAAGAGCATCCAGTTGACCCACACCGCCGCGCCGATAAGAAGTACCGCGCAAGCTATTGCGATATTCCGCTTTCCTATCTTCTCAAAAAAATTCTTTTTACCTGTGTTTTCCGCTTGAATAACCATAATTTTTCCTCCTTAATTTCGGTTTTCAATCAATATATATTTCACTTGTTTACTTTTTATGATTAGCCCTGCATCTTTTTTGACGCGATTATGAAAATTTTATTTTTCCCCACGCCCAGCGCCGATGAAACAAGCTCTGTAAGCTCGCCTTCAAGGGCGGGGCTTTTCGCTCCAAAGTAGACCACACCTACCCCCGACACCTTGGGCGCAAACGAGCCTTCGATTATTGCCTTTTCGGAGCTTCCGCTGCCCACGGTAACTATACCGCCTCTACCATCGGTGGCGTAGGTGTATGTGTAGCCGCCCTCAAGGCTCAAAAACACCTTTACCTCGCCGTCCGCAAGTGCCTCGCACAGAGCTTCAAGCTCGGATTCAAGCGAAATCCTGTATGCCTCGGCGTTGTCGTCGGTAATTTCCGAGTTCTCGCCCCCTTGTCCCCCCGCAAGGAGCAGGGCGATGCCTATGACAAAGCCTATTCCTATTACAAGCACGCGCCATTTTGCCGTGTCTTTTTTGATTTCTTTCATATTTTCACCCCAACACAACCACACATTCGCAACCAAATGCGCCCTCTATCCGCGACTCGATTTTGTAGGGGTCGCGGAAAATGTCCTTTCCCATAAGAGTTACCGTAACCCGACGGGGGCGGTACTCACCGTCAAGCATCACCCCCACCTCAAAGCTTTCAAGCCC
>JAZRHS010000103.1:0-5201 GCA_045644865.1 Eubacteriales bacterium | reverse complement strand
CCCTTTTTTCGTCTTTTTTTCAAGACGAATATTATACAATTTTTTATTTTTTGAATAAAATTTACAATTAACTATATTTTTCTTATAAAAAATGTAGTATAATTATAATGAAGATTTATACATTGCGAAAGGATTTTTATTTGATGGGACTTATCAAAAAAATTTTTGGAAGCTATAGCGACAGACAACTGAAAAAAATAGAGGAAACGGTAAACTCCATTGAGGCTCTTGCCGACAAATACAAAAATATGAGCAACGAGGAGCTTATCGCCACCACCCCCCTGCTCAAATCAAGACTTGAAGCGGGAGAAACACTTGACGATATTCTTCCCGACGCTTTTGCGGCAATACGCGAGGCCGATGACCGAATTCTCGGAAAGCGCCCCTTCCGCGTTCAGCTTATCGGCGGAATTATTCTTCATCAGGGCAGAATTGCCGAGATGAAAACAGGTGAAGGCAAGACCCTTGTTGCAACTATGCCCGCTTATCTTAACGCCCTTACAGGAAACGGCGTTCACATCGTTACGGTAAACGATTACCTTGCCCGCCGCGACAGCGAGGAAATGGGCCGTGTTTATGAATTCCTTGGGCTTAAAACAGGTCTTGTTGTTCACGGGCAGACCCGCGCGGAGAAGAAAGCGGCTTATGACGCAGATATAACCTACGGAACAAACAACGAGTTCGGCTTTGATTATCTTCGCGATAATATGGCTATTTATAAAGACCAGATGTCCCAGCGCGGCCACGCCTTCGCTATCGTTGACGAGGTTGACTCTATCCTTATTGACGAGGCGAGAACCCCCCTTATCATTTCGGGCTCGGGGGACAAGGCTACCGATATGTATGACAAGGCTGACGCCTTTGTCCGCAAGCTTAAAAAGTATGTTATCAAGGAGCTTGACGCAAAGCAGGACCACAATGATATAGATGCAGACTACATTGTTGACGAAAAGGCAAACAATGCTATTCTTACACCCTCGGGCGCTGAAAAGGCAGAGCAGTTCTTTGGTATAGAAAACTACACCGCACCTGAGAACTCGCAGCTTGCTCACCATATAAATCAGGCAATTCGCGCTCACGGCTGTATGCACCGTGATGTTGACTATGTTGTAAACGAGAATGGCGTTATGATAGTTGACGCCTTCACGGGCCGTCTTATGCCAGGCAGACGCTATTCAAACGGCTTACATCAGGCTATCGAGGCAAAAGAGCGCGTAAAGATAGAAAAGGAAAACAAGACCCTTGCTACAATTACATTCCAGAACTACTTCAGAATGTATAAGAAGCTTTCGGGTATGACAGGTACTGCTCTTACCGAGGAAATGGAGTTCCGTGAAATATACGGACTTGATGTTATAGAGATCCCCACAAATCGTCCTATGATAAGAAAGGACTACTCTGACGCGGTTTACAAAAGCGTTACGGGAAAGCACAACGCTATAGTTGAGCAGATAATAGAATGCCACAAAAAAGGACAACCCGTGCTTGTAGGTACTGTTTCGATTGAAAAGTCAGAGGAGCTTTCACGAAAGCTTAAGATGAACGGTATTCCCCACACGGTGCTTAACGCAAAGTACCACGAAAAGGAAGCCGAGATAATCGCACAGGCAGGTAAGCTTGGGGCGGTTACAATCTCCACAAATATGGCAGGACGCGGTACTGACATTATGCTTGGCGGTAATCCCGAATTTATGGCAAAGCAGGAGATGCGCAAGCGCGAGATAGATGAGTCGCTTATCGCTATGGCAACAGGCACGGCTGAAATAGACGATGAGGAAGTAAAAGAGGCTCGCGCGCTTTACGCGGAGCTTTACGCCAAGTTCAAGGAAGAAATCGCCCCCGAGGCAGAAAAGGTGCGACAAGCAGGCGGATTGTTCATTCTCGGAACAGAAAGACACGAAAGCAGACGAATTGACAACCAGCTTCGCGGCCGTTCGGGACGACAGGGCGACCCCGGTCAGTCGAGATTTTATCTCTCGCTTGAAGACCAGCTTATGCGCCTTTTCGGAAGCGAGAGAATAATCGGAATGGTCAATGCTCTTGGTCTTGACGATAACACTCCTATTGACGCGAAGATGCTTTCAAACTCTATTGAAAACGCCCAGAAGAACATAGAGGAAAACAACTTTAAGCGCAGAAAGAATGTCCTCACATACGATGATGTTATGAATCAGCAAAGAGAGATCATATACAAGCAACGCCGTGAGGTGCTTGACGGAAATGACATTTCCGCCACCATAAAAAATATGATAATCTCTACAATTTCTATGGCGGTTGAACAGGCGACTATGGATGAGGACAGCTCAAACTGGAATCTTGGCGAGTTTCGTGAAAAATACAAGGGAATTCTTTGCTCTGACGAGGACTTCAACTATTCTCCCGAGGAAGCAAAGAAGCTTGACAAAATAGAGATACGCGATATGCTTTGCGACCGAGCTATGGAGCTTTATAAGCAAAAGGAAGAGCTTTTCGGTGCTGAAAACCTCCGCGAGATCGAGCGTGCTATACTTCTTCAGACAGTTGACACCAACTGGATGGAGCATATTGATGTTATGGACGAGCTGAAGCACGAAATAGGACTTCAGGCATACGCGCAAAGAAATCCTGTAAACGAATACAGAATACAGGGTGCGGATATTTTTGATGCTATGGTAGACGATATTCGCGAAACTACAGTAAGAAGAATTCTTTCTATCACCCCCGCCGCCCCCCAGATAAAGAGAGTTGAGGTTGCAAAGCCCACAACAGAAGGCTTTGAAGGCGCGGCGCAGAAAAAGACCGTAGTAATCAAAAAGGCTGAAAAGATAGACAGAAATGCGCTCTGCCCCTGCGGAAGCGGAAAAAAATACAAGAAGTGCTGTGGTTTAAACCCCTCGGAGAATAATTAAGCAATGGGTTTTGGTTTATTATTCTTCGGATATTTTGCAGCCTTCCTTATGTCGCTGAACTCCTATGGCGCTGTTTTCGCGCTGATAGGATACTATCTTATGTTCACGGCGCTGCAGAAGCTTTCCGAATACAAGCATAGCCTTATCTACTGCTACCCGCCTCTTGCGGCTTTAACCTTATGCTCTGTTGCAGATACAGTAAATCTTATATTCAAGCTATTGGATATGACAGAACCCTTTGACGGCACGGTGATTTCTTATATTATCTCGCTTGTTTCGCTGGCTTCGGGACTTATACTTCACATCTTCCTGCTTGGCGCAATATCAGGACTTGGCAAGGATACCGATTTGCCTGAAATAGTAGGACTTACAAGAACAAATCTCTCCGCTGTTTCCGTTTATTTTATCTTGAATATAGTTGTTTTCGTCTTGAACTTATTGAACCGTCCCATTTCCTGGCTTATGGTTCTTGGAATGCTTTTAAGAATTGTTTATCCCCTTCTCGTTCTCTCGCTTATATACAAATGCTTCAGCAAAATATGCGCTCCCGAGGATGTGGATATGCCCGTAAAGCCTTCTCGCTTTGAATTTATAAACAAGATCCGCGAAAGACAGGAGCAAAAGGCTGAGGAAACACGGGCAGCGCGTGAAGAAATATTAAAAAACAAGAATAAAAAATAAGGAGCTCTGTATGGGCAAAGTCAAAAAAAATCTGGGAATAGGAAAACTGATAATTGCGGCACTCTTCCTATTCAATCCCAACCTTGTTATAATAGACTATCTACCCGACTTTATAGGCTATATTTTCCTGCTCTTGGGAATTTCACAGCTTGCCGATCTGAATTACCATTTTGAAGAAGCCCAAAACCTCTTCAAACGAATGTTTATCGTCAGCTTGGCTCAATTCATATCATTGTTTGTCGTGTTTGGTTTTCTACCCCCCAGAGAGCAATCCTCATCAATTATGCTTGTTTCATTTGCCTTTGGAGCGATTGAGCTTATACTTCTGATTCCTGCCTTCAAGGAGTTCTTTGAAGGATTTATATACCTTGGTTCCCGCCACGAATCAACAGCGGTGTTCTACAAAAAGCCAAAGAAAGAGGCGTCCCCAAGGGCAACGGAAAAGGTAACGAAAAATGTAACGAAAAATGTAACGAAAAAGGTAAAGAAAAAGAATAACAAAAAGCCAACAAAAAAAGCCAACGCCACAACAAAGACCGCGGCGATGACTCTTATATTTATTATTCTTAAACCTATTCTCACCTTTGCCCCCGAAATTCTCGCTCTGTTTGATTCAACTATCAATCCAAATCTTAATGTGAATTTTTACAGATACATAAATAGCTTCCGTCTTATTTCCTGGGTATTCCTTCTGCCTCTTGGCATAGTCTGGCTCACGGTATTTATAAAATACATTAGCCGTATATTAAACGATACAGCCTTCATTGACAGGCTCAAGGAAAAATATACCAACGAAATAACCCCAAAGGCATTTATATTCATTCAGCGCTACATAAAGCTTTCATTTATTATTTTATCTGTTGCGCTTGCATTTAACATCGACTTCTACATTGACAACATCAGCATTCTTCCCGATTTTGTTTCACCCATTATTTTTATTATAGTTTTAAGTATTATCAGAAAAATCGGAAAAGCACCTCTCATATCCTATATTTTCGCTATAGGATACGCTGTAATATCAGCGTTCTCATTTGTACTTAACTTTAATTTCTACAACCGCTACACTCTTACGCTGACAGAGATAAGCCCCAAGGCGCACGACGCGTTTATGATGCTTACCGTATTTAAGACGGTGGACTCCCTGCTTTTTGCGGGAATGATAATTTCGCTTCTTCCCCTTCTTTCCAAGATAATTATGGAAAACACAGGCTTTAATCCAATCAGCACAACAAACTTTAACGCCGAGGAAAAAATACGGTACATTCACACTATGCTGAAAAAGAAGCTCCGCATTATATCGGTATTCACCTGTGTGGCGGCGTTCAGCAGCATCGCTTATATCTTATTCCTTCGCGACTTTATGTATATGTGGATAATTGAGTTTATTGTATATATTGCATTTACAGTCTACTTTGTTCAAACGCTGAACAACATCAAAGAAGAAATTGATTACAAATATATGCTTTCATAAGGCTCTGTCTACAAAGAAAACCACCGATCATTGATCGGTGGTTTTTTAATTGAATTAAATCAATCCGCTGTAAGACCCGAACGCTCAATACCCTGCACGAGATATCTCTGACAGAATGCGTAAAGAACGATAAGGGGTGTGATAATAAGAATACCGCAAGT
>JAZRHS010000102.1:0-11945 GCA_045644865.1 Eubacteriales bacterium | reverse complement strand
CCCACGGGACCCATTTATGGGTAGTAAGTAATAATTGCGTGGCTGGCAGGCCAATCTAAAGCGCACTTGTGCGCCGCCAGTATTATTAGGGCTATGCCCGAAAATGAAATACCACCCGCTACGCGGGTGGATATTTATTTTATATTCCCAAAAACAGCGACGCGAATTTGAAGTAAATTATAAGCGAAATCGCGTCAACGATGGTGGTGATAAAGGGGCTTGCCATTACCGCAGGGTCAAGACCGATTTTCTTAACCACAAGGGGAAGCGAAGCGCCTATTATCTTTGCCGCCACAATGGTACAGAAAAGCGTGATGCTTACCACAGCGGCTATGGTGAGATTTGCGGGTGTAAAGGAAGCCTTAAGGTCAATAAGCATAATCTTTACAAAGTTAGCAACACAAAGAGTTACCGCACAGAGCAGAGAAACCTTGAATTCCTTGAAAATTACGCTGAAAATATCCTTAAAGTCTATTTCGCCAAGCGAAATACCTCTTATGATGGTAACAGAGGACTGTCCGCCTGCGTTACCGCCCGAGCCCATAAGCATAGGAATAAAGGCGGTGAGGATAACATACGCCCCGAGGGCGCTTTCGTAGTGGGTTATGATGCCGCCTGCGAATGCAGAGGAGATCATAAGCAGAAGAAGCCAGGGAATACGCTTTTTCCAGGTTTCAAAGGTAGAGGTTTCCATATAGGATTTTGTTGAGGGCAAAATAGCCGCCATTACCTCGATATCCTCTGATGCTTCCTCGGTGATGACATCAAGGGCGTCATCGACTGTTATAATGCCTACAAGGCGGTTTTCCTTGTCAACGATGGGAAGCGAAAGAAGGTTATATTTTGCGATGAGAGCCGCCGCTTCCTCTCGGTCATCCGAGGTGGTTGCTCTGATTACATCGTCTACCATAATGTCGCCTATAATCTGATCCTCGTCGGCAAAAAGAAGGTCTTTAAGCGATACGATACCCTCAAGCTTTCTTGAACGGTCGATTACGAAGGCGTTATAGACGGTTTCCTTGTTTACACCTGTTTTCCGTACTCTTTGCACCGCTTGTGCTACCGTCATATCTTTTTTCAGGTCAAGATATTCGGCGGTCATAACGCTGCCTGCCGAGCCTTCATCATAGCTTAAGAATTTGTTTACAAGCGAACGGGTTTCGGGCTTTGCTGCCTTGAGAATTCGCTTTACCATACTTGCGGGAAGCTCCTCAAGAAGGTCAACCGCGTCGTCGACGAAAAGGTCGTCGATAATAGCGGCAAGGTCAACATCGGCGGTTGCTACCATAATTTTCTCTCGCGCTGCAGAGCTAAGCTCCGCGAAAACCTCTGCTGAAATGTCCTTTTTCAGAAGCCTGAATACCGTGAGAATCCTGTCATCCCTCAGGGTGTCGATATATTCCGCAATATCTACGGGGTGTGTTTCGTCGATTTGCTCTGTGAATTCGTGATAACTTCGCGCGTCGAGCAGTCTGTTAAGCAGTTCGTATTTGTTTTCAAAGGTTTCGTTCACAGTTATCACCGACCTTTCGATTTAATAAATTATATGAATTTCTTTATGTCGCTGACCGTTTCAGCGATATAGGTAGCCCCCGACTCTACAAGCTCCTCGCGGCTTCCGTAGCCGTAAAGAACGCCTATACAGTCAACTCCCATAGCGGCAGCACCCTCTGTATCGTGGTGTCTGTCGCCTATCATAACCACCGATGATTTGTCGGTAATTCCTTTGGCTTTAAGGGCGTAATTTATGATATCCTTCTTAACGCTGAGTCTGCCGTCAAAGGTAGCCCCCGCGATAAGCGAGAAGTATTTTTCAATGTCAAAATGCTTTGCTATTCTTTTTGCAAATTCTTCGGGCTTTGATGTGGCTATTATAAGCTCATATCGGTTTTCCGACAGCTCGCGAAGTAATTCGGGGATACCCTCATATACGGCGTTTTCAAATATACCTATATCTCTGAAGCGCTCGCGGTAAAATTCCACTGCGCGGTGGGCGTTTTCCTCTGTAAAGGCAAAATATTCCATAAATGCGTCTACAAGAGGCGGTCCTACGAATTTTTTAAGAACACTTTTATCATTGACTGTTATGCCGAATTTGCCTAAGGCGTATTCTACCGAATTTGTAATTCCTTCGGCAGAGTCGGTAAGAGTTCCGTCAAGGTCGAAAAGCAGGTATTTGTATTTAGCCATTTGAATTAACCTCGCTAAAGTTGCTTGTGTATATCGTGAAGAATAAGCTGATGCCGCCCAAGCAGGGCGTAAAATTCGGCTTGCGACCGCCCGTTTTGTGAGAGAAGCTCGTCGCATTCCGAGATAAGGGCTGAAAGCGCCTGAATTGCTTTGTCCAAAAGCAACACGGTTTCGTTTTTTAAATGTATAAGCCTGTTTTCTTCTTGGGAAAACGCGGTTTTCAGCTGACGGTAGCGCTCCTTGAGCGTATCGTCAGAGGAGAATTCACCAAGCGCCGCAGAGCGCAGAGTCAATTCTGTTTCTATAGCCAATAGCTTTCTGCCGTTTTGATTGCCGCATTCGGCAATCAGTTGCCGCAATCCTATAATCGGAGCTTCAAGCAAAAGCACCGCCTGTCTGAATTTGTCTTCAAAATCATTTGTCAATACCGAAAAGGCTGACAAAAGAGTGCTTTCTGCAGGCACGGATATACCTTCGGCAATATCGGTTGCTTCTTTGAGCAGACCCTTACCTCTTTCTCTGATTTCAAGGGCGTAGCGCTCTGTTGACCCGATATGCCGCACACAGTTGTCGGCAAAGGCGTGAAAATCTTCTGAATTGCTTGCCAAAAGGCAGAATTCCTCAAATTTTCGTTGAGTTTCTTCTGTTAACAGAGATGGATTGAGACCGTTTTTTATCAGTAATTTTTGTACCTTGTTCATTGTTTGGAAAAAGGTGAATAAAGGAGCTGTTTTTATTACAGCTCCTTTAATCCCGCGTAAACTTATTTTATCTCAACGTTTACTTTTTTATTAGTATTTCCTGCCGCAGCCTTGATAAGTGAGCGAATGGCCTTTGCAATCTTTCCGTGCTTACCGATAACCATACCCATATCGTCGGGTGCAACGCTTAATACCAAGGTTATGGTATTGTCGTCCTCTGTCTGGGACACCTTAACCTCATCGGGACTATCGACAATTGCCTTGGCAATGTCTGTTAAGGTTGCCTTCAAATCTGCCATTTTAAGTCTCCGTTTACTGTTAATTATCAGTCAACGATGCCGGACTTCTTAAGGAGAGCCTTAACTGTTTCTGTGGGCTGTGCGCCCTTTACGATCCAAGCCTTTGCCTTCTCGCTGTCGATGTTGATCTGAGCGGGCTCGGTAAGGGGATTGTAGGAGCCGATCTCCTCGATGAATCTACCGTCGCTGGGGTAGCGGCTGTCTGCAACGACTACACGATAGAAAGGAGCCTTCTTAGCGCCGATTCTCTTAAGTCTGATTTTTACCATTTTAGTTTCCTCCAAAATATAAATAAATAATTTTCTTTTTATAAAAAGCCGTTAGAACGGCATTTTCATTCTGCCTTTTGCAAATTTTGAGAGCTTTGAGGGGTTTGAAAATTCCTTCATAAGCTTTCTTATCTGTTCAAATTGCTTGTGAAGCTTGTTGACCTCTTCAACGGTTGTTCCGCTGCCCTTGGCAATACGGATCTTTCTTGTTGCCGCAAGGATCTCGGGCTTTTCTCTCTCAAGCTTGGTCATCGATTTAATAATGGCTTCCTGACGCGCCATTGCCTTTTCGTCAAACTTTGCGTCCCTTAATGCCGCTTGGTTCATACCCGGAATCATTCCCGCGATCTGCTCAAGGCTGCCCATATTTTTAAGCTGGGCAAACTGATCAAGATAATCGTCAAGGGTAAAGGTTTGCTGTCTTATCTTTTTTTCAAGCTCGGCTGCCTTTTTCTCGTCAAACGCCTGCTCTGCCTTTTCGATAAGTGTAAGAACATCACCCATACCAAGTATTCTTGATGCCATACGGTCGGGGTGGAAGGGCTCGATCTTGTCAAGCTTTTCGCCTGTACCTATGAATTTAATGGGCTTACCTGTTACATATTTGACCGAGAGAGCCGCGCCGCCTCGTGTGTCGCCGTCAAGCTTTGTGAGGATAACGCCTGTTACATCAAGAAGCTCGTTGAAGGTCTGGGCAACATTTACCGCGTCCTGACCTATCATCGCGTCGATGGTGAGAAGTATCTCGGTGGGCTTGACTTCCGCTTTGATTTTTTTGAGCTCGTCCATAAGCTCCTCGTCGATGTGCAGACGGCCTGCGGTGTCGACAAAGACCATATCATAGCCCTTTTTCTCGGCGTATTTAAGTCCCTCTGCCGCAATCTTTACGGGGGAAACATCGGTTCCCATTGAGAATACGGGAATACCGAGGGTCTCGCCTACGATCTCAAGCTGCTTGATTGCCGCAGGACGGTATATGTCGCAGGCAACAAGAAGAGGGTTCTTACCCTGACCCTTGTAAAGACCCGCAAGCTTTGCGGCGTGCGTGGTTTTACCTGCGCCCTGAAGACCTACCATCATAACAACCGTAGGGGGCTTGGGCGAAATGGTCAGCTTTGACTGAGAGCCGCCCATAAGATTGGTAAGCTCCTCGTTTACTATTTTAACGATCTGCTGTGCGGGGACAAGCGATTCAAGCACATCGCTTCCAACCGCGCGAGCCGATACGGTGTTTATAAAGTCCTTAACAACCTTAAAGTTAACATCTTCTTCAAGCAGCGCAAGCTTGATCTCACGCATTCCCGCCTTTACATCGGCTTCTGTGAGCTTTCCCTTGCTTCTGAACTTTTTGAAGGCGTTGTTCAGCTTATCGCTTAAGCTTTGGAACATATAAGCACCTGCCTTTCATATAATGTATTACTTTTTCAATATTTGTACCAATTCCCTCAGCTCTGCGGTCATTTCCTCGGATACCTGCTCCTTGATCATCATATCAAAGAGCCTGTCGCTCTGCGACAAAGCCTCGTTGAACTTCTTCTGAAGCCCAAGCTTTTCCTCGAGAAAGGAAAGCTCATCCTCGGCTTTTTTGATAAGATCCCTGACGCCCTGTCTTGAAATGCCGATCTCTTCGGCTATTTCGGCAAGCGAAAGATCCTCGTTATAGTAGAGCGAAAGCACCTCTTGCTTTCTTTCACTTAAGACCTCGCCGTAAAAGTCAAGCAGACTGGCGAGCCTGAGGTTTTTTTCAAACATTTTCAGAACCATCCGACGGAACAAAATACTGTGTAAAGTAAAACACTTTACAGAGTATACCACGAAAAATTCTGTTTGTCAATAGTTTTTTGAAAATTTTTATTTAGTTTTTATAAAAATTACAGTTGGGGTTCGTCTTCAGCTGGGGTAACCGTGCTGAAGGTAAAGCATCTTGCAATGGCAAAGAAGGAAATAGCTGCGATAAACAGTACATATCCAAGGCTTCCCAATAAAACGGAGTTTGCCTCAAATTCGTCGGGGCTTGAAGTCAACCTATATATAATTGCACTTGCTGCCTGTGAAAAACCAAGAATAAAGGTGAGAGCCGAAAGGGTCAGGTGGACGCGCGGCAGAGGCTTGTCAAGATATATTCTGACCTCGCAGAGCATAAGGATCATAGCCGACATCAGCGCAAAGCTTCCGTATGACTTGTGGGGGCTGTTCATAGCGATGTCAAGGTTAAAGTAGAGCGACGCCAGAATGCACGCGCAGCACACAACAACAGATACGGATAAAAATGCTTTATAAATGTCAAAATTTCTTTTTGATATTGCGGAAAAAATGAAGAATAATGCTGAAATAGCTGTAAATAAAACTACCGTTTTTTCAAGCAATCCCTGTGAAAAAAGATGAAGCATTTCCACTACTGAAATTAGCGTGATTATGGCGGAATAACAGGAAGCAAGCCGCAAAACAGGGGCGTTTTCTGTGAATTTTGCGGTGATTGCGCCTTTGCCCATCAAAACAAGAGGCAAAGCACAGCTGATAACTGTCAGAAGGGTTATTATGTTCAGGATAAGGGCGATGGGGGCTTTGTTAAAATAACCTATCGCCGCGTCGTAGCCCTGCGCTAACGCCAGAGAGCGGAGAAGCGTAACCAATGCCGTTCCTGCTAATACGAGAAAAGGATATATTTTTACAAGCTTTTTGTTGTCCATAGCATGTCCTCTCTTGAAAAACTTTACATATACATATATTATACTCCTAAATTGTTAATATGGTATGTACAAAATAAAATTATTTTGCTCTTGACAAAATCTAAAATATATGATAATATATTCATATGAACAGATATTCATATGAATGGAGATAAAAATGAAAGAAACAAAGATGGGGAAGTCAGAAGCGGCTGCTTGCAGTCTTGTGGCAGACTTTTTTAGGGCGCTTGCCGATGAAACAAGACTTAAAATACTTTTTTCGCTTTTTGAGGGCGCTATGTGTGTAATGCACATAAGTGAGCGTGTGGAGATGAGTCAGTCTGCGGTTTCACATCAGCTTGCAATTCTTAAAAGGGCAAATCTTGTAAAGGTGGTCCGCTATGGAAAAAAACAGGTGTATTCGCTTGCCGACGAGCATATCAGGGTTATTGTTGGTATGGCAGAGGCTCATATGTCCGAGTGTGTAATGAGTGGGGGGGATTATGTTGAGTCATAATGAACATAATTGCGGTTGCAATTCTAAAAAACACAATCATAACAACAAAAATGATGAAATAAAGTGTTGTAAATGCCACGATGAATCTCACGAACGCGCTCATAGCTGCGGGTGCAGCGGCGAAGGTAGTGCGGAAGCAAAATCATACCTATATTATATAATAGGCGCTATGGTGCTTTTGCTTGCCTTTTTAGGCGAGCTTGGGCATCTGCCTCTTTGGGTGTCTATTCCTTGCGCTGTGGCAGTCTACGGCTTCTTTGGGGCCGATGTTTGGATAGGGGCATATAACAATATAATAAGGAAGAAATTTTTCACCGAGTTTACTCTTATGTGTGTTGCTACACTGGGAGCTGTGGTTCTTGGCGAATTTGCTGATGCCGCCGCGGTTATGTATCTGTATTCGCTTGGTGAAAGCATTTCGGGTGAGGCGTACAGTCGCTCGCGGAAAAATATTTCAAAGCTTATAGAAATAACCGAGGAAAATGTAACTGTTGTGAAAAACGGTGTGGCAAAAACTATGTCGGCAGGGGATGTAAAGGTGGGCGATGTCATTTCGGTCAGAGTTGGTGATAAAATTTCTCTTGACGGCGTTGTGGTTGAGGGAAGCGGCTATGCCGACACCTCTGCGGTTACAGGTGAGGAGATTCCTCGAGAACTTATAGAGGGAGGTATCTGTCTGTCGGGCTCGACCCTCATATCGGGGGCGGTGTTTGTAAAGGCAACCTCTCCTTATCGGGATTCGACGGCAAATAAGCTGAAAAAAGCGGTTGAGATAGCGACAAAAAGAAAGGCTGTTACCGAAAAGAAGATAACAAGGTTTGCCGAGCTGTTTATTCCGTGTGCTTTTGGCTTTGCGCTTGTAGTGTTTGTGGGAAGTCTTATCGCTCATAAGGGCTTTGGCGACTCGCTTCGCTCGTTTATGGTGGTTCTTGTGGCGTCTTGCCCCTGTTCTCTTGTTCTTTCGGTGCCTCTGGCTTATTTTTCGGGCATAGGCAGAGCGGCGGGAAGGGGGATAGTGTTCAGAAGCGGGCAAACGATTGACAATATTGCCCGAATCGGCACGATTGTTTTTGATAAAACAGGTACGCTTACCACAAAAGGACAGGATTTTATAGGTGTAAGGCTTTTTGAGGGATCAAGTGTTGGCGAAAGGCAGCTTCTTGATATTTCAAAAGCGGCTCTTATCAAGAGCCCGCACTCCTCTGCGCGAGCTTTTTGTGAAAAATATACCCGCAAATCGCATTATGCGGCAGATCAGGTGAGAAATATAGGCGGCAGAGGGCTTGTTTGCCGCGTTGGCGGTATGAATGCTGCCTTTGGAAATCGAAAAATGATGAATGAGCTTGGTATAAAGACCGAGCGAGTGGGCGAAAGTGCTATTTTTGTTGCTCTTGACGGAAGACTTTGCGGAGCGTTGCTGTTTTCGTCGGGATTAAAGCCGAACGCATTAGGTGAGGTGTCGGCGCTTCGCGGAAATGGCGTGGAGCGTGTTGCGATAATGAGCGGCGATTCGCCCGAGGCGGTTAAGAGAGTGGCGGATCAGCTTGGAATTAAAGAATTTTATTCAGAGCTTAAGCCCGACGAAAAGCTGGAGGGCTTCGAGAAGATATATGCAGCGCAAAAGAAAAAAGCCCCTTCGAGAGCTGTTGCATTTTGTGGGGATGGACTTAATGATTCTGCGGTGATCGCGCGTGCCGATGTCGGAATAGCTATGGGCAGCGGCTCGGCATTTACTGTCGAAAGTGCTGATGTGGTTATTGTTGACGACGATCTGGCGAGATTGAACGATATGTTCTTCGTGGCGAAGGAAACGGTGGGAATAGCAGAGCAGAATATAGTGATTTCTCTTGGGATAAAGGCTATTGTAGTGCTTCTCGGCATATTTGCTTTTGCCTCGCTTGAGCTTGCGGTGATTGCAGATGTTGGCGCTACCGTGCTTACGGTTATCAATTCCGCCCGTGCGGGAAGGCGAAAATAAAAGTTTTTTGGTGGCGGCGCGTTATACGCGCCGCTATTCTTTTTTGTGCAATATATACAAAAATGGGCTTAAAAATTCTTAAATTTTTTACGAATTATTTTTTGTAAAAATATTGCATTATTTTGAAAAATATGATATAATATCAAGGCTTGATATGCGATGAAGCAAGAGGTTGCTGCTGCGGAGACGTCTGTGGCAGGTAATTCTTGTGGAGTATGTCCGATTAAACGGGCGACAGAGTTGTAAAACATTTAACGGGTGGGACTTGTAGTTCCTGCGGAGTTTGGTACACAGATGCTGATGTGAGTCAAATTCCTGATTTTTTGGGAGATGCAAGAAACACACGAGAGAGTGTTGAGCAATTCGCCCCCACAAAACGCTACATTATATATACGGGTCTGCGATGGCTCGTGTGATGCGGCGAATCTAAAAGGAGGTAACGTAATATGGCAGTAAAGGAAAAGATCAGAGTCAGACTTAAGAGCTACGATCACACAATTATCGACGCTGCGGCTGAGAAGGTTGTTGAGGTGGCAAAGAGAAATGGCGCTACTGTATCCGGTCCTATCCCGCTTCCTACCGACAAGGAGATCATCACAATTCTCCGTGCGGTACACAAGTACAAGGATAGCCGTGAGCAGTTTGAACTGCACACACACAAGAGACTTGTTGATATCATCAAGCCCTCTCAGAAGGTTGTGGACGCTCTTATGAACATTGAGCTTCCCGCCGGTGTAGAAATCGAAGTTAAAATATAATCAAGCACTCGTTAAAACATCGCAAAAAGTCGTTATCAAGTACGGCATCGTTGCACAGCAACGAATTTTGTCGGTCACGTTGGCGTAGCTTCTTCGGAAGAAATTCAAAGCGTCAACCAATAACCTACAGGAGGAAAACAAAATGAAAAAGGGTATTATCGGTAAGAAGATCGGTATGACTCAGATCTTCGACGAGATCGGAAATGTCATTCCGGTAACGGTAATCGCAGCAGGTCCCTGTGTAGTAACACAGAAGAAGACTGCTGAAAACGACGGATATGAAGCTGTTCAGCTTGGCTTCATGGACGCAAAGGAAAAGCACATGACAAAGGCTGAGATCGGTCATTTCAATAAGGCAGGAGTTGCTTTCAAGAAGCATCTTAAGGAGTTCCGCCTTGATGATTGCTCTGCACTCAACGTTGGCGATGTCATTACAGCCGATACCTTCGCCGCAGGCGACAAGGTCGACATCACAGGTATGACAAAGGGACGCGGATACACAGGCGCGATCAAGAGATGGAATCTTCACAAGCTTTGCGCAACTCACGGCGTTGGTCCTATCCACCGTCAGTCGGGTTCTATGGGTGTTATTGACCCTGCGAGAATCTTCAAGAACAAGAAGATGGCTGGTCAGTACGGTAACGAGCAGGTTACTGTGCTTAATCTCAAGGTTGTAAAGATCGATGCGGAAAAGAACATTATCGCAGTTAAGGGTGCAATTCCCGGTGCTAAGAACGGTATCGTGTTCATCCGTGATTCGGTTAAAGCGTAAGCGAAAGGAGGACAAACACAATGCCAAATGTAAAAGTATTTGATATGGCAGGCAAAGAGGTCGGTGAGATCACTCTGTCTGATGTAATATTCGGCGCAGAAATCAAGGGTGCAGTTCTCCACGCAGCTGTTAGAACTTACCTTATGAATCAGAGACAGGGCACACAGTCCACACTTACTCGCTCCGAGGTATCGGGCGGCGGTAGAAAGCCCTGGAGACAGAAGGGAACAGGCAGAGCTCGTCAGGGTTCAACTCGTTCTCCCCAGTGGACACACGGCGGTATCGCTCTTGGTCCTAAGCCCAGAGACTACCGCATCGCAATGAACAAGAAGACAAAGAGAGTTGCTCTTTACAGCGCTCTTTCTGCAAAGGTTGCTGAAGGAAACCTTATCGTTGTTGATGATATCAAGTGCACAGAGTACAAGACAAAGACTATGGTCAATATGCTTAACGCTCTCGGCGCAGAGAAGAAGTCGCTTATTGTTCTTCCCGAGGTTGATAGCTTCGTGGTTAAGAGCAGCGCGAACATTCCCGGCGTAGCAACAACACTTTATAACACCATCAATGTATACGATATTCTTAACGCAGAGAAGCTTATCGTTTCCAAGGCTGCTGTTGAAAAGCTTGAGGAGGTATTTGCATAATGAAAATGATTCAGGATGTTATCATCAAGCCTATTATCACAGAGGCAAGTATGGATGGACTCGCAGAGAAGAAGTACACCTTCGAGGTTGCTAAGAATGCTACCAAGGCTGACATCGCTCACGCAGTTGAGGAGATGTTCAAGGTAGAGGTTCTCTCTGTAAACACAATCAATATGAAGAAGAAGCCCAAGAGACTCGGCGTACACTTCGGATACACTTCCGAGTGGAAGAAGGCTATAGTAACACTTAAGCCCGACTCCAAGACCATCGAGTTCTTCGAAGGCCTCAACTAAGAGTAGGAGGTCAAAGAAATGCCTACAATTAAGTATAAGCCTACGACTCCCTCGAGAAGACATATGGCTGCTCCCTCTTTCGAGGAGCTTACCAAGTTCTCTCCCGAGAAGAGCCTGATAGTAATTAAGAAGAAGCACGCCGGCCGTAACAGCTACGGTAAGATTACAGTTCGTCATCACGGCGGCGGAAACAAGATCAAGTACAGAATTATCGACTTCAAGCGCGACTGTGAGTCTCCCGCTAAGGTAATCGGTATCGAGTACGACCCCAACAGAAGCGCGTACATCGCTCTCCTTCAGAATGAGAAGGGCGAGAAGAGCTACATCATCGCTCCCGTTGGTCTTAAGGATGGAGATGTTGTTTACTCCGGCACAGGCGCTGATATCAAGCCCGGTAACACACTTCCTATCGCAAACATCCCCGTTGGTACAATGATCCACAACATTGAGCTTTACCCCGGTAAGGGCGCACAGCTCGTTCGTTCTGCAGGCGTATTTGCACAGCTTATCGCTAAGGAGAACGGTGTTGCTCAGGTAAGACTTCCCTCGGGCGAGGTTAGAATTATTCGTCTTGAGTGCAAGGCAACAATCGGTCAGGTTGGCAATATCGAGCACGACACAGTTAAGCTCGGTAAGGCCGGTAAGACCAGACACCTTGGCATTCGTCCCACAGTACGCGGTTCCGTAATGAACCCCTGTGATCACCCTCACGGTGGTGGTGAAGGTAAGTCGCCTATCGGTAGACCTTCTCCTGTTACTCCTTGGGGTAAGCCTGCTCTGGGTTATAAGACCAGAAACAAGAAGGCAAGAACAGACAAGTTCATCGTAAAACGCAGAAACGCTAAATAAGGAGGG
>JAZRHS010000101.1:0-17658 GCA_045644865.1 Eubacteriales bacterium | reverse complement strand
TACATCAGAATATCCTTAATTATCTTCGAAAGATTTTCGCAATAAGCCGAGCTTCCGAGAATTATGGTAACAGAGTTCTCATCAAGCTTTGTGTAAAGCTCCTTGAGGGCTTTTTTGGCGTCCCTTTCGGGGAGAAGGATTACTTCGGCATCAAGCCCAAGCATCAGAAATTCCTCTGATATTTTTCGCTTTCCGTCTTCGCATATCACCGTTGGCTTTGCTCCCACAAAGGCGTTTTGCATCTTTATGGTTTCAATAAGCCGTCTGCGCTTGCTTTCGCTGTCCGCGCGGTCTATTATTACCGTGGGCATTACAGAAAGCATCTCAAAGCGCAGGGGAATACCCTGACCAAGCACCGCGGAGCAGACCTCAACGCTTGGTATCTTGAAGCCAAGGCGTGTAAGCGCCTCTGTCGCTTCGATTACGGTAAGCAGATTGTATATCTGATAATAAGCGCCTGTGCCTACAGAATAAAGCCTTGTGTTGTAGGTGAATTCAATGCGCTTCAGCGATGCCGACATAAAGATAAATGAGTTTCTTAAGGGCATAGACAAGCGTCTGTTTATCTCGGCGCATTTGTCAAAGATGATTTTATATACCTCGCGGGACTGCATAGCGGTGATGACCTCGCCTGTCCTGTGGTCAAGGCGTGCGCATATACCCAATGCCGATTTTGTGTCATTAACCGTGGTTATAATGCTGATAAGAGGGTCATCTATACAGGAATATAGTGCCGCGTCTGTTTCAATTACCGCAAAATCGCAGCCAAGCTCGTCAAAGGCGCAGAGCGCTGTGGTAAGAAGAAGGTCATATCTCGAAGCCTCAAGCTCGGGGGTGTCTTTTTTTATTTGCTTCAAGGCATTTTTTACCTTTTCGGCAGAGCTTGAAAACTGTTCAATAGACAAGGGTCTTTCGTCTATGCAAATGCTTTCGCGAGCCGAACCGATACAAGGGGTGGTAAGCCTTCCTACCTTATAGCCTGCCGCGCTTATGGCGGCTGACAAAAGATTTACTGTTGAGCTTTTTCCCGACTCACCGAAAACCTTTATAACACGAAGCCTTTTTTCGGGATAATCAAGCAGAGCGCAAATTTTCCTTGACGCGTCGGCAGAGCCTGTGTCAGCCGCGCTTAAAATCATTTTTTCAGCGTTTGTGTAGGTCATTTTCCACCGCCAAGAAGAAAGCTTTTTGCCGCTTCGTATTCAAGTGCCGCCTTTTTGCAGCGCTCTGCCTCGGGGGAGTAGCGCTTTATTGCGCGAAGCATAATGTTTTTAGGCGTTTCCTCGGGGTCAATAAGCTCAAGGGCGTCGGTGATATAGCCGTTAGCCTCAAGAAGCTTAAGCCTTAAGGCGTCGGTTGCCGCGTCGCAGAGCTTCTGACGGAGCATAGAATGCTCGGTAACAAAGGAAAGAGCAGGGCAGCTTATTGTGTGATTAAGCTCGTGATGGCAGCAGGGCGTTGAAAGGATTACCCTTGCTCCCCATTCCATAGCCTTAAGGAGAACAATATCGGTTGCCGTGTCGCAGGCGTGGAGTGAAATAACAAGCGAGGGCTCGGCATCGGGCTCGAATTTGGTTATGTCGCCGCAGATAAAGCTAAGCCTGTCAAAGCCGAGCAGAGAAGAAATGCCGTTGCAATAATCAATAACATCAGCCTTAAGGTCAACGCCTGTCATAACCACATCGCGCCCAAGCACATTTCTGAAGTAATGGTAAGCTGCAAAGGAAAGATAGCTTTTTCCGCAGCAAAGGTCGCAAATGTGAAGCGTACCCTTGTCAGGAAGATATTTCACAATATCGCGTATATGCTCCAGAAATCTGTTTATCTGCTTGAATTTTGAACGGCGGCGGTCAAATATCCGCCCGTTATCGTCGCTTACCCCAAGCAATTTAAGGAAGGGCTCGTCGCCCTTTAATATGTGGGTTTTTGCATCGTCATTTCCGCGGTCGGGAACGGTTTCGGTCATTGTGCCCTCAAGCTTTGACGAAAGCTTTTTGTCGCCGATAAGAGTAACCCTTCCGCCCTTTGATCTTTTAAGCTCGGCGTCCCCCGCGGTGGTAATAAGGTTTACCTGCGAATAATTTCCAAGCAATTCGGCAATAAGATTTGTGTCGTCAAGTGAAATGTTTTTGTGAAGCGCCTTGTTATCAGCGGTAAAGCTTTCGGCTTGAAGCATATCCTTGCCCGATATCTGCTTTTTTGTGATAACCGTTTTTATAACCGAGCTGTCGTTTGATTTCGAAAGCACCGCTTTTTTCAATATCTTTTTCCCCGCGCACAACGAGATAAGCTCGGCAAAGCGCGCCTCGGGAGAAATAGTCTGGTTGTTCATTTTTACCTCTTATTTGTTTTCGCCGTCATCTTTTTTCTTGCTTTTAAGTGATATCTTTGATTCCTTGCCTTCGCGCAGTCTTTTGATGTTTGAGCGGTGCATAAATATTACAAGCGCCGCAACCGCGATTGCGCTGAGAATGTAGAAGCCCTTGGTTTCCTCAGGCATAAATCTGTCAAGCAGGAAGGGATATATGAGCATACACATAACCGATCCAAGCGAAACATATTTTGTTCCTATAACGATAACAAGAAAACAGAAAAGAAGAATAAGGAAAACCACAGGATTGATAGCCAACACCACCATAGCTGTGGTTGCCACGCCCTTGCCGCCCTTGAATTTGTAGAAGCAGGGGAACATATGACCGAGAACCACGAAAAGCCCCGCGATAGCCGCGCCGATGTCGGCAAATATAAGCATACCGAACCAAACCGAAAGCGCGCCCTTGAGCATATCGCAGACAAGGGTAGCCGCGGCGGGAAGCTTGCCGTATGTACGGAGCATATTTGTCATACCCGCGTTACCGCTGCCGTATTTTCTTATGTCATCGTGATAAAAAAGCTTTGAAATGATTATAGCAAAATTAAGACTTCCCAGAATATAGGGAACTATCATTGAGATAAGCACTCCGCTAAAAATCAGCGCCCAAAGCGCGCCCCCCTCAAGGGAATATTTGTGAATAAGATTTGTTACAAGACTGCTTGCGTAGGTAGCAATAGCTTCAGTGTTCATATTTGTATCCTTTCGGGTTATTTCTTGCTTCGGTTAAAGAGCGCTCTTGTGCGCTCAAATAAAGCCTGCTTTTGTTTCTTGGTTTCCTCGTAAAGCGGGGTCAGGGACAATAAATTCCCGTTGTCATCAATGGTGGCTGAAACAATAAGTCCCTCGCAAAGTCGGTGGGCGGGAAGTTCGTATTTTTTATCGCCGTCATAGCAGATTGCAATATCGCCCTCTATGCGGTCCACCGAAAGCTTTATTTCCACAAAACCACCACCTTTTTTTGTTTTTGAAATACTATTTCAAAATATTATAGCATATTTTCAGAAAATATTCAATCTTTTTTTAAATATTCTTTGACATTTAGCAAGAAAGGTGGTATAATGAGGGAGATAAATGAGAGAGAGGATTTTTTATGACAAATATTTGCAACCTTGTTTCTGACCTTATTGAATACGCTCTTGAACGCGGGCTTATAGAGGAAAGCGACAGAGTATACGCCACAAACAGAATACTTGAAAGACTTTCGGTGGACGATTATTCCCCCGAGCCTCATCAGCCTGTATCAGAGCTTGAGAAAATACTTAAGGGTATTTGTGATTACGCAGCAGAAAGGGGTCTTTGCGAGGATAGCGTGGTTTACCGCGACCTTTTTGATACCGCGGTTATGGGACAGATAACCCCCCGCCCCTCGGAAATCATAGCTAAATTTGATGCTCTCTATGCCGAGTCCCCCGAAAAGGCAACCGAATATTTTTATAAGCTGGCGCTTGACAGCGACTATATCCGTACATACAGAGTAAAAAAGGACCTTAAGTGGAAAACCTCGTCGGAGTACGGAGATATAGACATTACGGTAAATCTTTCCAAGCCCGAAAAGGACCCCAAGGCAATAGCCGCCGCAAAGCTTTTGCCTCAAAGCGGATATCCCAAGTGCCTTCTTTGCCACGAGAATGAGGGCTATGCGGGCAACGCAGGAAAGCCTGCAAGACAGACTCTTCGCCAGATTCCTATGACAATGGCGGGTCAGCAGTGGTATCTTCAGTATTCGCCGTATGTGTACTATAACGAGCATTGTATAGCACTTTCGGGTGAGCATACGCCTATGAAGATAGATTGTTCAACCTTTGTAAAGCTTCTTGACTTCGTAGAGCTTTTCCCTCATTACTTCCTTGGCTCAAACGCAGACCTTCCTATAGTCGGTGGCTCTATTCTTTCTCACGACCATATGCAGGGCGGACATTATACATTTGCTATGGAGCGCGCTCCCGTTGAGGAAAAAATAAGCTTCAAGGGCTTTGAAAATGTTGAGGCGGGGCTTGTAAAATGGCCTATGTCTGTGATCAGACTTCGCTCAAATAATAAGGACGAGCTTGTGGATCTTGCCGATAAGATACTTCTTAAATGGAGAGGCTATAGCGACGAGGCGGCATTTATATTTGCCGAAAGCGACGGAGAGCCCCATAACACAATAACACCTATAGCGCGAATGGCCGGTGGGAAGCTGGAGCTTGACCTTGTGCTTAGAAACAATATCACTACCGACGAGCATCCCCTTGGCGTTTACCATCCCCACGAAAAGCTCCATAATATCAAGAAGGAGAATATCGGACTTATTGAGGTAATGGGTCTTGCGGTGCTTCCTTCAAGACTTAAAAACGAGATAGAGCTTCTGTGTGATGCCATACTTGAGGGCAAAGATATTGCAAGCATTCCCGATATCGAGAAACACGCGTCGTGGGTCGCTGAATTCAGAGGCAACTACAGCTTTACAAAGGAAAATGTAAAGGAAATAATCAAGGACGAAATAGGAAAGACCTTTGTTTGTGTGCTTGAGGACGCGGGTGTCTATAAGCGCACCGCAGAGGGCAAAAAAGCCTTTCTTAGGTTTGTCGAGTATGTTAATAAATAACAAAAAAGACCGCAAAAGCGGTCTTTTTTGACCTTCTTTGGGCGTTTGGCATAGAATGTATTGAAAACCGTAAAGGAGGTATTTATGGATAATTCGCAAACAAAAAAATATTTTGGCGCGTCTAACAGCGCGGAGGGATTTGTCAATTATTTTCCTGAAATATTCAATGCCGACACCTGCTCGCGTATATATGTGGTCAAGGGCGGTCCGGGAACAGGAAAAAGCCGCTTTATGAAGGATGTGGCAGGGGCGGCAGAGGAAAAAGGAATGGGAGTTCGTTATTATTACTGCTCCTCTGATGCCGACTCGCTTGACGGCATATTCATAGAGGAGCTTCGTGTGGGCTTTGTGGACGGAACTTCTCCCCATATCTATGAGCCGTCGTTGGCGGGGGCGTTTGAGCAGATAATAAATTTGGGAGAATTTTGGGACGAGAAAGAGCTTCAGCGCCACAGGGATACCATTGGGGAGCTTTCTGCTAAAAAGTCCTTGGCGTACAAAACCGCGTATGCCTTTCTCTCTGCTTACGGAAGCCTTATGAGGGCGGCGGAGCAGAAAACTGTTGGGTGCGTAAACCGAAAAAAGCTTGGGGCGGCGGTTAAACGGTGGCTTCACAGACTTCCTTCGGGTGAGAGGGCGGTTCAGAGTGTAGCCCTTCGTTCGTCAATAGGTATGCAGGGGGAGAGAAGCTTCCAATGCTATGAGAATGACGCCGAGCTTGTCTTTTCACTTAAGGATTATCATAACACAGCTCACCTTGTTCTTGGGGCGGTCGCTGCCGAAGCGGCGGCTTTGAGGATACCTGCTCGTGTGTCCTATGACCCCATAATGCCTCGTCGCATTGATGGCGTTTTGCTTGAAAATTGCAAAATTGCTTTTGTTATTGATGCCGATTCCGAGCATATTATAAACGCCAAGCGCTTTGTTGATACAGATGCCTTCAAGAATATAAAGGATAACGTCAAGACCCTTGAATCAAAGGCAAGAGAGATGAAGCTTTGCGCACTCGATGAATTTGAAAGCGTGAGGAAGTACCATTTTGAGCTTGAGGCTATTTATGCCGAGGCTATGGATTTCAAGAAGAAGGAGCAATATACCGCTGAATTTATAAAAAAGCTCTTGTGAAAAAATATTTTTTGCCGAAAGCCCTTGAAAAAGAGAGAAAGATGTGTTATACTATAGAGGAAAATAATTTAATCTTATCAAGAGTGGTGGAGTGACTGGCACTGTGAAACCCGGCAACCTGCATAAGCAAGGTGCTAAATCCCGAGAGATGAGACCTGCGTCCTCCCTCGGCGGGGGGATTTTTTCTGCCAATTACCAAAAAAGAAAGGACATAATTATGGAAAAAATACTTTTTACCAGTGAATCTGTAACCGAAGGACATCCCGACAAAATTTGTGATAAAATATCCGACGCTATACTTGACGATATTCTTCGTCAGGACCCAAACTCCCGTGTAGCCTGTGAAACCTGCTGCACAACAGGACTTGTAATGGTAATGGGTGAAATAACTACCAACGCGTATGTTGATATTCAGGGCATCGTAAGAGAAACCGTAAGAAAAATCGGTTACGACCGCGCTAAATACGGCTTTGACTGCGATAGCTGCGCGGTTATTAACTCTATTCACGAGCAGTCCCCCGACATTGCTATGGGCGTTGATAAGTCCTTTGAGGCAAAGGGCGGCGAAACTGCCGACGAGTACGATACAGGCGCGGGCGATCAGGGACTTATGTTCGGCTATGCCTGCGATGAAACACCCGAGCTTATGCCTCTTCCTGTTTCTCTTGCTCACAAGATGGCTAAAAGACTTACCGATGTGAGAAAGGACGGAACACTTGCATACCTTCGCCCCGACGGAAAGACACAGGTTACTGTTGAGTATGTTGACGGAGTTCCCGCAAGAGTTGATACCGTTGTTGTTTCTTCTCAGCACAGCGCGGATGTAGACCTTGCGACAATCAGAAATGATATTATTGAGAATGTAATAAAGCCCATCGTTCCCGCAGAGCTTTTTGATGAAAGCACCAAGATATATGTTAATCCCACAGGACGCTTTGTTGTAGGCGGACCTGCAGGCGATACGGGTCTTACAGGCAGAAAGATAATCGTTGATACATACGGCGGATATTCGCGCCACGGCGGCGGAGCTTTCTCGGGCAAGGACCCCACAAAGGTTGACCGTTCCGCATCCTATGCCGCAAGATATGTGGCAAAGAATGTGGTTGCCGCAGGCCTTGCAAAGAAGTGCGAGGTTCAGGTAGCCTACGCTATAGGCGTTGCAAAGCCTGTTTCGGTTCTTGTGGATACCTTTGGAACTGCTGTTGTTGACGAGGCAAAGATAGCAGAGGCGGTAAACAAGTATGTTGACCTTCGCCCTGCGGCAATAATCAAGAAGTTTGACCTTCGCAAGCCTATTTATTCCGAGCTTGCGGCATACGGTCATATGGGCAGAGAGGACCTTGGAGTAAGCTGGGAAAAGACAGACCTTGCCGAGGTGCTTAAGGCTGAACTTTTGAAGTAAACTGAAGCAAAAAGACCTTGAAATGCATATCCTTTGTGTTAGGAGGGTAAATATATGTATTTCGAGGTCTTTTTTGAAATTTTGGTGGCTTTGTTTGCGATTTTCGGATTTTTCTCGCTTGTTAAGCTTATTTGTGCCATATGGTTTGGCTATGACAATGTGAGGGTCGCATTGGAGATAGACAGCAGGGACAGCGCAGAAAATGTTGAGGAATATATTGCAGAGGCAAGGGAGCTTTGCCTTATGCGGGGCGGGCGGGAGCTTGCAGTTATAGTCCAAGGTGAGTTTTTTGATGAGGAGTTAGCTAAAAAGCTCCAAAAGAGAAGAGTAAAATATTATGTAGTATAGGAGGTGTGAAATATGGATAACGAAAAGCCAAGGACTTTAAGCGGTCTTGAAAGCTTTTCGGGCAGCGTTGAGGCGGTCATTTATTCAAATGAGGAAAACGGATACGCCATATGTGATTTTGCCATAGATACAAACGAGCTTGTAACCATAGTAGGCACACTTCCTTATATTTGCGAGGGCGATACGCTTACCGTTTACGGTAAGTGGGTGAACAACCCCAAATACGGCGCGCAGTTCAAGGTGGAGCAGTATGAAAAGATAATGCCTGCCGATGCCGCCGCAATACTTAAATATCTTTCGTCAAGGACTATAAAGGGAATAGGTCCTAAAACCGCCCAGCGAATAGTTGAACGCTTTGGGGACGAAACCTTTGATATTATTGAAAATCACCCCGATTGGCTTGCCGATGTTGACGGGATAAGCTATAAAAAGGCTCTTGATATTTCCGATGATTTCAAGAAGAAGTCGGGAATGAGAGCTGCTATGATATTCTTCAGAAATTATTTCGGCACAACTATGACCGTAAAGATTTATCAGAAGTGGGGCGGCAGAGCCGTTGATATTGCAAAAAACAACCCATACAGGCTTTGCGAGGAGATTGAGGGAATCGGCTTTGAAAAGGCAGACGAGATAGCGGTATCTCTGGGGCTTGAAAACGATTCGGCGGAGCGCGTAATGGGCGGTGTCAGATATGTGCTTGGCTTTAACGCGGGGCAAAACGGACACACCTGCCTGCCGTATGACAGACTTGTTGAGGCGGCTTCGGCTATGCTTGAGGTCAGCAGTGAACAGACTGCGGCGGCTATTGAGGCGCTTGTCGGTCAGGAGAAGCTTGTTTATTCGACCTATGACGGCGTAAAGTATGTGTTTGACCGCGTTATGTACGATAGCGAGAAATTCATAGCCGAAAAGCTTGATAAAATAAACAGGACAAGCCTTACTATTGATGACGGTGATATCAAGCGTTATATCTCCCGAGAGGAGCTTGAAAACGGAATAAAGTATGCCGAGCTTCAGAGAAGGGCAATAATCGAGGCTATGAGTAACGGCGTTATGGTTCTCACGGGCGGCCCGGGTACAGGAAAGACCACTGTAGTAAGAGCGCTTCTCAAAATATTTAAGGGAATGGGGCTTAAGGTGGCTCTTGCCGCGCCTACGGGGCGCGCCGCAAAAAGGCTGTCGGAGTCTACCTCAAGCGAGGCAAAGACAATACACAGAATGCTTGAGATGAACTATGAAACAGGCGGCTTTATTTTCCTTCGCAATGAGAGAAATTACCTTGAGGAAAATGTTGTAATAATCGACGAGGCGTCTATGGCGGACACTCTGCTTTTCTGTGCTTTGCTTAAAGCAATAAAGCCGGGGGCAAGGCTTGTAATTATCGGCGACGCCAATCAGCTTCCCTCTGTAGGTGCGGGAAATGTGCTCAGGGATATTATTGAGTGCGGCCGCTTTGCCACGGTTGAGCTTACCGAAATATTCAGACAGGCTGAAAAAAGTCTTATAATAACTAACGCCCACCGCATAAATTCTGGCGAAATGCCTGTTCTTGATGTGTGCGATAATGACTTCTTTTTCTTGCAGAGAAGAAATGATACCGATATCGCAAGTACCGTGGTTGACCTGTGCAAAAACAGGCTTCCCAAGGCGTACGGGCTTACCTCTGCAAACGGAATACAGGTCATTACCCCATCAAAAAAGGGTGTAGGGGGAACTGACAATCTTAATATTTTGCTGCAGAGCGCCCTTAATCCGCCGTTGGGTGGAGATATAAGCCTTTCTCACAGAAACCGAAGCTTCCGCGTGGGAGATAAGGTAATGCAGACCAAAAACAATTATCAGATAGAATGGGTCAAGGGCTTGCAAAAGGGTCTTGGCATCTTCAACGGTGATATTGGCGAGGTGCTTGAAATAAAGCAGAGGGACAGATATATGACGATTCGGTTTGACGACAGAGTTGTGCAATACGATTTTTCTATGCTTGAGGACATTGAGCACGCTTATGCCATAACCGTTCACAAAAGTCAGGGGAATGAATATCCCATCGTGATAATTCCCGCATACGGCGCGCCTCTGCCTCTTCTTACGAGAAACCTTCTCTATACCGCGGTAACGAGAGCGCAGAAAATAGTTATCGTGGTTGGCAGAGAGGATATTGTGGAAACAATGGTAAGGAGCAACCGTCAGACTATGAGATATACCTGCCTTGCCAAAAGGCTTGGTGTAAAATGAGCGTTATGAAAAGAAACAAATTTACTGTTTTTTGCGGAAATCTCCTTTTTCCGCCTAAATGCGTTGGGTGCAGAGAGCTTATTAAAAGGGACATTTTTGACCCCTGTACTGTTCCGCTTTGTGATAAGTGCAGAGCAAAATGGGAGAGAGAAAAGCTTGAGCGATGTCCCGATTGCCAGCTTGAAATGACTATCTGCACCTGTAGCTCAGGGCTTCTTCAAAAGGCGGGGATAGAAGAGGCGGTTAAGCTTTTCAATTACTCGGTAAAGAAAAGAAGTGTCGGCAAAAGCGCGGTTCTGTATATGAAAAAGCATAACAGCGCAAGAGCCTTTGATTATTTTGCGGCACAGCTTTCCTATGCGGTAAAGCGCAAGACCGCCGAATACAAGGCCGATGAGGTGGCGGTGCTTTGTGTGCCGCGAAGTAAGACGAGCAGGGGCGAATATGGATTTGACCAATCGGAGCTTCTTGCCAAGAGGCTGGCTGAAAAGTGCGGATTTAAGTATATTACGCCTGTTATAAGAAGTAACAAAAGAGTGTCAGAGCAGAAAAAATCAAGCCTTTCCCGACGCGTTAAAAATATCAGAGGAGTATTTGAGATTGACGGGAATGCGGCAGAGAGTCTTGGGAATTTGAAATGCCTTGTGCTTGTTGACGATGTTATAACATCGGGAGCGAGTATGGCTGGGTGTATTGAGCTTCTGAAAAAGCACTTTGATGGAAAGATTTTGTGCGCTTCTCTGGGCAGAACAGGAAAAAGAAATAAAAAATAGATGTTGCTTATTGCAATTTTCCGAAAAATATAGTATAATATAAGTTGAAAAGTAAATGACAGTAGGGGGTAAAAATGGCAGAAAAGTTTTTTGATAAAATAAAAAACGGCATCTTTAACAGCGATATAGGTATCGATTTGGGAACTGCCAGCGTGCTTGTATATGTTAAAGGGCGAGGTATCGTGCTTCATGAGCCTTCTGTTGTCATAGTCGAAAAGGAAACAGAGCAGATAGTTATGGTGGGCGACGAGGCGCGTAAGGCGCTTGGCAGAACCACAGGAAATCAAGAGGTTGTAAGACCCTTGAGAGCGGGAGTCATAAGCCGTTATAATGTAACTCTGCAAATGGTTCAGCACTACATAAAAAAGGCTTGCGGAAACACCCTTATAAAGCCGCGGGTTCTTGTGTGTATCCCCTCTTGCGCCACCGAGGTTGAGGAGCTTGCGGTTGTGGACGCGGCAACACAGGCAGGCGCGAGAACCCCTTATCTTGTTGAAGAGCCTCTTGCCGCCGCTATCGGAGCAGGGCTTGATGTCAGTGAGGCAAAGGGAAAAATGGTTATTGACATCGGTGGAGGAACTACCGATATTGCCGTGATTTCGCTTGATGGAATAGTATGCAGCGAGTCTATAAAGGTTGCGGGCGACGCCTTTGATGATGCAATTATGCGTTATGTTCGCGAAAAATATGAGGTGGTTATAGGATATCCTGCCGCCGAGCAGGTAAAAATAAAGATAGGTACGCTTTCTCAAAGCAAGGAAACCCGCAGAATTGAGGTCAGAGGCCGTTGCATAAAAACAAGACTTCCCAAATCTGTTATCCTTTCGTCAAATGAGATACTTGGCGCACTTTATGAGCCTGTAAGCGATATTATAGCATCGGTTTCCAGAGTTATTATGTTAACTCCCCCCGAGCTTGTCAGCGATGTGATCTCCACAGGAATAGTTATGACAGGCGGCGGAAGCCTTTTGCCAGGACTTGACAAGCTTATAGAGAGATTTACAGGTATTCCCACAAGGGTAGCCCCAAACGCGGTGAGCTGCGTCGCCCTTGGAATGGGAAAGCTGCTTGATACCCTGTCTGAAAGACAGGAAGGGGCAATAAATATTGCGCGCGACAGGACAAAGAGGATATAATAATGTCAGAAAAAATAGTAAACAGCGGCGTCGCTCCCTGTATGTTCGGGTATTTTGAGGAAATATGCAAGATTCCTCACGGCTCGATGAATGAGGGAGAGATAGCTCAATATATAGCCGATTTCGCCAAGGCGAGAGGGCTTGAGTGTTATAAGGATGAAGCAAACAATGTTCTCGTCCGCAAGGGCGGAACAGAGGGCAGAGAAAATGATCCGCCTATTCTTTTGCAGGGACATACCGATATGGTCTGCGAAAAGGATGGAGATGTGAAGCACGATTTCACAAGGGATCCGCTTAAGCTTTATGTTGATGGAGAGGGCTTCCTCAGAGCAAGAGGAACAACCCTTGGCGCTGATGACGGAGTTGCGGTAGCGGCAATGCTTGCGGTGCTTGACGGAGCTATGGTATCTCACCCACCTGTTGAGTGCCTGTTCACCTCGGGCGAGGAAATAGGAATGATAGGCGCGGGACAGTTTGACTTTTCCCTGATAAATGCCCGAAGAATGATAAATATTGATAGCGAAAAAGAGGGCAAGGCGGTAGTTGGCTGCGCCGGAGGTGTGAGAAGCGAGCTTACGCTTCCCGTTACCCGTGCCGATATGGCGGGCGAGGGCATAAGAATTACCGTGGGCGGACTTTGCGGCGGACATTCGGGCGAGGACATCAACAAGGGCAGAGCTAATGCTAACCGAATTATGGGCAGGATTATAACAGAGCTTTCCTTTAAGCTTGACCTTGGCATAATTTCGGTAAACGGCGGATCAAAGGATAATGCCATTCCAAGAGAGTGTGTGGCGGAGCTTTGTGTTCCCGACTTTTTTGCGGCTCTTTTAGAGGTAGAGGCTCTTGCAAAAATAATAAGCCTTGAGGTCTGTGATGATGATAAGGGCTTTTATTGCAGGGTCGACCGATGCGAAAAGCGCGGCGTGCTTGACAAGAATAGCGAGCAAAGGCTTATGCAGGCAATAAACAACAGTGCTTGCGGTGTTATAGAAATGAGCAACGATGTGGAAGGACTTGTTGAGTGGTCAGCAAATCTTGGAGTTGTTGAGCTTTCGGAAAATATGGCAAAGCTTACCTTCCTTACCCGTTCAAGTATTGATGAAAGAATAGATTATTCTATGCACCTGCTTGACAGACTTGGAGAATTTCTTGGCGGACAGGTTGGACATTTCGGCAGATATACAGGCTGGAGCTATGCCAAGGTGTCGCCTATAAGAGATGCTTATATGTCGGCTTATAAAAAACTATTTTCGAAGGACGCGGAGGCAGAAATTATTCACGCGGGTCTTGAGTGCGGACTTGTCCGCGCCAATATTCCCGAAATGGATATTATCTCAATAGGGCCTGACATAATCGCGCTTCACTCACCCGGTGAAAAGCTTAATATCGCTTCGGCTGAAAGACTTTGGACCTTGCTTGAATATATGCTTGGATGCTTATAAGCAAAAGATGAAACCACCGGTTCAAAACGCCGGTGGTTTTTGATATAGAATTAAGAATTGTTTTAGAGGAGAAGAAAGTGGTACACGACGGACATAGGGAAAGATTACGCGCAAAGGCAGAAAACTTTGGCTTGGAGTGCCTTGAGCCTCACGAAATGTTAGAGCTTTTGCTGGGGTACAGTATTGTAAGACGGAATACAAACGAAATGGCGCATGACCTTATAAACCGCGCGGGAGGCTTGCGTGAGGTGTTCGATATGAAGGATAGCGAGCTTGTCAAAACCGATGGTGTAGCTTATCGCACTTCCTTTATGATAAGACTTATCGGATTTATTATGAACCGTCCCAAGGTTCCGCCCAAGAGCAGAATAGCCCTTGGTAGACTTAGCGATATTGAAAAATATGCCGAGATGCTTTTTGGCGGTGCAAATGAGGAAAGGCTTTATGTTTTGTTGCTTGACCAGAAATTTAAGCTTTTGAAATGCACCACGGTTTGCGACGGAAGCTCGTGGCAGGTAGGCGTGGATAAAACCAAAATCGCAAGAGCCTCTATAGATGAGGACGCTTCGGCGGCAATACTCTTACATAATCACCCAAGAGGCGATGCTGTTCCCACAAGAGATGACCTGAACTTTACTGTGGAGATAGAGCGCACCTTCAGCGCAATAGGTATTCCCTTGCTTGAGCATATAGTTTACGCCGAGGGCAAGTGCTACCCAATAATGCGCCGAAGCAAGCAGAGTGCTACCTTTGCCATTGAATATGACGATATAACGGAGGAGTAATATGACCTTTTGGGAGCGTAAGGAGCAGGTTAAAAGTTACCTTGGAAAAACAGTAAGGATAGGCATTGACCGTCCTATCGGGTATGTTCATCACAAAGAGAAGTATGACCTTGTATATCCTATAAATTATGGATATATCCCCGGAGTGCTTGGGGGCGACGGAGAGGAGCTTGATGTGTATCTTCTTGGCGTTTATGAGCCTGTAGAGGAATATACCTGCCGCATAATCGGTATTTCTCACCGATTGAATGATTGTGAGGACAAGCTTGTGGGTGCGCCTGTGGGCGTGGAGCTAAGCAGAGAGGAAATCGCTTCTGCAATAAGCTTTCAGGAAAAATATTATAAGACCCGTGTTGAGGCGTTGCAGGAGTAAAATGAAAATGTACGCACCCAAATATTACAGTAAATTCAAGTGCATAGCCCATAAATGCAGGCATAGCTGCTGTGTGGGCTGGGAGATTGATGTTGATGAGGCGGCGCTTGAAAGATACGCCCGTCTTGACGGTGAAAACGGAAGGGCTATAAGAGAAAGTATAGAATATTTTGAAACGCCTCATTTTAAGCTTGAGAACGGAGATCGTTGTCCTCACCTTGACCAAAGAGGTCTTTGCAAAATAATTCTCGGTGTCGGTGAGGAATATCTTTGCGACATTTGCCGTGAGCATCCGAGGTTTTACAACTATACCTGCCGCGGCAAGGAAGCGGGGCTTGGAATGTGCTGTGAGGAGGCTTGCCGAATTATTCTTGCGTCGGACGATTATTGTGAAATGGCAGAAATAGAAGGGGAGAGTGCAGAGCCCGTAGCGGAGGATTTTGATGCTGTTGCTCACAGAGAGAAGATATACAAAATTCTTGCTGACAGGAGGGTAAAATATTCGGATAGATTGCACGCCATCTGTTCTGAGTACGGTGTTCCGTCCTCGGTGCTTTCCGATAGTGAATGGAGAGCGTTTTTTTCGGGGCTTGAATATTTACACGGGGAGGATAAGCGGCTTTTTGAGAGCTTTTCGTCCGACACAGGGGGCGAAGAAGGGAATGAGAAATTTCTTGAGCGCGCTCTTGCGTATTTTATTTACAGACATTGCTCTGAGGCAGAGGACGAAAATGAGCTTCGCACCTCACTTGGCTTTTGTCTTGTCTGTGAAAGGCTTCTGGCATCGATGTGTGCCTGCTTTAGGGAAACAGATCACTTTGAGCTTGCCGTAACACTCTCTGAGGAGATAGAATATTCAGAAGAAAACACCGAAAAAATAAAGGAAATATTTAAGGGGCTGTCATAAGACAGCCCCTTGCTTTGATTTTTGGATTATTTGCAGTCAAATCTTTCGCCTGTAATTTGAGGAACACATTTTCCTGCACTAAATTCACTTATTTTAGATATTATTTCTTGGGCTACGGGAGATTTCACCGCAATTTTCAACATAACATTGTCAGAAAACTCGGTATCGTCAATAATAGCGTCGTATTTGGGAAGGTCTGCGGATATTTTCTGATAATCAGAATATGAGCAAGAAATAGAAAGCTCTGTGTAAGGCTCAAAGGTTACGATTTGCGCCGCTTCAAGAGCCATTTTTGCCGCCTGTGAATAGGCTCTCACAAGTCCCCCTGCTCCAAGAAGTGTTCCGCCAAAGTATCGGGTAACCACAACACAGGCATCGTCCACTCCCGACTTTCTGATAACATCAAGCACGGGCATTCCTGCTGTGCCTTGAGGCTCGCCGTCATCCGAATAGCGGGCAATTACACCATTTTTCATAGTGTAGCCGAAAACATTGTGGGTGGCGTCCTTGTGCTTGGTCTTTATCCTTTTTATAAACTCTGCCGCCTCTTCCTCGCTTTTTACAGGTTTTGCGTAGCCGATGAATAACGAACGCTTTTCCTCAAACTCTGCGTTGGCTTCCTCTTTTAAGGTGGTATAGCAATTTTCGTTCATTACTTATTCCTCGTCGCTTCTTTTGGGTGGGTCTGTGTCGTACTTTTTCAACATTCCGCGCACCTTCGCGTCAACTATAGCAATAACTGTAACGCCGTCTGCGCCGTAGTCCACGCTTTCGACGGTGGCGTCGGAATACAACCTGTTAAGCGCACCTTGTTCTGAATTTGGGATAAAAAAGGTTGCTTTTGATGTTCCCTCGTGAACAACATTTTCTAAAAGTGAAGAAAGCTTGTCTACACCCTCGCCGCTTTGTGCTGAAATGCAGATATACTTCTCGCTATCGGTATTTATAACCGCCGAGGGGGGACATACCATACCCTTGTCGCATTTGTTGAAAACATAAATTGTAGGCTTTTCAGATGCGCCAAGGTCAGCCAAAATCTGCTCTGTTACAGAAAGCTGGGTGGGAAATTCGGGATCGGAGGCATCAATGAGTATCATAAGAATATCAGCGTAAACCGCCTCGTCAAGCGTAGACTTGAACGCCTTTACAAGATGGTGGGGAAGGTTTCGTATAAAACCTACCGTATCGGTAAGAAGTACTGTTTCACCGCCGGGAAGCTGGTGCTTTCTCGTTGTAGGGTCGAGAGTAGCAAAAAGCTTGTCCTCTGCAAGTATTCCCGCATTTGTAAGTCTGTTGAGCAGGGTTGACTTGCCTGCATTGGTGTAGCCGACTATGGCAACCTTTGTAAGCCCGCTTTTGTCGCGGGAGGCGCGCATTGTGCGGCGGTTTTTATCAAGCACCTCAAGCTCGGCTTCAAGTGCGGTTATTCTCCTCTGAAGGTGGCGGCGGTCGCTTTCAAGCTTTGACTCACCGGGACCTCTTGTTCCTATACCACCGCCAAGCCTTGACATTTCGCTTCCTTTACCCATAAGTCTGGGGGCGGTGTATTTAAGCTGGGCTAACTCTACCTGAAGCTTACCCTCGCCCGATACCGCGTGGAGCGCAAAGATGTCGAGAATGAGCATAGAGCGGTCGATAACATTTACATCGCCCAGCTCCTTTTCAAGGTTTCTTATTTGGGAGGGGGAGAGGTCTGTGTCAAAAATTACAAGCTTTATGTCATTTGCCTCGCATATTCCCTTAAGCTCTTCGACCTTACCGCTTCCGATAAGCGTTCTGACATCGGGGGTATCCTTGTTTTGTATAAGGCGCGCGGCTTCCTCGCCCCCTGCCGTGTCAAGTAAACGGGCAAGCTCATCAAGGCTTGTTTCCACCTCTGCCATTTTTGAGTTATCACGGCAAATAGACACAAGCACCGCGCGGCTGTTTTCTATAATTTTTTCTTCCATAAATTTACCTCGTTTAAGAGAAACAATAAGGGAAAGTTATGTCAAAACACAACTTTCCCGATTGCTTCGATGTGATATTGCCAAAAAGCAAATTACTTGCTAGCCTGAAGTCTCTTCTTGAACTTGTCAACACGACCGCCGGCATCAACGAACTTCTGCTTACCGGTGAAGAAGGGATGGCACTTTGAGCAAATTTCAACTCTCATTTCTCCGCTTACAGTG
>JAZRHS010000100.1:0-2245 GCA_045644865.1 Eubacteriales bacterium | reverse complement strand
TACATTTTTCATAGATAAATCCTCCAAATATGTTTTTTTGACTGGCAGGTCAAATTTATTATAACATATTTGGAGGATTTCCTCTCATCGGTTAACCTTTTTTGAACCACGCGACTATCGCGTGGTTTTCGTTATACAAGTAAACCGCGCTGATAAATCAGCGCGGTTTTTCAAAACTGCTTTCTTATTCTTTCAAGAGCGCCCTTTTCAAGCCTTGATACCTGCGCCTGTGATATTCCGATTTCCTCGGCTATCTCCACCTGTGTCTTGTTCTTGTAAAACCTGAGGTTTATGATTTTTCTTTCCCTTTCGCTAAGCGTCTTCATCGCCTCTCTTAAGGCGATGCTTTCAAGCCATATTTCATCGCTGCTGCAGGAATCGCTTAGCTGATCCATAACATATAATGAATCTCCGTTTTCGCTGAACACAGGCTCGTAAAGAGAAATAGGCTCAATTATCGCTTCCATAGCCCTTACTACCGCCTCTCTCGGCTCGCCCATTTTGGCGGCTATCTCGTCAGCGGTAGGCTCTCGCTCGTTTTTGGCTACCAGCTCTTCCCTTGCCTGAAGCGCTCTGTACGCCATATCCCTTGTTGAGCGGCTTATTCTAATTGAGGTGTTATCACGCAAGTATCGTCGTATCTCACCTATTATCATCGGAACAGCGTAGGTGGAAAACCTAACATCAAGCTCAAGATTGAAGTTATCCACCGCCTTTATAAGTCCGATACACCCCACCTGAAAAAGGTCATCGGGGTTTTCGTTTCTATTAAGAAACCTCTGAATTATACTTAAAACAAGTCTTAAATTTCCATATATAAGCTTGTGTCTGGCTTCCTCGTCCCCCTCTCTGCTTTTTATAAGCAGTTCTCTTTTTTCTTCCTCAGTCAGCGTTTTCAGGCTTGATGTATTAACACCGCATATTTCGACTTTATTATAATACATTGGGCTTCTCCTGTGTTTCTTTCCATCAAAAGTATTGACAGGATAACTACCGTAATATTCAAAAAAGTACCTTGACAAAAACTGTCAAGGGACTTTTTTATTCGCTTCTCAACGCGTCTATAGGGTTAAGTCGGCTTGCACGCCTTGCGGGCGTCCAGCCAAAAATCACACCTACCGCAAAGGAGAAGAAGAATCCAAGCGCCACCGCGCCCAAATTGATAGTAAACTCTATATTTATCAGTGTTACGGTGAGGATATAGGAAATAATTTCGCCCAAGGCTATTCCCATCAGACCGCCCAACACCGAAAGAATAATAGATTCAAGCAAAAACTGAAGCTGAATTATAGAAGGCTCTGCTCCAAGCGCCTTGCGAAGTCCTATTTCCTTGGTTCTTTCGGTAACACTTACGAGCATCATATTCATAATGCCTATTCCGCCCACCACAAGCGCTATAGACGCGATACCTGCAAGAAGGCCTGTCATCATAGTGTTCATTGTATTCATCATTGTCAGAAGACTGTCCATATTAAACACGCTATAGGCACTGTCCTCGTGGTTGAACGCATTATCCAACAGCTGCTCAAGTCTTTGAACAACCTCATCTGTTCGAGAGGTGTCATCAACATAGACCTCAAGGCTTGTTACACTGTTTCTTCCGTTATGAGCAAGAGCGTTTTTATAGGGAATGTATATTCTTCCGTCGCCATCTCCGCCCATCATTGCCGCCATAATATCATCTGTTTCAGCGCAAAGACCTACTATAAGGTACTGCGCGCCGGCTATCTTTATATATTTTCCTATAGGCATTTCTCCGGGGAAAAAGGTCTGGGCACAAGTCTGGTCAATAATGCAGACATAAACATCTCCAGACATATCGCTTTCATACAGCGGTCTGCCGTGAAGCACTTCTTCGCTGTTCTTTATAAAATACTCGTGATTCTTACCCGAAACGCTGACATCGCTGCTTATATGACCGTTGCTTACCACCTTTGTAGGCACGCTGACAGAGGGCGATACACCCTTTACATTTTCAAGAGCTTCTATCTCCTTAAGATCGTGCTCGGAAAGTCCCTGCTTAAGAGCTGTGCCGTTTGCGCTTACCGTCAATGAGCCTGCGCCCATACTGGAAAACTCATTCATCATATAGTCGGAAACACCCGAAACAGTAGTAACAAGCGCGATAACCGCGGCAACGCCGATTATAATTCCAAGCATTGTAAGGAAAGAGCGCATCTTGTTGCTCAAGATGTTCTGAACAGACATTTTAAGGCTTTGCTTAACAAGTCCAAGCTTAAGCATC
>JAZRHS010000099.1:0-15215 GCA_045644865.1 Eubacteriales bacterium | reverse complement strand
CACCCCAAAATGACCATTACGAAAACCGGCAAAATGGCATTAACGCTGAATATGAGATTATCAAGCATATCTTACTTTGAGGTAAGCTGACAGAACTTGCCGTACGCCTCGTCAACCTGAGCCTTAACCGAAGCGTTGGGAGAATAATACTCAACGTCAAAGGAATCGGCAACAACCTGACGTGCCTCCTTCATATTTGCAAGCTCGCCTGCGGCGATAGCCTGAACGCAAATGTTACCGATTGCGGTAGCCTCCACGGGTCCTGCCACAACGTCAAGTCCGCACGCGTCTGCCGTAAGCTGGCAAAGAAGCTTGTCCTGCGTTCCGCCGCCCACGATATTAACCGCTGTAGGTGTCTCGCCGGTAAGCTCTGCAATATTCTCGGCAGTTGCTCTGTAGCGCATAGAAAGGCTATCGAGTATGCAACGAACTATCTCACCCTCGGTTTCGGGAACGTACTGACCGCTGTTTTTGCAATATTCCATAATGCGCTTGGGCATATTTCCGGGAGTTGCGAACATCTTATCATCGGGATTGATAACGCAACGGTAAGAAGACGCGCTTCTTGCCATAACTGCAAGCTCGCCAAAGCTGTAATCCTTGCCCTCGCGCTTCCACTGACGTCTGGATTCCTGAAGAATCCAAAGCCCCATAATGTTTTTAAGGAAACGAATTGTATTCTCCGCTCCGCCCTCGTTTGTATAGTTAAGTCTTTCGGTGTCGGCATTGATAAGAGGTGCCTTAAGCTCTGTCCCCATAAGCGACCAAGTACCGCTGCTTATGTAGATAAACTTGTCGTTCTTTGCGGGAACGGCAAGCACCGCGCTTGCGGTATCGTGAGATGCAACCTTTACCACATCAAGGTCGGTCTGTCCAACCTCCTCAATTATCTGAGGAAGAAGCTTGCCAACGGTAGCCGCAGGCTGGACTATATCACAGAAAAGGCTCTTAGGAATGTTAAGCTTATCAATAAGACTCCAAGCATATTCTCTTGTGTTGGCATTAAGTATTGCGCCGGTTGACGCTACTGTATACTCTGTGCTTGCCTTTCCTGTAAGAAAATAGTCAAGAAGGTCGGGGATAAAAAGCATCTTGTCCGCAAGTGCAAAAACATCGGGATTATCTCTGATTTCTGCCGCAAGCTGGAATATAGTATTGAAGTCTATAGTCTGCATACCTGTGGTAGCGTAAATTTCCTCAATAGAAACAAAATCCTTGACATACTCGGTAATTCGGTCTGTTCTTGTATCACGGTAGTGAGTGGGGTTTGAAAGAAGGCGGCCGTGCTTGTCAATAAGTCCGTAATCAACCCCCCAGGTATCAATGCCCATACTCTTTACATTGTCGCCGTCAAGAACGGTCTGACGAATCGAGGTCTTTATTTCGTGGAAAATTCGCAAAATATCCCAGGTAAAGCGTCCCGCTACATTAACAGGCTCATTTGCAAATCTGTGATTTTCAACAAGCTCAAGCTTTTTTCCGTCAAAGCTTCCCACAATACCTCTGCCGCTTGATGCGCCAAGGTCTATCGCAAGCATTTTTAAGTTTTTCATAATTTTTACCTTTCTCTATATTTCCTTAAAATTATTTCAGTTCAACTACGGTAACGCCGCCGTCTCCCTCACCATATCTTCCTATACGGAAGCCGGATATTCTTCTGTCGCCCTTAAGATACTGCCAAAGAGCGGTCTTAAGCGCACCCGTTCCCTTTCCGTGTATAAGTCGAACGGTGTTAAAGCCCGTAAGCATAGCCTCATCAAGATATTTGTCAACCGCAAGCCACGCCTCGTCGCCCGTCATTCCTCTTAAGTCTATTTCGTCGGTACAATCTCTGCGAACCGTAGCCTTATAGCTTCCCGCATCTGATTTTTTGTTATCCTTATCAATAAACTGCGGTGTTTGCTCTACAAGGCGAAGATTTTCCACCTTTGTTCTGGTCTTGATAATTCCCGCCTGAACCTGAACATTTCCGCTGTTGTCGGGCTCTTCAAGCACAACGCCCTCTTTGCCGATATTAACAATAAACACGGTATCTCCCTTACGAAGCTTTCTTGGAAGAACATAGTTTTCGTTTTTCCTTTCGTCAACGGGGTTGTATTTGTCGTCGTTCTGCTTTATATGCTCCCTTACCGCACGGCGGGTTCTTTCAAGCTCGCTTCCGAAGTTTTCGGCATCCTGCTTCTTCTTAACCTTTTCAAGCTGGTCAAAGATAAACTCGCTTGATGCCTTGGCACTCTCCACCATTGACGCGGACTTACTCCGCGCCTTTTCAAGAGTTGCCTCTGCCTCACGGACTTTTTGGGAAATTATTTTTTCGGACTCGGTCTTGAAGCGCTCATAGTCAGCCTTCAATTTCTCGGCTTCCTCACGCCTCTTTTCCATTTCAACACGGCTATTTTCAAGCTTTTCGATTATATCCTCAAATCGCTTGTTGTCCGAGCTGACATAGTCCTTTGCCCTGCCTATTATCTCCTCGGGAAGCCCGAGCTTTGACGAGATAGCAAAGGCATTGGAGCGTCCGGGTGTGCCTATAATAAGCTTGTAGGTGGGCTTGAGAGTTTCCACATCAAACTCACAGGAAGCATTGCAAACCCCTTCTGTATCAAGTGCATAAGCCTTCAGTTCCGAATAGTGGGTGGTAGCAAGGCACATAGCCTCTTTTTCTCTCACATACTCAATAATAGCCACCGCAAGCGCCGCGCCCTCTACAGGGTCTGTGCCGCCGCCAAGCTCGTCAAAAAGCACAAGCGACCGGTTTCCCACCTCTTTAAGCATCGACACTATATTCACCATATGTGAGCTAAAGGTTGACAGCGACTGCTCTATGCTCTGCTCGTCGCCTATATCAACAAGAATATTGTCAAATATACATATAGATGAGCGCTCCTCTGCGGGAATGTGAAGTCCCGACTGCGCCATAAGCGCGAAAAGCCCCACCGTCTTAAGTGAAACTGTCTTACCGCCTGTATTAGGGCCTGTAATAACAAGTGTATCGTATCCTTCGCCCATTGAAATATTTACAGGCACAACCACATCTTTATTTATAAGCGGGTGTCTGGCGCGAATAAGATTAAGGCTTCTGTCCCCCGAAATTATGGGGGCTGTGGCATCAAGTCTTTCAGAAAGCTTTCCGCAGGCGAAAACAAATGCAAGCTCGGTTATATTAAGATAATTGAGTTTGATTGCCGCCTGATTCAGGCTTACATCAACCGACATTTCGTGAAGGATTCGCTCTATCTCGCGCTGTTCCTTGGTTTCAAGAATTCGTATTTCATTATTTGCGTCAACTACCGCCGAGGGCTCAATGAAAATAGTAGAGCCCGATGCCGAGGTGTCGTGAATAAGTCCCTTGACCTCGTTTTTATATTCAGCCTTTACAGGCACAACATAGCGTCCGTTTTTAAGAGTTACTATATTTTCCTGCAGATATTTGGAATATGAGCTGCCCGCAATATACTTTTGCAGGGTTTCCTTAATTCTGTTCCCTGCAATTCTTATTTTTCTTCTTATATCTCCAAGCTCCCTGCTTGCCTCGTCGGCAATCATTTCCTCGGAAATTATGGAACGGTATATTCTTTCCTCAAGGGCCTTATTGGGAATAAGCCGCTCAAATATTTCGTCTACAGATGTTTCAAACAGCTTGTTTGTTCGGATATAATCTATAAGCGAGCGCGAAGTTCTCAAAACATTGGCAACATCAAGCAGCTCTCTTGCAGAAAGAGTTGCTCCCTTGTCGGCTCGCTCACATATCTCTCTGACATCACTTACAAGCCCAAAGGAAGGCGTTCCTTTTGCATCAATAAGTCTTCTTGAGTCTGTAGTTCTTCTGAGCCTGCGCAATATCTCCTCGGGGTATACCGAGGGCGTAAGCTCAAGAGCCTCTGCCTTTGCGCCCTCTGTCGCGGCACATTCGGCAAGCATTGCTCTGACCTTGTCAAACTCAAGCGTTCCGATATTTTTATCGTTATAAAGCATTTAATCAGCCTTTCAAAATCAAATCTTTTTTAAGGAATTATAAAAATCAAGGGACGAAAATCCTTTTTCAAGGTGATGAACAAGATAGCTCTCGCTCATTTTTCCAAGCAGCTCCAAGCTTCCCTCGTCAAGATTAAAGGAAAGCAATTTTTCAACAGGAGCTGACACAACATATCTTGCCGCCGAAAGCGCGCCGTAATCAAGTCTGGCCAGTATCACCGCAGAGCCGTCGGGATAAACCGTCGCCTCTCTGCTTGAATTAAGCTTATGTATGCAGTCCTCGCATTTAAGAATTCCATTCATTATATCAAGGTACATAAGCTCGCCCTTTTCCTTGTGGCAAAGCCCGCAGCCATCAAGCTGGGGAAGATAGCCCGACAAAGACATAGCCCGAAGCTCGTACACCGCCTTAATCTGGGCGTATGGCTTAATATCTCTTGAAATAGCGTAAAGGGTGTTGAGCGTAAGCCTTAAAAGCTCTTCGGCGGGCTCGCCCTCTCCCGAAAGCTCGTTTGCCACATCGACTATATACGAAGCAAGCGCAAGACGGTCAATATTGTCGCGCAGAGCATAAAACGGTTCTGTTACCGACGCCCCCGCAAGCCACGAATATCCCGTTCTTTCACTTATCTCATAATTGCCGTAGGTAAAAAGAGCTATGGCGTTCATATACTTGCTGCGAAGCGACCTTGCGCCCTTTGCCGAGAAGGTTATTTTACCCCTATCGGCACTAAGAAGGGTTATTCTTTTGTCGTTTTCTCCAGACTCTATCTCGCGGACCACAAGTCCGTCAACCGTATATTGCACGCCCGCACCGCCCCTCTGTATCTTAATTATCGTCCTTGTTATTATAACCGAAGTTTGTTACCAAACCAACACTTTCGCGCCAGTTTTCCTTAACCTTGACCCAAAGGTTAAGATATACCTTTGTTCCAAAGAACTTCTCAAGGTCCTGACGGGCGTAACTGCCCACAAGCTTAAGTCCCGCGCCGTTTTTGCCTACGATGATTCCCTTATGGGAAGCCTTTTCGCAGAAAATCTCGGCTCTTATACTGATAAGAGTGCCCTCATCACGGAATTCCTCGATAACCACCGCAACGCCGTGGGGAATCTCCTTATTGAACGCCTTCAATATCTTTTCACGAATTATCTCGGACGCAATCTGCCTTTCAGGCTGGTCGGTTATCATATCATCGGGGAAAAACCAATCGGATTCAATAAGGAACTTGGAGCATTCATCAAGAAGCTCGTCCACCGCCTTTCCGTTCTTAGCGCAAATCGGCACAAAGGCATCAAAATTATGCTTTTCGGCATAGTGGGCAATAGCCGCCGCTATCTGCTCGCGGTTATAAAGGTCAACCTTGTTTATAGCAAGCACCGAGGGCGTTCCTGTCTTTTTAAGATAGTCAATAACCTCGTCCTCAACCTTGCTTGCCTCTCTGCCCGCATCAACTACAAGCACTACAGCATCGGCCTCGCGCATTGAGTTGTTTGCGGCATTTACCATATATTCGCCTAGATAATTCTTGGGAGTATGGATACCGGGGGTGTCCACAAAAACAAACTGCTCCTCGCCTCTGGTGTGTATTCCCATAATGCGGTTTCTGGTGGTCTGGGGCTTGCTTGATACTATAGCCACCTTTTCACCGAGCATTGTATTCATAAGTGTTGATTTACCCACATTGGGGCGTCCTACGATTGCTATAAATCCTGTCTTTTTCATTTTTCCCTCGTTTATTTCACCGCAAGCCCAAGCTTGTCCATTATTTCCGTCTGTCTTCTTCTCATATCAAGTTCATCCTCTTCGCCCGTTTCGTGGTCGTATCCAAGAAGATGAAGAACCGAATGCACCGCCAAAAATGCCGCCACACGCTCATAGCTGTGTCCGAACTCCTCTGCCTGAGCTCTTGCGCGCTCAAGAGATATAACTATATCTCCAAGCATACAGTCTATTTCAGGCACAACATAGTCGGGCGCGTCGTCATCAAAGAGAGGAAAGGACAAAACATCGGTTGCCCTGTCTATTCCGCGGAACTTGTTGTTAAGCTCCCTTATCTTTTCGTCATCACAGAAGGTAAGCGACACCTCGCAATCCTCCTCGATTTCCTCATATTCAAGAGCCGCCATAATAGCGTTTCTGATAAGCATTTTAAGCTTGTAGGTTACAGCTTCCTTGTCCTGATTATTTTCAAAATAGATTTTAAGCATCATAATAAAGTCCTCTTTACTGTTTTGTTTTTCCTGTCAGCTTTGCGCGGCGTTCCTCTGCTTTTCTCGCCGCTTCTCTTTCGTGCTTTTCATAAGCAAGAATTATCTTTTGAACAAGCTTATGGCGCACCACATCTCTCTCTGTGAAGTAGTGAATATAAATATCATCTATGCCCTCAAGTATCTTGACTGCCGTCGCAAGACCGCTTTTTTGTCCGTAAGGCAGGTCGGTCTGTGTAAGGTCGCCTGTTACCACCACCTTGGAGTTAAAGCCAAGTCGGGTCAAAAACATCTTCATCTGCTCGGGAGTAGCATTCTGCGCCTCGTCAAGAATGATAAAGGAATCGTCAAGCGTTCTGCCTCGCATATATGCAAGAGGAGCAATTTCAATAATCCCCTTTTCCACATATCTTGCATACGCCTCGCTTCCCATCATCTCGTAAAGAGCGTCATAAAGCGGACGAAGGTAGGGATCTATCTTGCTCTGAAGGTCGCCGGGCAAAAATCCAAGCTTTTCACCTGCCTCTATAGCGGGGCGAGTAAGGATTATACGGCTGATCTGCTTTGAGCGCAGCGCCTTCACCGCCATAGCCACCGCAAGGAAGGTCTTTCCCGTTCCCGCAGGTCCTACACCAAGCACGATGGTATTCTTCTCTATTGCCTTGATATAGTGCTTCTGCCCCACAGTTTTAGCCTTTATGGGCTTACCCCTGTGTGTTATGCAGACACAATCGCCGTCAAGGCTTTCAAGGGCATCTGCATCTCCGCCTTTGACCATATCTATAACATATCTTACAGACTGCTCCTCGATATTCTCGTTTATCGCGGCAACTCCCTTAAGGTATTCAACTACCCTTGCGGCATCCTCGGCTCTTTCGCCGTCTATAAGAATAGCATCTCCGCTTTCGCTGCTTCGGTTTCTTATGGTAACCCCAAAGCTGTCCTCAATAGCCTTGACATTGCTATCATAGCTGCCGAAAATACGCGAGGTAAGCTCGCTTGTTTCAGAGCTGACTGTTTTTTGCGCCATATCTATCACTTCCTTTTACTCTATCGTTTGGGCAATGTTCTCTATGCACACAAGCTCGCATTTGAGAACATATACGCCGTCAACTATTTCAAATTCTATATTCTTCCGCAAAAGCTCTATTTCAGAGGAAAGACTGCCCAGCTCGCGCTCAAGATACAAAAAGGCTCTTTCCATTGCTTCGTTTTCACTAAGCTCTACGGGAAGCATTTCATATTCAAGATATTCTGTTAGAGTATATCCTACAGGCAAATCATCACCGCCAAAAAGCGATAATTCCCCATTCTTACATATTATATCACAACTTGGATACTTTTTTCCACTATTTGAGAAAATTTTTATGTTTTTTTTGAAAAAATTTATATAAACATCTGATTTCTTCCGACCTGTATACACCTTTTCCTCGATTTTAAGGGGAACAGACACAAAAATATTCCTTACCGTTCTTGCATATATCTCACCCTCTGCCCTTGTAAATCGGCTTTCACCCTTGTCATTGACATACTCTCCGCTTACAAGCAGCTGACCCTCTCTTACCACATCACCAACCTTTACAACACAGCTTCCGTTATATGCTTCTATTCTCTCTATTATGCCGTCCCTGATTGCCGTCAAATGAGCTAAGCCCTCTCCTCGCTCACCCTCCACCTTTCGCTCCCGTATCTCTATTCGGGCTACAGTTCCGTCCATATTTACAGATATCCACGCAATATCGGGAGAGGCGTTCATTATCCTGTTTTCAAGAAGCGTTAAATCGGCACTTTGTATGGCGCTCCCCACACAAAAGCCATTTTCTTCAAGAAGGGCTTCAACACTACCGCGGCTTATCTCCCCGTTTCCCGTAACCTCAACCCGCCACACGGTATTAAAGGACACAGCGAGTATAAGCGAGGCTATAACAATCCCCGCAAGAAGCCCCCATCTGTTCTTATATCTGCTCACAAGAACAGGCAGTCCTGTTCTTCTTACCTTTAGCAGCTCTATTCCCCGCTGAGCGCATATCTCCAATAGTTTTTTTGAAGAGAAAATATCGCACTCAAAAACAAGCTGTCCGTCGCTGAATCGCGGGCTTCGATATGGAATTGCGTGGCGCATACATATGTTTACAAGTCTTGCGGAGTTTTTCTGTGGGGTGGAAAGTCTGACAACGCCCACAAAAAAATCAGTTACTCTCATTTTTCCCTCCGCAATCGAATCCCATACTTATTATCTCTCCCTCTACGATTACCGCGCCTCTCTTAAAGGATATACAATCAAGCCTCCGCCCAAGCACCATAAAAACGCCGTCGGCGGTAACAAAGGAAACCAGCGTGTCGCTATATGCAAGTATTCTTTTTATTCCGCAAAGTTCGGCTCGGTTTTTCCCCTTCAGCTCTGCCGAAAAGCCGCGGCAAAGCATATCCGCATCTATGTCAAGTCCCTTTGTAACCCCTTCAAGAAGCCCAGCTCTGTCCTTTATCTTTTTTCTCATTAATCTTCCTCCAAAGCATATATCCGAGTTTAATTAAATAAATTATATTAAAATATATGCCAAAGGAGTCTGCATATGACCAAAGAAGTCTTAAGGAAAATTTTTATACTGCCTGTATTGGCGTCGCTTTTTATGTGCGCGCTTTTAATAAAAAATGCCGAGCTTACTATAGGCTTTGTGAAAAAAGGAATGGAAAACTGCTTTCTCACAGTTATTCCCTCGCTTTTTCCTTTTATGATAATCTCCGAAATGTTAAGCGAAAGCGGAATATTATCCTTCTTTGGAAAGTTTGGAGAAAGACTATCGCGCAAACTGTTTGGCTTGTCAAGCTCTGCCGCCTCTGCGGTGCTTCTTGGGCTGCTTTTGGGATTTCCAATGGGGACAAAGGCTTTAGTTTCGCTTTACGACCAAGGAGAGATAAGCCAAAGCGAGCTTGAGCGCGCTATTGGCTTTTCGGGTATTCCCAGCTTTGCCTTTATCGTTAACGCGGTAGGAATTTCGCTTCTCGGAAGCAAGCGCCTTGGAATTGCTCTTTATATATCGGCACTATCGGCCGCCATAATATCGGGAATTATCTTCAAGCCAAGAAAGGTTGAGCCATTCTCACCTCACCCACAAAAAACGATGACAATAAAAAAAGGCCTTTCGGAAATAATAACAGGCGCAATTTCATCGGCTACAAATTCTACAATTCTTCTTTGCGCTTATGTTATATTCTTTTCGGCTGTTGTGGGATGTATTTCAAGCGGACTTGGGCTTGTGTCTGCGGGCGGGGCACTCCTTGGCTCTTTCCTTGAGCTTTCAACAGGGGCGTCATCAAGCGCCGCTATAGGCGGAAGGCTTGGAATAGCACTATGCGGCTTTACAATCGGTTGGTCGGGGCTTTCGGTTCATTTTCAAACCGCCGCCCTTGTTGGCACTCGTCTAAGTAACTATTTTTCATATGCCCTGTCAAAGCTGCTTCAGGGCATGATATGCTGTCTTTCGGCTCTTGCTTTTTCCTATCTTGACAATCTGAGGTTGCCCGAGCCCGCCGAAACAGTTTCCGCCTTTGCTCCAATATTCCCCGCTGAATATACCGCAATTCTTCTTATATTCTTCTTTATATGCGCTGTAAGCTCAACAAAAAACACCGCGCATAGAAAAAGCCCCAAGTCATAAGACTTGGGGATTTGGAGCTGGTAATCGGAATCGAACCGATGACCTCGTCATTACCAATGACGTGCTCTACCGACTGAGCCATACCAGCAATGCCTGGCGGAGAGAGAGGGATTCGAACCCTCGTAAGGGTATTAGCCTTAACACGATTTCCAGTCGTGCGCCTTAGACCAGCTCAGCCATCTCTCCGTACTGCGACTTTAATATCATACCACATCTTTGAAAAAAAATCAAGTCCTTTTTCAAAAAAAGTTGGGAATTTTTTTACTTTTTTACGAAAAAGATAAAAATAACGCCGAGATATTACTCCTCGGCGTTATCGTTATTTAATTCTTCATTTTCTTCGCTGTCAGCCGACTCATTTAGCACGGGAATAAACTGTCTTGCAATCCTTCCGTTACCTCTCCTTTTAACATAAAAGAAGCCTATGACGCTGAAAACAGCCGCGCCAAAGAAATTCACCAAAAGATCCTTAATTGTATCGTGCAAGCCCACATCAAGATATCGGTCAAGTACTATCTCCTTGCCGTCAGCATATCTTATTATAACCTCGCTTATCTCATTAAGTCCTACCACGCGGTTTGATTGGGTGGGATCAAGAAGAACTGTGTTTATATAATTAACATATGTGTCCTTTTGCATATCGGTTGCCAAAAACAGGTCGGCAAAATACTCTATAAACTCCCATATAACGCCTGTAGTCATTGAGAAGCAGAACGCCATAAGCGCAAGATAAATGGGCGAAAGCTTGAATTTTATTTTACTGTTTCTGTTGATTATATCAAGCAACGCAAACCCAAACGCCGCAAACATAAATCCGTTTACGCTGTGAAGCACCGTATCCCAATGAGGTATCCTTATATAATAACAGTTTATCTCGCCCAATATCTCGGCGGAGTATATAAACAACAGAACCAATCCCTCAAAGACATTGGGAAGATGAATATCAAGATTATTTTCAACAAGTGAAGGTAGGGTAAAAAGAAGCAGAGTAAGAGCGCAGAAGAAAACATTACTGTATTCGCCTCTTATTGCCGAACGAATGGCTGTAAGAACGACCAAGCCCACAAGAATTGCGTACAAGATCTTTATGCCCTTGTGCTTGACCTTTGGCGTTCCGACAGATTTTTTCTGTCTTTTCAATCCAGTTCCCTCCTCTCCCATAATTTAATACTACAACGATTATACATTTATTATACTCATTTGTCAAGTAACATCATATTAATTTAATGTTTTTGGCTATAAAATTTACATATTTTATTATATTTTGTCAAACTTAAATAAATTACACATTTTTTATTATTTTTTCTTAAAAACCTATTGACAAATGCCCTTTAATGTGGTATTATATTAGTACTTTACCAAGGTAAAGTGTTAAAACATTACTACATAGGAGATATAACAATGAAAAAGATTCTTTCTCTCACACTCGCGCTTATTATGATAATGAGCACACTCTTCTGCTTTGCAGGCTGCGGCGACAAGGCTGACGACAATACCCTTGTTTGCGGCGTAACTATTTTTGAAAATATGAACGAAAAAGACGAAAACGGCAACTGGATAGGCTTTGAGTCCGAGTTCGCTATTGAAGTTGGTAAGCTTATCGGTATGAATGTTGAGTTCCAGGAAATCGACTGGGGTCAGAAATATATGGAGCTTGCTGCAGGCACAATCGACTGCATCTGGAACGGCTTTACAGCTAACTCCTCTGATAAGATCGACGGTGTAGAAACAAAGCGCTCTGATCTGGTTGACTTCTCTTACGGCTATATGCTCAACCAACAGTGTGTTGTAATCAAGGCTGACAATGCTGACGCAATCAAGTCCGAGGCTGACCTTGCAGGCAAGAAGGCAGGCGTTGAGGGTGGCAGTGCAGGCGAAGCTTACGCTTCCTCTGTTATCGGTGAAAACGGCTCTCTTGAGAAGTACACCGCACAGAACAAGGCATTCCTTGAGGTTAAGTCAGGCGCGGTTGATTTCGCAGTTATGGATATCGTTCTTGCAAAGAATGTTTGCGGTCAGGGCGACTACGCTGATCTTATGATCGTTGAGGAAATCGTTCTTGATTCCGAAATCTACGCTGTTGGCTTCACAAAGGGCAGCGAACTTACCGCCAAGGTAAACGAGGCTATCAAGACTCTCTTTGATAACGGAACAATCGCAGCTCTTGCTACAAAGTACGGCTTCGAAAATTCGGTTATGTTTGTTGAGAATATCGACTGATAAAAATTTACAAAGGAAATAAAAATGTCAATAACTTGGTCATCATTCTGGTCAGTAACCCTTAGGTTACTTGAAGGATTTGAAATAACCTGCCTGATATTTGCGCTAACACTTGTGTTAGCGCTTCCTTTGGGTTTGGTAATTTCCTTTGGCTCTATGTCAAGGTTCAAGCCTTTAGCCTACCTTACAAAAATATTCGTATGGATTATCCGCGGTGTTCCGCTTATGCTTCAGATATTCGTGGTTTTCTATGTTCCCCGACTTCTGTGGCAGATGTCATTCTTTACCCGCTTTAACGCGGTCATCGTTGCCTTTGTCATTAACTATGCCTGCTACTTCTCGGAAATATACCGAGGCGGTATCGAAGGTATTCCTCGCGGTCAGTACGAGGCGGGCGAGGTTCTGGGTATGACAAAATCGCAGATTTTCTTTAAGGTAGTTCTTATGCAGGTAGTCAAGCGTATTATTCCCCCTATGTCCAACGAAATAATCACGCTTGTAAAGGATACGGCTCTTGCACGCGTTATTATGGTTATGGAGATACTTAAGGTGGCAGAGGAATACGCGTCTACAAGCGCCCTTATCTGGCCCACCTTCTACACAGCAGTATTCTATCTCGCCTTTGTGGGAATCCTTACGCTTCTTTTCGGATATTTTGAGAAAAAGCTGTCTTATTACAAGGTTTAAGGGGGGGACGAATATGGCATTTCTTGAAGTAAAAAGCATAACAAAAAATTTCGGCAAGGTAGAGGTACTTAAGGGTATTGATTTCTCGCTTGAAAAAGGACAGGTGCTTTCTATAATCGGTTCTTCGGGAAGCGGAAAGACTACCCTCTTGCGTTGCCTTAACTTCCTTGAAACACCAGACACGGGAGTTATTTCGATCAACGAAGCCGAAATATTCAACGCCGAGGATAACACAAAAAAATCAGCGGCGCAAATAAGAGAAAGCCGCTTGAGCTTTGGTCTTGTTTTTCAGTCCTTTAACCTGTTCCCTCAATACTCGGTTATGGAAAATCTTACTCTTGCCCCCAAGCTTCGCGCAAAGGAAGAGGCAAAGCAGAAAAAGCTTTCCCATACAGAATTAAAGCAGGCTTACGCTGATATTGAGAAGAACGCCGAGGAGCTTCTCTGCTCGGTAGGACTTTCAGAAAAGAAGGACTTTTATCCCTGTCAGCTTTCGGGCGGACAACAGCAGCGCGTGTCGATCGCAAGAGCCTTGGCTATGAAGCCTGATATTCTCTGCTTCGACGAGCCTACATCGGCTCTCGACCCCGAGCTTACAGGCGAGGTTCTTAAGGTTATAAAGGCGCTCCGCGACGAGGGACGAACTATGATAGTCGTTACCCACGAAATGGAATTTGCACGCAATGTTTCTGACGAGGTCATTTTTATGGCAAACGGAATTATTGAGGAACAGGGCGCGCCCGAGGAGCTTTTCGGAAACCCCAAAAGTGAAATTCTCAAGAGCTTCTTAAGCGGCATAAATAAGTAACCCACTATGACTACAAAAGCAGCCGAAATTCGGCTGCTTTTTGTATAAAATTTGACCAAAAAGTATTGCAAAATCAAGAAAACAGTGATATAATTGATTTAATATTTTCAAAAACAATTTTGAAAAAATATTTAGAAAGGAGCTGCATTCATGAATAATAAGCTAGCGACTATTGAGAATGACATTAACGCTATTGACAAGGAAATAGCGAAGCTGTTTACACAGCGTATGGAGCTTGTTGGGGATATTGCCGACCTTAAATGCAAAAACGGTATGCCCATAAACGATCCCGATTACGACAAGCGCAAACTTGAGGCTTCCTCTGACTATGTAGAGGATACAGAACTTAAGGAGTACTATGCTCGATTTATGAAGCATATCCTTTCGATTTCAAGAAGCTATCAAAACCGAATTCAAAACGGAATGAAGATTGCCTATAGCGGAATAGCGGGGGCGTTTGCCCACATCGCTTCAACCCGCATCTTCCCCAACGCCACCCACATATCTTTTGGAGATTTTGAAGAAGCCTATCGCGCAGTTGAAAACGGCGTATGTGATTCTGCCGTACTGCCTATTGAAAACAGCTTTGCGGGTGAAGTAGGTCAGGTTATGGACCTTATCTTTTCAGGATCGCTTTACATCAACGGAGTTTTTGAGCTTCCCATCGTCCAGAACCTGCTTGGTACACAGGACGCCACGGTAGCAGATATAACCGATGTTGTAAGCCATCCTCAGGCGCTGTCGCAATGCTCGGCATACATAAAGGCGCACAACTTTAATCAGTCCGAATTTGCCAACACCGCTTTGGCGGCACAGTATGTGGCGGCACAGAACAATCGCCATATCGCCGCTATAGCAAGCGCGGAAACCGCGGCGCTTTACGGCCTTAAGGTAATTGAACGAAACATTAACTCGGCGCACAGTAACACAACAAGATTCGCTATATTCTCCCGAGCTCCACAGGATATCGAGCGAAAAAAGAAGTTTATTCTTGTTTTCACGGTAAAGAATGAGCCGGGCGCGCTGGCTAAAAGCGTTAATATTATCGCAAAGCACGGCTTTAATATGCAATCGCTCCGCAGCCGCTCTATGAGAAGCCTTGCTTGGCAATATTATTTTTACATTGAGGGCGACGGCAACCCCTACACCCCAGAGGGCGAAGCAATGCTCAAAGAGCTTTCAGAGTGCTGTGATAAGCTTAAGATTGCAGGAAGCTTTGACGAAACACATTCCATTTAGTTTTGAAAGACGGTTATTATTATGAATATGAATTTCAAGAGAAAACTCCCAATTCCCAAGGAAATAAAAGAAGAATTCCCCCTTTCCCCCCAGCTTGCGGCGAGCAAAGAGAAAACCGACAAGGAAATCGCAAAGGTATTCACAGGAGAATCGGATAAATTTATTCTCGTTATAGGTCCCTGCTCCGCAGACCGTGAGGACGCCGTCATTGATTACATATCAAGACTCCGCACAGTTCAGGACAAGGTTGCGGACAAGATAATCATTATTCCCCGTATTTACACCAACAAGCCCCGAACCACAGGCGACGGATACAAGGGTATGCTTCATCAGCCCAACCCCAACGAAAAGCCCGATATGCTTCAGGGCATTGTTGCTATCAGAAAGCTCCATATGAGAGCCATTTCAGAAACAGGCTT
>JAZRHS010000098.1:0-21669 GCA_045644865.1 Eubacteriales bacterium | reverse complement strand
CAACAAGTACGACATGATCTCTGACGTTAAGCCCGGCGGTACATTCCTTCTTGACTGCCAGTGGACAGACGCAGAGCTTAACGAGCACATTCCCGCATCCGTTAAGACATACATCGCAAAGAACAACATCAAGTTCTACACCATCAACGCTACAAAGATCGCTATCGACCTTGGTAACGCAAAGGTTAAGAACACAGTTCTTCAGTCTGCGTTCTTCGCGCTTGCTAACATTCTTCCCATTGACGAAGCTATTGATTATATGAAGTATATGGCAACCAAGTCCTACCTCAAGAAGGGACAGGCTATCGTTGACCTTAACCACAATGCTATCGACGCAGGTAAGGACGCTCTTCACCTTGTTGAGGTTCCCGCTGATTGGGCAAACGCAGGCGAAACAGCTCCCGCTCCCGCTGTAACAGGCGACAGAGCAGACCTTGTTGACTTCGTTAACGATGTGGTTCTTCCCACAGTTAAGATGAAGGGCGACGATCTTAAGGTTTCCGCATTCTCCAAGTATGTTGACGGTACATTCCCTCAGGGCTCTGCCGCATACGAGAAGAGAGGCGTTGCAGTTATGGTTCCCAAGTGGATTCCCGAGAACTGTATCCAGTGTAACAACTGTGCGTTCGTATGTCCTCACGCTACAATTCGTCCCTTCGCGCTTACAGAGGACGAGGCAGCAAAGGCTCCCGCGACCACAAAGTTCGCTGCAAAGCCTGTAATGAAGACAAACTACAAGTTCACAATGGCTATATCTCCTCTTGACTGTATGGGATGTACTCTTTGTGTTAAGGCTTGTCCTGTAACTGCAAAGGCGGACAAGGACGGCGCTCCCGAAAAGAGAGCTATCGAGATGGTTCCTCAGGCACAGGAGCTTGCTCAGCAGGAAGCATTTGACTGGGCAGTTGCTAATGTAACTGAGAAGGAAGAGCTTATCAACAACACAGTTAAGGGCAGCCAGTTCAAGCAGCCCCTCCTTGAGTTCTCCGGCTCTTGCGCAGGTTGTGCAGAAACATCCTACGCTCGTCTTATCACACAGCTCTTCGGTGAGAGAATGTATATCTCCAACGCAACAGGATGCTCCTCTATCTGGGGCGGCTCTGCTCCCGCAACTCCTTACACAGTAAACAAGGCAAGCGGACGCGGTCCTGCTTGGGCTAACTCCTTGTTCGAGGATAACGCAGAGCACGGTCTTGGTATCCACCTCGGTCAGAAGGCTATCCGTGAGAAGCTCATCGCAAAGGTAGAAGAGATGGCAGCTTCGGATAAGGCTTCCGCAGAGTTCAAGGCGGCAGCGGCTGAGTACCTTGCAACTAAGGACAGCAGCGCGGCTAACGACAAGGCTACAAAGGCACTTGTCGCAGAGCTTGAGAAGGCTGCAGCGGCAGGATGCCCCACAGCTTCTACAATTCTCGCAGAGAAGTCCTACCTCTCCAAGAAGTCTGTATGGATCTTCGGTGGCGACGGTTGGGCATATGATATCGGCTTCGGCGGTCTTGACCACGTAATCGCTTCGGGCGAGGATGTAAACATTATGGTATTCGATACCGAGGTTTACTCCAACACAGGCGGACAGGCTTCCAAGGCTTCTCAGATCGGTCAGGTTGCACAGTTCGCGGCAGCAGGTAAGGCAATCGGCAAGAAGAATCTTGCAGAGATCGCAATGTCCTACGGCTATGTATATGTTGCACAGATCGCTATGGGTGCTGATATGAACCAGACACTTAAGGCTCTTGCAGAGGCAGGGGCTTACAACGGACCTTCTATCGTAATCGGCTACGCTCCTTGTGAAATGCACGGAGTTAAGGGCGGTATGCAGAACTGCCAGTTCGAGATGAAGAAGGCGGTTGAGGCAGGTTACTGGCAGATGTTCAGATACAACCCCGCACTTAAGGCAGAGGGCAAGAATCCTCTTACAATCGACTCCAAGGCTCCTACAGCTGACTATGTTGATTTCATTAAGTCCGAAACTCGTTACGCTCGTCTTGCACAGCAGTTCCCCGAGAGAGCAGAGGTTCTCTTCAAGAACGCTGAGGCGGCGGCAAAGGCGAAGTACGAAAGACTTCTTAAGATGGGTGTACTCTACTCCAACGACTAATAAAAGCCATTTAGGGGCGTCGCAAAGCGACGCCCCCTTTTTTGTACCTGTGTTTTATATTATGGTCAAATATAGTCCTTGTCCGTATCAATAAATTCTTCTTCTCTAAAAGGATCAAACTCGGGAAAACAAAGTAAAAAATAGTTGCATTCGTCGCAACAACACTCAAACCCTTGATCTCCGTTGCCAAGACAAACATCAGGCTCTCCGGGCGTAAGCTCTACGCCGGTAACATCAATAACTTTTTTTGGAATTTCTCTGTCCATATGTTCCTCCATTAGTATATAAAAAGTGCGCCAACCGAAGTCAGCGCACCGAAAAACGCAAACTCCAATTGTCGCCAAACAAATTTAATAGAATTAGGATATCTCTACCATAATCACTATTCGGAATTTGCGCTTTTACCAAATTCTAAAATGATTATGGCTAAAAAAGGGTACAATTATCCTATAAATAAAAAGATACCGAGAATTCTATTATTAAATTTGTTTGGCATATTCATTATAGCATAATTTTTTGTATTTGTAAATACCTTTTGGAAATATAAGCACGCCGACACAAAATGGGTTTGATTATCTGTTCCATAAAATTGGGAAAACAGAAAAAGCCGAGCTGTAAGCTCGGCTTTTATATTGATTTGTTATAGCTTGTCGTCAAATTTTGGCTTTACATTGTAGAAGTCAAGAATGGGGAGAAGTATAAGGGCGGTAAGTCCCGCGGAAAATCCGCCGTTGTAGAGAACGAAGCCGCCGTGGAAGTCGGCGGTCGACGCGCATATGACCGCGCAGACAAAGCCTGCCAGAATTCCCGTCTTAACGCCGTACTTTCCCGCAAAGGGGCAAAGTCCTGTGGCGAATGCCAGACCGTTTATGTAGCTCTGGGTGGAAAGCGTCCAGGGAATATCAACTCCGCAAAGAGCGCAAATTCCGCAGGTGAGGGCAAACAGAAGAATGTAACCCAAAACGATGGGGTAGACATTTCTTGGGTGCTGACCGTCTGCCGCGAAGGTAAGGGCGGCAAAGGTTACGCCAACGGTTGCTCCCGTAAATCCGCTGCCGCTTGGAAGGGCGGGGAAGATTTCGGGCAGAATGAACACAAGATTAAGGTAGGCTATAATGCAAAAGCCGTATATGGCGATGTTGACAAGGCAGATGGGCATTCCGAACCTGTCGGTAAAGTCCACATCGTAGCCTGTGCATCTGAGCAGCTTTCTGTAGTTTCCTATGGTTTTTATACTGAAAATCGCGCCTATGGCAAGGGTGAGCGAGAAGAAAACCGTAAAGAAGATGTTCATAAACTCGCGGTAGGCGTAGGGCATAGCGTAATATTCGGGGTTGTTGATAACCGTCTGTGCGGGGTGCTCTGCTCCGAGGACCTTATACATAAAGGCGTAGATAAAGATGCCGAGTATTCCTATGGCAAGTCCCGCCTTATACATATTATATCCGCGGTGCATTGCGGTAGTTCCCGGCAGAAGTGCGGGAACGACAAAGCCGACGGCAAGTCCGAACAGAAGGGAAAGTGTAATTCCGCCTATAGCGGCTACAGTTCTCGCTGACGAGAATGACCCAAGGGTATATCTGAACATAAACTCGCTTATAAAGGGGGCGAGGGCGGTGGAGAAAAAGGAAATATGTACATTTTCCTTGAAAGGCTTTTTAGTTATACCGCAATAGATAAGCACCCCAAAGAAGGGCGGCCACATATTGAGGAAATTAAGTCCGTAGAAGCAGTGCGCTATCATCAGCATATATCCTGCAAGAGTGATGGCGTTTGCCTTTACACGGCTTATAAGAATTATAAGGTTGCAGAACAGACCGCAAATTGCGGCGTTGAGAAAGGTTGCGGCAAGCCCGCCCAGGGCAAAATAGTCGGTTACGAGCTTTGAGGGCGAGGTGGTGATTCGCCAAAGTCCTTGTAAAATGTCCGAGTCGCCTGTGTACCAAGCGGCAAAGGGGACTGCTATAAGAAACAGCACGCTGATGAAAAGCGCGTAAAGCTTTATAGCCGTGTCTGTCTTTTCTGTTGATAAGTGGGGGAGAATGTTCTCTTCACAAGCGCTCGGCTTTGATAAAAGAGTGGTTTTCAAATTGTATACGCCTCTATTCTGAAAAAATTACATCTATATTTTACAACATTTTCTTCTGTTTGTCTATATAAAAAAGCAAAAAAGACGAAAATTTAAATTTTTTCGTGAAAACGGCGGATTTTACAGGTTGCACACCTCCACGGCACACAAATAAATTGCAAGAATTTGAATTTTTTTACCCACTTTGTTATAATAATTCAGATAAATGAAAACAAATGCTCCCACTTTTGCAAAAATTGGTGTAGCTATTGACAATTATGGCGTAAAGAGGTATAATATTGATGATAAAATCGAAAGGATACAGATAAATGAACAGAACAGTACCCGAAATATTTGGCGCGCAGGTCTTTAACGAAGATGTAATGCGTGAAAAGCTTCCTAAAGATGTATACAGGTCGCTTACCACCACTATAGCCGAGGGCCGCACCATCGACCCGTCTATAGCAAGTGTGGTTGCTAACGCTATGAAGGATTGGGCAATAGAGAAGGGCGCGACCCACTACACACACTGGTTTCAGCCTCTTACAGGCGTAACCGCCGAGAAGCACGACTCCTTTATCGCGCCTGTGGGCAACTGCAAGGTGGTTATGGAGTTTTCGGGCAAGGAGCTTATTAAGGGCGAGTCTGACGCGTCCTCTTTCCCCTCGGGCGGACTTCGCGCAACCTTTGAGGCTCGCGGCTACACCGCTTGGGACCCTGCTTCATACGCCTTTGTAAAGGATGGAACGCTTTATATTCCTACTGCCTTCTGCTCTTATACAGGCGAGGCTCTTGACACAAAGACACCCCTTCTTCGTTCGATGACGGCGATAAACAATCAGGCACTTCGTATAGTCCGTTTGTTTGGCGACGCGCAAGCAAAGCGTGTGAATACCACCGTAGGCGCGGAGCAGGAATACTTTATTGTCGACAACGAAATATATAAAAAGCGCCGCGACCTTCTTTATTGCGGCCGCACTCTGTTTGGCGCTCCCGCTCCCAAGGGACAGGAGCTTGAGGACCACTATTTCGGTCCTCTTAAGCCTCGAATCAGCAAGTTTATGAGAGAGCTTGACGAGGAGCTTTGGCGTCTTGGTATTAACTCAAAGACTAAGCACAATGAGGCGGCTCCTGCCCAGCACGAGCTTGCGCCTATATTTGTAACAACAAACCTTGCGGTCGACCAGAACCTTCTTATAATGGAGTCGATGAAGCTTGTTGCGCAGAGAAACGGCCTTCGCTGTCTGCTTCACGAGAAGCCCTACGCAGGCGTAAACGGTTCGGGTAAGCACAATAACTGGTCGCTTTGTACCGACACGGGCAAGAATCTTCTTGACCCCGGCAAGACTCCTGCGGAGAACGCGCAGTTCTTACTTATATTGGCGGCAATAATCAAGGCGGTTGACGAATACGCGTCGCTTATGCGCCTTTCGGTTGCTCACGCGGGCAACGACCACCGTCTTGGGGCAAACGAAGCGCCCCCCGCGATCGTTTCCATATTCCTTGGCGAAGAGCTTGAGGCACTTATTGATTCCATAGTTGACGGCACGGCGTACAAGGCAAGCAAGGCGGGAATGATGGACCTTGGCGTGCCTACAGTTCCCGTGTTCCGCAAGGATACCACCGACCGAAACAGAACCTCGCCTTTTGCCTTTACAGGTAACAAGTTTGAGTTCAGAATGGTTGGCTCGTCCCAGAACATAGCTATGCCTAATATTGTACTTAACACTGCGGTTGCCGAGGAGTTCAGACAGTTTGCCGATGTTCTTGAGGCTTGCGAGGACGGCGAGGCGTTTGACAAGAAGGTTGCTGAGCTTATCCGCAATACCTTCGCCAAGCACAAGAGAGTAATATTCAACGGAAACGGATATTCCGAGGAGTGGGAAAAGGAAGCCAAGCGCCGCGGACTTCCCAACCTTAAGACCTCTGTTGACGCCTTCAAGACCTTTAATTCTCGCGAGAATATTGAGCTTTTCCGCCGCCAGGGCGTTATGAGCGAAACCGAGGTTGTGTCCCGTCAGGAGATTATGTTTGAGAACTACTCAAAGGTTATCAACATTGAGGCGCTTACTATGATAGAGATGGTTACAAGGGACATAATTCCCGCGGTTAACGCTTACACAGGCAAGCTTTCGGCTGACATTTTGTCAAAAACGGCGGTGTTTGGCGAGCAGAGTGTCCGCGTGGAAAAGGCGGTTGCGAAGAAGCTTTATACTCTTTGTGCAGAGGCGTATGACCTTGTTTTGTCCCTTGCCACTGCAGAGAAGGCGGCGGCAGGTCAGCCTTTGGGTGAAAGAATGGCTGAGTCCTATCTTGAGAGGGTAATACCTCTTATGAACCGCTTGCGCGCCAAGGTAGATGCGATGGAAGCTCTTACTGCTTCCGAGTATTGGCCGTTCCCCACATACGGAGAAATGCTTTTTGGAATCTGATTAAACATAAAAGAGGCTGTTCCCTTGGGGAACAGCCTCTTTAATTTTATTTTGCGTAGTCTACGGCGCGGCTTTCGCGAATGATATTTATCTTGATCTGACCGGGGTACTTGACCTCGTTCTTTATCTTGAGTGCCATATCGTGGGCGATAAGCTTCATTCCGTCGTCGTTTACATCCTCGGGCTTAACCATTACGCGAAGCTCGCGGCCTGCCTGAATTGCAAACGCCTTGTCAACGCCCTCAAAGCTCTTGGCAATCTCCTCAAGCTTTTCAAGACGCTTGATGTAATTCTCAAGATCCTCGCGTCTTGCGCCGGGACGAGCCGCCGAATTAGCGTCTGCCGCCTGCACGATAATAGCGATGATGGTCTTGGGTTCAACATCGTTGTGGTGAGCCTCGATAGCGTGTACCACATCGCGGCTTTCCTTATATTTCTTTGCGGTGTTAACACCGATCTGCACGTGGGAGCCTTCAACATCGTGGGGGAATGCCTTACCGATATCGTGGAGAAGACCTGCGCGCTTTGCTGTAAGGCTGTCAACGCCAAGCTCGTCCGCGATCATACCTGCGATAAACGCAACCTCGATGGAGTGCTTAAGTACATTCTGCCCGTAGCTGGTTCTGTAGCGAAGGCGGCCAAGAGTCTTAACAAGCTCGGGGTTGATTCCGTGAATGCCAACCTCAAAGGTTGCTCTCTCTCCTGCCTGCTTAACTGCCGCCTCAACCTCGCGGTTTGCCTTTTCGTACATTTCCTCGATGCGGGCGGGGTGGATGCGGCCGTCGGTAATAAGCTTTTCAAGTGTAAGTCTTGCAATTTCGCGTCTTACAGGGTCAAAGCCCGAAAGTGTTATTGCCTCGGGGGTATCGTCAATAATCAACTCAACGCCTGTGAGAGTTTCGATCTTTTGAATGTTTCGTCCCTCGCGTCCGATAATTCTGCCCTTCATTTCCTCGCCGGGAAGAGGAACAACAGAGATGGTCGATTCAGCCACGTGGTCAGCGGCGCAGCGCTGAATGGCAAGCGAGATAATGTTTCTCGCCTTTTCGTCAGCCGAGTCCTTGAACTCTGCCTCAAGCTCGTCAAGTCTTTGGGCAAGCTCGTGCTTTATTTCGGATTCAGCTTTCTCCAAGAGGGTTGCCTTTGCGTCCTCAGCCGAGAGTCCCGAGATTTCCTCAAGGCGCTTGATCTGCTGGGAAAGAACTGCCTGAACCTGCTCCTGAACAACCTCTGCTTCCTTGATCTTTTTGTCAAGAACCTCGTTTTTGTGCTCCAGAGCATCTGCCTTTTTGTCGATGTTTTCTTCTTTTTGAGTGATACGGCGCTCATTGCGAGTCAGCTCTGCGCGGCGCTCCTTAAGCTCGCGTTCGGCCTCGTTTCTCTGGCGAAGAATTTCTTCCTTAGCCTCGATAAGAGCTTCCTTCTTTGCGGATTCAGCGGTTTTCTTGCCTTCCTCCACAAGACGCTTTGCCTCGGATTCTGCCGAGCCGATCTTGGCTTCGCCAAATCTTTTTCTTATAGCTATACCGATGAAAAGTCCGAGCAATGCGCCCAGTGCTAATCCGGCAACGATAAGTATCAATCCGTACTGCTGTACAAGTTCGTCTAGTGTCATAGTACACCTCCCCAATAAAAAATTATTGTTCTATCATTTATCGTAAACTTCGTTACATAATTTATGATATACATACTATTATTTTACACTTTTTTATCTAATTTGTCAAGGGGTAAGGCGGGGAAATAGCAAAAAACATATTGCATTTTTGTTAATTTCGTGATAAAATTATAATGTGTAAAAATGCGGTGAAAAAGCTTTTTTGGAAAGGAGGCGCGGAATGGATAGAGAATGTCCCATAGCGGTTATGGACTCGGGCGTTGGCGGTATCAGCGTGCTTACCGAGCTAGTAAAAATTATGCCTAACGAAGACTTTATTTATTACGGGGACTCGGCAAACGCGCCTTACGGAACAAAGAGTAAGTCCTTGGTGCTTGACATTACAAGAAAGAACCTTGTGGCGCTTATGGAGGGCGGCGCAAAGGCGGCGGTTATTGCCTGCAACACGGCAACAAGCGCGGCGGCGGGGCAGTTGAGAGTGGAATTTCCCGATTTTCCCATAATCGGCATTGAGCCTGCCATAAAGCCCGCATCTATACTTTTTTCAAACCCAAGGGTACTTGTTATGGCTACACCGCTTACCCTTTATGAGGAGAAATTTCAGAGCTTGTGCAGGCGGTTTGCCGAATACGAGGAGATAATTCCTCTGCCTTGTCCTGGGCTTGTGGAGCTTATCGAGCAGGGAAAGCTTGACTGCGAGGAAACAGACGCGTATCTTCGAGAGCTTTTTGAGCCTCATATAGGCGGAAAGATTGACGCGGTGGTGCTTGGCTGCACTCACTATCCCCATATAAAGACGGCTATTGCCCGTTGTCTGCCCTTGAGAACCACAATTCTTGACGGCGGAGAGGGAACGGCGAGAGAAACCTTCAGAAGGATAAAGGAGCTTGGCTTGCTTAATCCTTACGAGAGAGAGGGCAGAGTGCAGATGATAAACTCGTCTGAGGACGAGCGACTTGTGGAGCTTTCGTGGGAGCTTCTTGAGCACGGTTTAGGAAGAAAAATGCAGAGATAAAAGGGCGTGCCGCGCGTAGGCACGCCCTTTTTGTGGTTTGCACCGAGCCAATGTGCCAAAAGTTTTGCGGCTGAACAACGCAAATTTGCTTCGCAAGCCCCGAGTTTATACGCTTCGCAAAAGCTTTTCTTAAGGAAAAAGCGAGATTGTCTTGATAAGACAATCTCGCTTAATTTATTCGTTTGTGTAGTTGTCAAAGTAACCCTGGATATAAACGAAGGGAGTTCCCTTGTCGCCGGAGCCCGAGGTAAGGTCGCACAAAGAACCAATAAGGTCGGTAAGTTTTCTGGGGGTTGTTCCCTCAGACGCCATCTTGCCTACAAGGTTGTCGTCCTTTTCCTGTATCTTTGTCTTTATAGCGGCCTTAAGCTCTTCGCCCGAAAGAGCCGCGAAATCGTTGTCTGCAAGATACTTGAGCTTAAGCTCGTTGGGTGTTCCCTCAAGTCCTGCGGTGTACGCGGGGGAAACTACCGGGTCTGCAAGCTCCCAGATCTTTCCGATGGGATCCTTGAACGCGCCGTCGCCATATACCATAACCTCAACGCGCTTTCCTGTCTTTTCGTAAAGCTTTGCCGCAATAGCGTCAACCACGGGCTGGCACTCTCTGGGGAAGAGCTTTACCTGATCTTCTGTGGACTTGTTAGAGCCAAGAAGACCGTAATTTTCATTATATCCGCTGCCGTTAACAGGTGCGTTGAGTATCTCGTCAAGTCCGACTACTTTTTCTGCGCCGGCCGCCTTGAGAAGTCGCTTTGTGCGTGCGCGGGTGTGAATATCACAGTTTATCACATTCTTGGTGTATGCAAGGACTGCGCGGGGGTCGTTGGCAAAGATTATCTCTGCTTCTGCTCCGCTTTCCTTGATGAGTGATTCGTAATACTCAACATAGTCAACTCCTGTGAAGGGGTGCTTTTCGTAACCGAAGAGGTTGCGGTATTTCTTAAGGTCAAGTACATCGCTGTAAGGATTGATGCCCTTTTCATCAAGCGCGTCAAGGCTTACAAGGTGATTTCCAACCTCGTCAGAGGGGTATGAAAGCATAAGAACTATCTTCTTCGCGCCCTTTGCAATTCCGCGAAGGCAGATAGCAAAGCGGTTACGGCTGAGAATGGGGAATATAACGCCCACGGTTCCGCCGCCAAGCTTGGCGCGAACATCGTCAGCAATGTCATTTACAGAAGCATAGTTACCCTGTGCGCGGGCAACAACCGCCTCGGTTATAGCGACTATATCGCGGTCGCGGATCTCAAATCCGTCATCAGCCGAAGCTTCAAGAACAGAGTTTACAACGATCTCTGCAAGATCATCTCCGCTTCTGATAATAGGCGCGCGAACGCCACGAGATACTGTACCGATCATACGGCTCATAAATAACAACTCCTTAACATCCCGCAAAGGCGAGATAAAAAATATTTTTACATTTCATTATATCACGAAAAAATTATTTTGTAAAGTGCAATTCAAAATATTTTTCAAAAAAATTTATGGAAAAGCACGCCCTCTGCCCCAAAAACGGCGCAAAAAAACACGCAGGGACTAACCCTGTTGGGTTAGCCCCCATTTGGTCATTATTATTTTCCGTCGCGGTTTCTTCGCTTGGGCATCATAGCGATTATCAGTATTATTACCGCCGCTACCACCAAAAGGGCTACAATTATCCCCACGGTGGCTGACATACCCTTTTCCTTTTTGCCGTCGCCGTCGGGGTCCTTGTCGCTTTTGTCGGGGATACCGTCATTGTCGGCATCGGTGTCTGCGGGGTCGGGAGTTCCGTCGTTATCGTCGTCAGAGTCGGTTGGGTTTGATATGCCGTCGCCGTCATTGTCCTTGATCGCGCCGTTTATATCTGTATCGGGAATGTTTGTTTCCATTCCGTTATCCATACCGTTTCCCATATCATCAATCATACTGTCCGCGCCGTCTATAATATCCTGCGCTCCGCTTTCCACGCCGTTTACGATGTCATTTGCTCCGCTTTCAAGACCTTCACCTATAGGTGGCGGGTCGCTTGTAACGGTATTGTCGCGCTGCCTGCCAAAGCCAAACATTTTGCCCCCTGCGGCAGAGCAGGACAGCATCGCTGTAAGGGCTATGGCAATAGCGAGGCAGAGAAGCGGGATAAGCCTTGCGCGTCTGTTTATTCTTGTCCTTCGCATTGTTGCTTCCTTTATTTTGTTTTTTGCCGGCATAATTATTTTTTCACAAGCTGACTTTTTTATTTATAGCAAAAAATGCTGAAAAATAATCTTGACTACAGGATATATATGTGATATACTTTATATATACATTTTTCTTGATTTTGAAAAAATTGCATTAAGTCAGAAGGATAGGGTAAAAAATGGAAGCTTCAAAAATGATTGAGAACTATGAGAGAAAGATAAAAAAGGTTCTTATAACCAAAGAGGAGATAGACACGGCGGTAGCCAAGGCCGGAAGGTATATTGACGCCATATATGACGGCAGACCTATACTGTTGGTCAGCATACTCAAGGGCTCGTTTGTATTTCTTGCAGACCTTTGCAGGGCGGTAAGTGTTCCTATGGAGGTTGGCTTTATGTGTGCAAAGAGTTATTTTAGCGGCACAGAGTCTGTGGGCGAGGTAAATATAACTATGGACCTTGAGCAGGACATAAGCAACTACCATGTTGTAATTGTCGAGGATATAGTTGATACGGGACGCACTCTTAAGCTGGTAGCCGAAAAGCTGAAGGCGCGTAATCCCCTGTCTTTTATGATAGTAACCCTGCTTGACAAGCCTTCAAGAAGGGTAGTTGATTTTGAAGCCGACCTTTCGCTCTTTACCATACCCGACCATTTTGTGATAGGATACGGTCTTGACTGCGCCGAGCTTTACAGAAATCTGCCCTACATAGCTGAATTCGGAGAATAAAGCATATAAAGAGCCAAGCAAAAGCTTGGCTCTTTTTTAGCAATATGAAACGGCTGTTTCACCACGAAACAGCCGTTTTTGTTATCAGATAATATCGGGGCTTGCAAGCTCCATTCCGCTTCCGAGAAGCGCCTTTTCGGCCTTTTCCTCGTCGTCGGCCTTAAGTACCATAAGCGCCTTGCCCTCTGTTCTGCCAAGGAACGCGTACATATACTCAACATTTATTTCTGCGTTGGTAATTGCCTGAAGCATTTTGGCAAGTCCGCCCGCCTTATCGTCGATATATACGGCGATAACATCGGTTATCTTGGAGATAACATCAATATCGCGGAGAACCTTTTTGGCTTTGTCAACATCGGGGGTGATTATGCGGAGAATACCAAACTCGGTGGTTTCCGCAATAGAAAGCGCACGGATATTTATTCCGTTTTCGCTGAGGGTGTCCATAATTGCCTGAAGTCTGCCTACCTTGTTTTCAATGAAAATAGAAAGCTGCTTGATAAACATAGGGTTGCTCCTTTCTTACTTGAGTTTTCTCTTGTCGATAACTCGCTTTGCCTTGCCCTCGCTTCTTTCGATAGACTTGGGGTTTACAAGTCTTACCTTGGGAGCTATGCCAAGGGTGCTGCGGAGATTTTCGGTGATGCTTCTCTCAATAGCCTCGATGCTCTTTACGCCGTCAGAGAACATCTCCTCGCTCATTTCTACATTTACAAGGAATGTATCGTTGTTGTTCTCGCGGTCAACAATTATCTGATAGTTGGGGGTGATGTTGCCGCCAACCTTGAGAAGCACCTCTTCTATCTGTGAGGGGAACACATTTACACCGCGGATAATAAGCATATCGTCGGTTCTACCCTGGGGCTTGTTCATTCTTACGTGAGTTCTTCCGCACTTACAGGGCTCATAATTAAGAGAACAGATGTCGCGTGTGCGGTATCTGATAAGGGGGAAGCCTTCCTTGGTAATAGTGGTGAATACAAGCTCGCCCTGCTCGCCCGCAGGAAGCACATCGCCTGTGTCGGGGTCGATTATTTCGGGGATAAAGTGGTCTTCCCATACATGCATACCGCATTGATGCTCGCATTCACAGGATACACCAGGGCCCATTATTTCGGAAAGTCCGTAGATGTCGTATGCCTTGATGCCAAGGGCCTCCTCTATCTGATGACGCATTTCCTCTGTCCAGGGCTCTGCGCCGAAGATGCCCGCCTTAAGCTTGAGTTGATCCTTAAGACCCTGCTCGGCTATGCTTTCGCCAAGATACATAGCGTAAGAGGGAGTGCAGCAGAGAACTGTAGAGCCGAAGTCTATCATTGTCTGAAGCTGTCTTTGGGTGTTACCTGCCGAAATCGGAATAACGGTAGCGCCAAGTCTTATAGCTCCGTCGTGCGCGCCAAAGCCGCCTGTGAAAAGTCCCAAGCCGTAGCCGTCGTGAACGAAGTCGTTCTCGTCCGCGCCCACCGCCACAAGCATTCTCGCAAAGCAGTCTGCCCATCTGTCAAGGTCGCCGTCGGTATAACCAACTACTATCTGTTTGCCCGTAGTACCCGATGAAGCGTGTACGCGGCGAATATCCTTCATAGGAACGGCGAAAAGCCCGTAGGGGTAGTAATCGCGCAAATCCTGCTTGTAGGAGAAGGGAAGCTTGTAGAGGTCGTCTACGCCCTTAATGTCCTCGGGCGTAAGACCCTTTTCGTCTATACGATTTCTGAAAAGCTCGACATTCTCATACATTCTCTTGACCTGCCATACAAGGCGCTCGTTCTGAAGCTCCTTGAGTTTCTCTCGTGGCATTGTTTCAAGTTCTTCTTGCCAGTATTTCATTTCTGCCTCCAAAAATTAAAGATTGTATCCTATGTCAAAAGCCTTGAGGTTGATGTCGAGGAATTTTGCGGGAACTGTGGTCTTGATTGTTTCCACCCATTTTTCGTAGGGGATTTCGGAGTTCTTTGCGAGAACGCCGATAAGCACTACATTTACCGCCTTTGCGTTGCCTGCTTCTTTTGCCGCGGAAAGGGCGTCGGCAACTGTTACATCAGCCACCGCTGAAAGCTTTGCGGCTATGTCAGCGGGGTATTCCATAGCGCCTGTAATTACGGGCATAGGGTCTATCTGCTGGGCGTTAACGATTATCTTTCCGCCCTTTTTGAGGTAGGGAAGGGCGCGGTAGGCTTCAAGAAGCTCAAAGGCAAGGATAATATCAGCCTCGCCCTCGTCAATAATGGGAGAGAATACCTTTTCGCCGTACTTAACATAGGTTACAACGCTTCCGCCGCGCTGGCTCATTCCGTGAACCTCGGATACCTTTACATCGTAGCCCTCTCCGATAACCGTGTTACCGAGAATACGGCTTGCAAGGAGCGTACCCTGACCGCCGACGCCGACTATCATTATATTCTTTGTCATATCAGTTTTCCTCCTTTTTGATTGCCTTGAAGGGGCATACATTTATGCAAAGTCCGCAGCCGTTGCACTGTGTTTCGTCGATAAAGGGCTTGCCGTCCTTTAACGAGATTGCGGGACAGCCAAGCTTCATACAAAGCTTGCAGTTCTTGCAGTTGTCATTTATCTTGCAATGACCTGTGTACTTAACAGACTTAAGCAGAGCGCAGGGGCGCTGTGCGATGATGACCGAGGGCTCTTCGCGCTCGACTTCTTCCTTTACCACTTTTTCGAAGTTCTTTACATCAAAGGGGTCGGCAACCACCACATTTTCAATTCCAACAGCCTTGCAAAGGGCGATAAGGTTGACCTGCTTGGTTTCCTCTCCGCGAATGGTGTAGCCTGTGGTGGGATTGTTCTGATGTCCTGTCATACCCGTGATAGAGTTGTCAAGGATAATGACTGTGTTATTGCCCTTATTATAAACTATGTCAACAAGGCCTGTAATGCCAGAGTGCATAAAGGTGGAGTCGCCGATAACCGAAACAAGCTTTTTGTTGAACTCCGCGCCTCTTGCCTTTGCCATACCGAGAGCCGCGCTGACAGACGCACCCATACAAATTGTGGTGTCCACCGACTGAAGGGGAGCAGCCGCGCCAAGGGTGTAGCAGCCGATGTCGCCCGAAACAACAAGTCCCAGCTTTTTAAGCACATAGAATGTTCCTCTGTGGGGGCAGCCCGCGCACATAACGGGGGGACGAATCGGAATGATCTCCTCGGCTCTCGCCACCTCGGGTGCGTTCTCTCCAAGAACAGCCTTCTTTATCATATTGGGCGTGTATTCGCCAAGGAGAGTGAATACCTCCTTACCGATAACGCTTACGCCCAGAGCCTTGCAATGCTGCTCGATGATGGGGTCAAGCTCCTCGATAACATATACCTTGTCGTATTTCTTCGCGAAGTCGATTATCTTCTTTTCGGGAAGGGGATATACCATACCGAGCTTTAAGAAGTCGGCTTTGTCCCCAAGGGCTTCCTTTGCGTACATATACGCGATACCCGAGGTGATAACGCCTATTTTTGAGCCGTTTTCCTCAACGCGGTTGATGTCAGAGGTTTCCGCAAGCTCGGTAAGAGCCTTTATTCTTTCTTCAACCACCACGTGGCGCTTTATTGCCATTGCGGGCATCATAACATTCTTGGGAATATTCTTTTCGTAGGGCTTAAGAGCGACCTCCTCTCTTTCGCCAAGCTCAACAAGGCTCTGAGAGTGGGAAACGCGGGTGGAAAGCCTTACGAACATAGGTGTATCGTACTTTTCGGAAAGCTCGTAGGCAAGCTTTGTGAAGTTCTTGCACTCCGAGGAGTCCGAGGGTTCAAGCATAGCTATTTTTGAAGCCTTTGCATAGTGGCGGGAGTCCTGCTCGTTCTGGGACGAGTGCATTCCGGGGTCGTCCGCAACGCAGAATACAAGACCGCCGTTTACGCCTATGTAGCTTACGGTGAACACAGGGTCAGCCATAACATTAAGACCGACGTGCTTCATACAGCTCATCGCTCTCGCGCCGCCTATGGAAGCGCCGATGGCGACCTCTGCCGCAACCTTTTCGTTGGGCGACCATTCCGCGTATATTTCGTCAAATTTTACTATTTCCTCTGTAATTTCGGTGCTGGGTGTGCCGGGGTAGGACGCTACCACCGAAACGCCTGCCTCATATGCGCCGCGAGCAACTGCGGCGTTTCCAAGTAAGAGCTTTTTCATACTTATATCTCCTTATTTTATCTCGTTCTGCTGGGCAACCAGACTGTCGCCGCAGTAAATAGACCTGAGCTTGGGCTTTTCAATTTTGCCTGTGGGGTTTCTGGGTACATCGGCAAAAATAATCTTTCGGGGGCGCTTGTATCTGGGAAGGTCAAGGCAGAAGTCCTGAACATCCTCTTCTGTAAGGATCATTCCTTCCTTGACCTGAATAATAGCTGTTGCTATCTCGCCAAGTCTTGCGTCGGGCAGGCCGATAACCGCTACATCGCTTATGCTGTTGTGCTTGCGAAGGTAATCCTCTATCTGCACAGGGTAAAGGTTTTCACCGCCCGAAATAATAACATCCTTCTTTCGGTCAACAAGGAAGATAAATCCGTCCTCGTCCTCCTGCGCCATATCGCCTGTAAAGAGCCAGCCGTCGCAAAGAACATCGGCGGTTGCCTTTTCATCTTTGTAGTAAGCGGTCATAACACCGGGGCCCTTTACCGCAAGCTCGCCTACCTCGCCGCGGGCAACCGTGTTGCGGTGCTCGTCAACTATCTTGGTTTCCCAGCCAAAGCCTGCCTTGCCGATAGCACCTACCTTATGCTCGTTTTCAACGCCAAGGTGAACACAGCCGGGGCCTATGGACTCGGAAAGTCCGTAGTTGGTGTCGTAAGCGTGAGTGGGGAAGTATTTCTTCCAGCGCTTGATAAGAGAGGGGGGAACGGGCTGCGCGCCTATGTGCATAAGACGCCACTTTTTAAGGTCGTAGTCCTCAAGCTTAAGCTCACCGCGCTCAATAGCGTCAAGAATATCCTGCGCCCACGGAACGAGAAGCCAAACGATGGAGCATTGCTCCTCGGAAGCTGTTTTGAGTATCCACTCGGGCTTGATGCCCTTGAGGATTACCGCTTTGCCGCCTACAAGGAACGAGCCGAACCAATGCATCTTCGCACCTGTGTGATAAAGGGGCGGAATGCAGAGGAAAACATCGTCCTTTGTTTGTGAGTGGTGGTTCTGCTCGGTCATAGCCGAGTGAGAAAGGCTGCGGTGCTTATGTATTATCGCCTTGGGGAAGCCTGTTGTTCCCGAGGAGAAGTATATTGCTGCGTCATCGTCATCACTAAGCTTTATCGCGGGGCTTTTGCTTGAGCAGTAGGAAACAAGATTATCGTAGCTCTCCGCAAAGGTGGGGCAATCGTCGCCCACATAAAGCCAGGTCTTGATGCGCTTTACCTTGTGGCAAATCTGCTCAACACGGCCTGTAAATTCGGGGCCGAACACGATAAAATCGGAGTCCGACAAATCAAGGCAGTATTTTATCTCGTCTGCCGCGTAGCGGTAGTTGAGGGGAACTGCCATAGCTCCTGTTTTGAGAATTCCGAAGTAAATGGGAAGCCACTCGATGCAGTTCATAAGAAGTATAGCCACCTTGTCGCCCTTCTTCACTCCGCGGGTCAAGAGAAGGTTTGCAAATCGGTTTGCCTTCTTGTTGAACTGGCTCCAGGTTATCTCTTTCCTGTACGCCTCGTTGGGGTTGGACTCGATAAGAGAGTATTCGCGCCAGGTCATACGGGTCTGATTTTCAAGCTGGGGGTTTATCTCAACAAGGCTTATGTCGTTGGGATAAAAGTCAGCGTTTTTCTGTAAAATGTCTGTAATTGGCATAGGTTTTCCTTTCTTACTCGCCGAGAGTTTTGTTGTAAATTATTTTTGGGGCATTAAATTTAAGCAATAAAAAACGCCCCTGAAACTTAATTCAGAGGACGAGAAACTCCCGTGGTACCACCTCAATTCGCCAAACTCTTACGAGAATGACCTTGACGGGTGCAATACACCCCTGTTCTGTAACGGGAACGACCGGGGCAGCCTACAGGCAAAACTTTCGGTGCCCTGCTCGCAAAAGGTATTCATTTGCTCCTTTGTCATTGTCTTGCATCGACCGACAACTTTCTGCAGACTATAAAGCAACTACTTGTTTTTGCTCAAACGCATTTGATGTGCATATTTTACCACATTAACGAGGTGAAGTCAAGGGCTTTTGCGAATTTTTTAAGTTTTTTTGCTATTTTTTCATTTATTTATATAGTTTATCATTTTTGTTAAAAAACAAATTTTGGCAAAAGCCTTTACAAAAGGCTATCATTTGTGATATAATAAATCATTATTAAGTTTTACTTTGGAAAGAAATTGTTAAAGGAGGTACATAAAGTGGATAGAAATACTCTCCAGATACTTATTGCGATGGTGGTTTATATGGCTGCGGTTATCGTGATAGGCTTGATGTACGCAAAGAAAGCAAACAAAAATTCAGAAAACTATTTCCTTGGCGGTCGTTCGCTTGGCCCTTGGGTTACGGCGATGAGCGCAGAGGCATCGGATATGTCGGGCTGGCTTCTTATGGGTCTTCCGGGTGTGGCATATTGGTGCGGACTTGCCGACGCGGCTTGGACGGCTATAGGTCTTGCTATAGGCACTTATCTTAACTGGCTGTTCGTTTCAAAAAGACTTCGCCGTTACAGCGTGCGCGCAAACAACGCAATAACCCTTCCCGATTTCTTCTCTAACCGCTTCAGAGAAAAGAACAAGATAATAATGAGCCTTTCGGCGTTGTTTATCCTTATATTCTTTACAGTTTACGCGTCAAGCTGCTTTGTTACCTGCGGAAAGCTTTTCGCTCAGCTCTTTGGCGCTCCCTATATCGCAATGATGATTATCGGCGCAATATTCGTGCTTCTTTACACAATACTCGGCGGCTTCCTTGCTGAGAGCGCGTCAGACTTTATGCAGGGTATCGTTATGATTACTGCTCTTGCGGTCATCGTTGTTATCGGTACTGTAAAGGCAGGCGGTCTTGGCGCGGTTGTTGAGAACGCCAAGGCTATCCCCGGCTTCTTCGAGTTCTTCGGAATGGCTAACCCTGCTACTGATGCTAATGGCGTTCAGGCGGTAGTTGACGGTATTCCTCAGTTTGGTGAAAAGAAGGCTTACGGTCTTCTTACCGTTTGCTCCACCCTTGCTTGGGGTCTTGGCTACTTCGGTATGCCTCAGGTTCTTCTTCGCTTTATGGCTATCCGTGACGAGAGAGAGCTTAAGCCCTCAAGACGCATCGCTATGGTGTGGGTGGTTATTTCGCTTGCGGTTGCTACCTTTATAGGAATTATGGGCAGAAGCCTTTTCCCCGTAGAGCATCTTACAAAGTCGGCGTCCGAGAGCACCTTCATTACACTTGCTACAAGCTCGCTTCCCGCAATTCTTGCAGGATTTGTAATGGCGGGTATCCTTGCGGCAACCATCAGCTCCTCTGACTCCTATCTTCTTATCGCGGCTTCGGCTGTGGCAAAGAATGTGTTCCAGGGCGTGGTTCACAAGAAGGCAAGCGACAAGCAGGTTATGCTTGTAACAAGAATTACACTTCTTGTTATCGCGGCAATCGCTATTCTTATCGCTATTGACGAAAACAGCGTTATCTTTACTATCGTTTCCTTTGCTTGGGCAGGCTTTGGCGCAACCTTTGGTCCGCTTATGCTGTTCTCGCTTTTCTGGAAGCGTATCAACCGCGCGGGCGCTGTCGCGGGTATGGTAAGCGGTGCTGTTTCGGTATTCGCTTGGAAGCTTCTTATCAGCAAGCTTGGCGGAGTGTTCGCAATTTACGAGCTTCTCCCCGCGTTCATAATTTCCTCTGTCTTTATCATCGTTGTTTCGCTTCTTACAAAGAAGCCCGACGCCGAGATCGAAGCAGACTTCGAGGCAGTAAGACTCGGCAAGTAATTGAATAAAGCAAGCGGCAATCTCTGTGAGATTGCCGCTTTTAATAATTATAGCATCGAGGTGTTGATGACTCGTTTTATCATATCTTCAACAGTTTTACAGGTGTTAACCGTTCTTAAATTGATGTGCGGATATTTTTGCTTTCCAAGAACAAAAAGCTCGTGCGCAAAGCCCTGTCCTATTTCGTCTACTCCGGAAAAATCCAGATCAATGTCGTTAAAGAGGGCAATACATTCCAACAATCTTCTTGCTTCCGAGCGAGATACGGGATTGCCGCCGGAAAACATATGTGCCACAGGTATAGTGGTTCTTATAAATCCCTCGTCCACCGGCGCGAAGGTGTTAAAGACCTCGGACAATACTTTTTTGGTGTTGTTATTAAGAGTCATCATTACAGCCGTTCCTTTTTCCATATGAAGAAAGCTATGAAGATTACTGTCCTCGATTTGAGCAGAAGTAAAATTGTTTCTGGTAAAAAAGTTATCATCTGAATAAATAATAAATTCATCCATAATATGAGATGTGAAAAAAATGCCTTCGCCCGTGTGAAATTGCTTTGCGGTGGTAAATTTTCCCGCGAACAAAAGAGATACGCATTCTTGAAGGGATATTGTTTCGTTTCTGCTTTCCTTTATGAAGTTTTGAATTTTTTTGAAAATTCCTATGCCTTCATCTTTTATCAGAATTTGGGTATTAAGACGGTTCTGATAAATGCTGACATAAATATTTTCCGATTCCGAATGCTCAATAGCATTGTTCATCATTTCGGTAAACGCATAATTCCATATAGAGTTCGTGTTCTTTTTGAACTGTATGTGTTGCGATATAAATTGATTATAAATTCGGTCCTCGCCCAGCGTTCCGTCATTTTTGAAGAAGTAATGGTAGCCGTTGGTTTTGAGGATATATGAGCCATCTTTTTTTTCAATTATACCGTCGCTCTCCATTTGTTTAACATAATTGTACACACTGGATTTGCCGATGTTGAAAGCTTCGGTTGTTGACTTGGCATAATCCTTTCTTCCGGCTTTTATCAGGCGTAAAATATAATTTTTTATTTTCTCTTGGTCTACAATTTTCATAATTTCTCCTTAACAAGATACGACTGTATAATTATGGTATCATATTTGTTTGAATAAGTCAATAGCTTTTCCAAATAAACTATAAAATTTTCCAAATAAATGTTTTTATTTGGATTTTCAATGTTAAAATTCGCAATGTGTAAAGGCGCAAATAATTTAGTTTATATATAATATTATACACTGTTAAACAGAAATTTTTACAATAATATTTAGTTGATATGGTGTAAACGGCTTGAGCGCAAAATTCGCACTCCCGCATATGCTTCTCATATGCCTCGTCGCTTTTTGAGTTGGTGAAGCGACCCGTGGGAGAATTCGCTCGCAGGCTCGCTTGCTGAGTTTGCTTCGCAAACTTGCGAACTTCTGCCTTCGGCAGAGGTTCAATTTCCTTATAGACAAGAAAAGAGAGATACCATAAGGTATCTCTCTTTTCTTGTATAACGAAAACCACGCGATAGTCGCGTGGTTCAAAAAAGGTTAACCGATGAGAGGAAATCCTCCAAATATGTTATAATAAATTTGACCTGCCAGTCAAAAAAACATATTTGGAGGATTTATCTATGAAAAAT
>JAZRHS010000097.1:0-16888 GCA_045644865.1 Eubacteriales bacterium | reverse complement strand
CTCTGTCATTTCAAGGTATCTTACACCCTTTTCCTTTGTACCGTACATAGTACCAACCATAGAGCGCTCGCCCTTACCAAGGTCTTCCATACCTGCGCCGATAACAAGACCGCCCTCGGAGAAAGCAGACTGGCTGCGTCCGTAAACGATCTGAAGGAAAAGCTCGCGCATAGCGGTGTTGATAGCGTCGCAAACAAGGTCTGTGTTAAGCGCCTCAAGAAGTGTTTTGCCGGGAAGGATTTCAGCTGCCATAGCAGCAGAGTGGGTCATACCCGAGCATCCGATGGTTTCAACGAGAGCCTCCTCGATGATACCGTTCTTAACATTAAGGGAAAGCTTACAAGCACCCTGCTGGGGTGCGCACCATCCCACACCGTGTGTGTATGAGGAAATGTCTGTAATCTGCTTTGCCTCGATCCATTTGCCCTCTTCGGGAATGGGTGCGGGTCCGTGGTGAGGACCCTTCTTTACTACGCACATATGCTGAACCTCAAGGCTCTGTGCGTAAGGGGTTTCACTTACATTGCTCATTGTAATGTTCTCCTTATGTAATTAAAATTAAAAACTGCTTCAAAATTTTTTTTTCTTTTGCAAGACGAGAAAATTATTTTACGATCTCTCCGTAAACCTGACCGAATGCGCCTGCCGCGTTGCACTCATCGGTGTCGATGTGCATAGCAAGAGCAAACTTGGGAGAAACGCGAACAACAACATCGTCGAAAATAAGGGGACGGGCTGTGTCGATTTTTACCTTAACGATTTCCTTGTCCTCAACGCCGATTTCAGCAGCGTCCTCGGGAGTCATATGAATGTGTCTTTTTGCAACCATAACGCCTGCTTCAATAACCACCTCACCGCAAGGACCAACCAGCTTAACGCCGGGTGTGCCGTCAACATCGCCGCTTTCGCGAACGGGGGGAGTGATGCCGAGCGATCGGGCATCTGTGTAAGAAACCTCAATCTGGTCAACAGGTCTTGTGGGACCGAGAATGCTCATTTTAAGAGAACCCTTGGGGCCTACAACCTCAACCTTTTCTTCGCAAGCGAACTGACCGGGCTGGCTGAGATCCTTTTTGTTGGTGAGAGTTGCGCTCTCGCCGAAAAGAGTTTTGAGAGTTGCCTCGCAAACATGAATGTGTCTTGCAGAGGTCTCTACCAAAATTTTCTTTGCCATAATTTTTCTTCCTTTCCGATAGCGTTATTTTTGTTACATAACGATACATCATATATTATATCACATAAAATTTGATTTGTAAATCCCGAAAACGAATATTTTAGGTTTTTTTGTGAAAAATATAGATAATTTTTAGTATAGGGGCAGAAAAACGGAGCTGTCCGCGTGGACAGCCCCGTAAAATTTTATTTTGTGCCGAAAAGTCGGTCGCCCGCGTCGCCAAGACCGGGAAGAATGTAACCGTGCTCGTTAAGGCAGCGGTCAAGTGTCGAAACATATATCTTTACATCAGGGTGAGCCTCGGCAACCTTTGAAACGCCCTCTGGCGCGCCGATGATAGCCATAAACTTGATGTTCTTGCATCCGCGGTCCTTGAGAAGCTGGAGCGCGTCGCAAGCACTTCCGCCTGTAGCGAGCATAGGGTCAACCACAAGCACAAGCTTGTCCTCGATGCCCTCGGGAAGCTTGCAGTAGTAAGACTGGGGCTCAAGAGTTTCCTCGTCGCGGTACATACCTATGTGTCCCACTCTTGCCAAGGGGAAGAGAACATGTACACCGTTCACCATACCCAATCCCGCGCGGAGAATGGGAACGATAGCCACGGCGTTATCTGCAACCACCTGCTGCTTGCACACCTCAAGAGGTGTCTTTACTTCAATTTCGGTGGTGGGAACGCCATCACGAAGGCTTTCGTAGGTCATAAGAGTTGTTATTTCCTCTACAAGCTCACGAAATTCCTTCATACTTGTGCGCTCGTCGCGAAGAATAGCGGCTTTATGTCTGATAAGCGGGTGGTCGAAAATGATTACATTATCGTAATTTTTCATTCCTTATCCGCTCCCTTCTTGAACTTATTGAGTACGATGTTTGTGATGATACCGAGGATAAGAGCGCACGCGATGGTTGTAAGAGTAACCTTACCAAAGGAAACGCTGAGTCCGCCGATACCGGGGATAAGGATAGAAGAAACAACGAAGAGGTTTCTGCTGTCGTTAAGGTCAACCTTCTGTATCATCTTAAGACCCGAAACCGCGATGAAGCCGTAGAGTGCGATGCAAACACCGCCCATTACGCAGTTGGGAATGGAAGCGAGGAAGGTAACGAAGGGGCCGAAGAAGGAGATTACCATACACATAATAGCGGTGGTGGTGATGGTTATAACCGATGCGTTCTTTGTGATGGCGACGCAACCAACCGACTCACCGTAGGTTGTGTTGGGGCATCCGCCAAAGAGTGCGCCTGCAAGAGAGCCTATGCCGTCGCCAAGGAGAGTGCGGTGAAGACCGGGCTCTTCAAGAAGATCCTTGCCGATGATAGAGGAAAGGTTCTTGTGGTCAGCGATATGCTCTGCGAATACAACGAATGCAACGGGAACATAAGCAACCGCAATAGTTGTGATGAACGCTCCGTCAATAACCTTAACGCCCTTAAATGCTTCTACAAATGAGAAGTCGGGAATTGCGAAGATCTGCATATCCTTGAATGCCGCGAAGTTGATCATCTGAAGGGCGGCGTTGTCTGTAGCAATACCGATAACTGTGAAGATAGCGGCAACTGCGTAGCCTACGAGGATACCGAGAATGAAGGGGATAAGCTTTGCCATCTTCTTTCCGTAAACCGAGAAGGCGAAGATAGCGAAAAGAGTAATAAGACCGCAGATAAGCGCAACATAGGGGCTGCCGCCTGCAACCTTACCTACCTTGAGGTCATTAACCGCGTTTACAGCGAGAGAAAGACCGATAAGCGCAACTGTAGGGCCGATAACAACGGTGGGCATAAGCTTGTTTATCCAAGCAACGCCTACGAACTTAACGAGTATAGCGATAACAACATAAACGAGAGCCGCAAACGCAGCGCCCATAATAAGTCCTGCGTATCCTGCGGAAATCGAAACCGCGCCGGCGAAGGCTGCCTGCATAGAGCCGATGAAGGCGAAAGACGAGCCAAGGAAAACGGGGCTACGGAATTTGGTGAAGAGCTGATAAACGAGGGTACCTACGCCTGCTCCGAAGAGCGCTGCGGACTGGCTCATGCCGTTGCCAACGATGGCGGGTACGAGGATGGTTGCGGCAAGAATTGCAAGCACCTGCTGGAGAGCGAAGAGCAGCAAATTACCGAATTTGGGTTTGTCATGGATGCCGTAGACAAGATTGTTAGACATTTTATGTTCCTCCGTTGAAATTTTGGGTTTGGGCTACAGCCTTCGACCCTTTTGTATGATTATATCATACACTTGACACAAAGTCAACAAAAACGACAAAAAAGTCCAAAATTTTTTTGGACTTTTTTAACAATTATTGGTATGCTTCAATTATGGAAAGGGCTGTTTTCAGACCGTCCACCGCAGAGGAAATTATTCCTCCCGCGTAGCCCGCTCCTTCACCGCTGGGGTAAAGCCCCGCAAGTGAAAGCGACTGACGGTTTTCTCCTCTCAAAAGGCGAACAGGCGATGTGGTTCGCGTTTCTATTCCCGTCAGCAGGGCATCGGGGCAGTAGAAGCCCTTTTTGTACTCCTCAAACTCGGGGATTGCGGCGCGCAGGGAGTCCTCGATGAAGTCAGGCAGAAAGTCGCAAGGCTTTGCAAGCACAGTTCCTCTTGGGTATGTGGGCGATACATCTCCCAGCGTCTTTGAAGCTTGGGATTTTATAAAGTCCTCCATTCTTAAACAGGGGGCTTTGTAGTCGCCGCTTACAGAGAAGGCTTGTCCCTCAAGCCTTTCCTGAAGCTCAAGACCCTTTAAGGGCGAGTTGCCGAAATCCTCGGGGGTAACAGAAACAAGGAATGCGGCGTGTGAGTTTTCACCGTTCCTTGCGTGCAGGCTCATTCCGTTTGTAACAACCGCACCCTCGTTGCTTGTGGCGGCTACAACACTTCCGCCGGGGCACATACAAAAGCTGTACACGCTTCTGCCGTTTTTTAAGTGAGTTACAAAGTGATAGCTTGCCGCGCGCTCAAGGCTCTCGGCGTGTTCGCCGTATATCATTTTGTTGATATGCTCGCGTTTATGCTCGATTCGCACGCCTATTCCAAAGCCGTGTGCCTCTGACGCTACCTTTTCGGTGTCAAGCATACGGAATGTGTCACGGGCGCTATGGCCTATGGCAAGGATAAGAATATCGGTGTAAAGCTCGTTCTCTACACCCTTGCAAAGTGTTTTTATACCCTTTACCGCGCCCTTTTTTGTGATAAGACCGTAAAGCCTTGTGCCAAATCTGAATTCTCCCCCAAGAGAGATGATTTCCTCACGGAGCTTTTTGATTATACCGCACAAAAGGTCAGTTCCCACATGGGGCTCGGCGTCGTAGAGTATCTCCTCGGGAGCGCCGTGGGATACAAAGGACGAAAGAACAAAATGCTTGTGGGCGTCGATTGCGCCGTGCTTAAGCTTTCCGTCGGAAAATGTTCCCGCGCCGCCCTCGCCAAACTGAATGTTTGACTCGGGGTCAAGTGCGCCGCCGCCTTCAAATTCAGCAACCTTTTTCTTTCGGGTATCCATATCGTCGCCGCGCTCTATTACAATGGGACAAGCGCCCGACCGTGCAAGAGTAAGAGCGGCAAAAAGACCGCAGGGGCCGCTTCCCACAACAACGGGACGGCAGGGAATGTTCGCTTTTTTTATATTGAGAGTCAGCGAGGGACAGGGCAGAGCAAGTCCTTTTTTGGTAAACCTTGCCTCAACATAAGGGTCAAGGGTTACTCCTATCCGAAGCTTGTAGTAAAGCTCCTCGTCGTTGACAAGACGGCGGCGGAGAATTTTTATCTCGCCGCCGTATTCAAAGCCCAATTTTTCCTCTGCCGAACGGCGTATAAGCTCGTCGGTGTAGGAAAGGGGAAGGGTTATCTCAACAGCAATCATAATGCCGTGTCAATAAGCGCGTTGATAAGCGCCTTTTTGTCGTAGCCCTGCTTTCCTATAAGCATAGGATACATACTTATGCTTGTAAAGCCGGGGAGTGTGTTTATTTCGTTGAAGATAAGCTCTCCGCTGTCCTTGTCAAGGAAGAAATCTATTCTTGAGAGCGAGCGGCAGTCAAGAATTTTGAATATTTCGGTTGCCTGACGCTTTATTTCTTCCGCAAGCTCTTCGGGAATGTTTGGTGTAACATCGGTTACCGATGCGGCGTTGTTGTATTTTGAGTCAAAATCGTAGAACTCGTCTGCCGAGATGACCTCGCCCACCTCTGCCACAATGCCGTCATCCGTTTCAAGCACGGCACATTCAAGCTCGCGGGCATTTATGAATTTTTCAAGCAGCACGCGGCTGTCGTGCTTAAGGGCTTCCTTTATGCCCTCTGTCAGCTCCGCGCGGTTATGCGCCTTGCAAATACCGATTGACGAGCCCGAGGCGCAGGGCTTTATGAATATGGGGTAGCCAAGCTTTTCTTCCGCCTCGTTTGCAAGCTCGTCGAGCCTGTTTTGGTTGTGTTTGTGAACAAGAACATAATCAGCCTGCTTTATTCCCGCGTGGGAAACTATAAGCTTGGTGAGTGATTTGTCCATAGAATTTGCCGATGCCGAAACACCGCAGCCCACATAGGGAATACCAAGCATCTCGAAAAGCCCCTGAATAGTGCCGTCCTCGCCAAACCTTCCGTGAAGCACGGGCAAAAATACATCAATGTCAAGCGAGTGCTTTTCGCCCTTTTCTATAGTGAAAAGCCCCTTGCCCTCGCCAAAATCGGCAAAGACCTCGTTTTTGTCGGGGCTGTTTTCCCATTCGTCGGTGGGGATAAGAGAGGTATCTCCGCGGTAGAGAAACCAACCGCCCGCCTTTGTAATGCCGATAAGCAGGGGATTGTATTTTTCTCTGTCGATATTCTCGATAAATGTCATTACCGAACGGCAGGAGATTATATGTTCTGTAGACGCTCCGCCAAAAAGCAAAGCAATATTTTTCTTGTTCATTGGAGTACCTCTTTTCACCTTTTTGCGTTACTACATAAATTATACCACCGCTTCTGCAAATAGTCAACAGGATTTTTTAACAAATCGCGGCGGTGTGAAAGTTCTTGACAAAGCAGTTATAAAATGGTATAATTATAATGACTTATTATATGCTTAAGGCAGTGCTATGCCCTCGTTGAGGGCGGTGAAGCAGTCGTCCTCGCTTATTTCAAGTCTGACTCCGTCGATATGTATAAATCTTATGCCGTCGGGTGAGTAGCTTGACAGCCTGCGGTCAAGGGCATCGTCTGAATGGGCGCTTACCAGAATATCTCTCGGCTCAAAGCCTGTTATTATAAGCGTATGATAAAATCTGCCGTCCCTCGAAAGCTGAACCACATCGCCCACCTGTGTCTGTGCGGCGCGCACCTCTCTGCCGTAAGGGCCCTGCCTTGAGGCGGTGTCGGGATAATCGCCTGCGCCCACCAGATACTGATATAAAAACTCAACTCCCGTCCAGGACGGCGAGCGGTTGGCGTCGCTTTCATAGTACCAGCCGAAAAGCTCAGCGGTGTCCATAACGCAAGAGCCCGCAAGGAGAGCCTGGGACACAAAGTTCGTGCAGTTGCCCCCAAGCCCTGTGTAGTCGGTGAAAAGGGGATTTCTTGAAAGCGCCCAGTTCTTGGCGTATTCCACCGCGTGCTCGCGGTTGTATCTTTTGGTTATTATCATAGTTGCTCCTCCATTTCTTTTTTACTAAAATATTATGAGTGAGCGACCCAAAAGTTTCATTTATTTTTTGTAATATTCAGATGCCATAGCGATTGCCCTTTTGATAACTCGAAAGGCGGTTCGGCGTGAGATGTCAAGCATTTCTCCGCAAAACTCCACGCTATGCCCCCTTATGTAGTGCTGAAAAAGCATATTCTGCTCTCGGCAAACGGGCAGGGAACGGACAAAAAGCTCGATTTCATACATTTTCGATTTAAGCAAAACCCTGTCGCATAAGGGTGCTTCGGTATCGGCATAGTCGCGGGCGTAATCGTCGGCGTAAAGCAGCTCCTTGTAGCTTTTGTAGCCCTCAAGATATTTTTTTACTTGAATTTCTCTTTCTTCTTGTATAGACATTCCTCTTCCTTTTTGAAACATATGTTCTATATTTTGGCTAAAAAAATTAGTCCCGACGGTATTTACCGCCAAGTACTTCGATAAGAAATGATATTTCGGGGTAACCAAGGGCATCGGCAAGCTCTGAAGCGTCAAGGCGGCGCACACAGTCTTCACAATACGGGTCGCCCGAAAGCAGATAGTAAAATTCTCCGTCAAATATGCTTGCTCCGCAAGACGAGCATTGCCATCGGCGGTGTCCCAAGCAGGGGAGATACCCTTCTGTCGGGTGTTGCTCAATGCTGTATTCTGACAGCATATCCTCTCTTTGCATAATTCTCCTTTCACAAATGTGATTTACAGCGAAAATTCCAAATCCAGAACAAATGTTCTATAATTTGACACTATTATACACCATAAAACAGATTTTGTCAATACAAAATCGGAAAATTTTTTCAGAGGTGAAAAATGACCGCAATAAGTGTAAACGATATATCCTTTTCCTTTGGCGTAAGGCCTGTATTAAAAAACATTTCCTTTTCGCTTGAGGAAGGCGACAAGCTGGGAATAATAGGCGTAAACGGTTGCGGCAAGTCAACTCTTTTTGGCATAATTCTCGGCAAGCTTGAGCCCGATGGCGGAAACATTTATATATCAAAGGACAAAACGGTGGGCGTTCTTACACAGGACGGCGCTTTTGAGATAAATGAAGATTGCGGAAACAGCGCTCTTGAGCAGATGTATGCCGCGTTTCCCGAGCTTCTCGCTCTTGAGAAAAGACTTGCCGAGCTTGAAGGCGAGCTTGAACGCACCGAGCACGATAAAGAGCCACAGCGTCATTCCCGACTTGCTCTTGAGTATACAGAGGCAAACAATCGCTTCATAGCGGGGGGCGGACTTGAATTTCGCAGCCGTGCCGCCGCAATTCTTATGAAGCTTGGATACTCGGACGAGGCTATGCGCCTTGATATTTCAAAGCTCAGCGGCGGTCAGCGTACCCGACTTGCTCTTGCAAAGCAGCTTTGCAGAGAGCCTGATATTCTCCTGCTTGACGAGCCTACAAACCACCTTGATATGGAAACTCTTGTGTGGCTTGAGGGCTTCCTTGCTTCATACAAAAAATGTGTGATGATAATATCCCACGACCGATATTTCCTTGACAGAGTTACAAACAAGACCCTTGCTATCGAGTATTGCAACGGAAAGCTTTATAACGGCGGCTACAGCGCAACCCTTGAGCAACGCAGAATAGACCGCGAGCTTGCCTTAAAGCACTACCGCGACCAGCAAAAGGAGATTGCAAGGCAGGAAGCGTATATTGCCCAGCAAAGACAATGGAACAGGGAGCGAAACATTATTGCCGCCGAGAGCAGGCAGAAGATGCTTGATAAGATAGAAAGACTTGAAAAGCCAAAGGACGAGCCAAAGTCCATAAGGATAAAATTCGGAGAGGCTATTTCAAGCGGCAACGAGGTCTTGAGGGTAAAGGACCTATATATGTCATTTGGTGAGCGCAGACTGTTTGAAAAATTAAGCTTCCTTGTTAAAAAGGACGAGCGTGTCTTCGTTGTCGGGCCAAACGGATGCGGAAAATCCACCCTTTTGTCAATACTTCTGTCCCGCCTTGCGCCTACGGGGGGATATTCGGAGTTTGGCTACAATGTAAAGATTGGTTATTACGATCAGGAAAATCAAAATCTCACCCCCGCAAATACCGTGCTTGACGAGCTTTGGAATACCTACCCCAATATGAACGAGGGCGATATAAGAAGCGTGCTTGCCGCCTTCAGATTTTATTATGAGGACACCGAAAAGACGGTGTCTGTGTTAAGCGGCGGTGAGAGGGCAAGGCTTACGCTTGCCAAGCTTATGCTTTCAAAAATAAATCTTCTTGTGCTTGATGAGCCTACAAACCACCTTGATATTCCCTCAAGAGAGGCTCTTGAGGAGGCGGTGCTTAACTTTGACGGAACGGTTATCGCCGTTTCCCACGACCGCTATTTTATTGACAGACTTGCCACAAGGGTTATTGAGATAATTCCCGCGGAGCAGGGGGGCGGAGCGCTTGACTACAAGCCCCTTCGAAGCGGAAAATGTTATAGCGAATTTCTTGAATTCAAGGAAGGCAGAGCCGCGGAGAGAACCGCTGTTCTGTCTGACGCACCCAAAATGAGTGCCAATAAGGAGCAGTACCTTAAAAATAAGCAGGACGCCGCGGCGGCAAGGAAGGAACAGGCGAGAATAAACCGCTTAAAGGAAGAAGCTAAACACCTTGAAGCCAGAATTGAGGAAATCGATGCCGAGCTTTACGGTGAGGCGGCAAGTGATTACAAGAAGGCGGCAGAGCTTGAGGAAGAAAAGGGCTTGGCAGAGGAAAGGCTTCTTGAAATATACGAGGATATTGGACTTTGATACCGAAAGGATTATATATGACAAAAATATTCAAATTCGTTCCACTTTTGCTTGCGGTCATACTGCTTGCTTCTTGCGGAGCGCCCGTGGACACAGGGGACGGCGGATCGCTTGGCGTGATAGCGCCGTCTTCCCCCGAGTACGGAGTAATTGGCATTGAGGATTCGTTGCTTATTGGCGGTGTAACCTGTGAAAACGCGTTGCTTACAAGGGTGAACGGACTTGAGGCGGTGGCGGCTTGCCGTTCAATGGCAAGGATGTATCCCGCCTCAATGACAAAGATAATGACCTTTATCGTAGCCTATGAGAACGCCTTGTCCCTTGAAGACAAGATGACCATAACCAAGGAGATAAAAAACAGCTATGCCGACGCGTCAAGAGTGGGCATAGATATTGGTGATATTCTTACTGTGGAGCAGCTTCTTTACGCGCTTCTTCTTGAATCCGACACCGATGCGGCGCTGGCTCTTGCCATAAATATAGCGGGGAGCGAGGAGCGATTTGTAGAGCTGATGAACGCCAAATGCGAGGCACTTGGGTTGATCGATACCCATTTCGCCAATGTAACAGGGCTTCACCATAGCGAGCATTATTCAACGGCGGCAGATATGACCTCAATATTCGCCTATGCCCTTGAAAATGAGTTTTTCAAGGAGGTTGTTACAACCGATACCTATGTTACCTATCTTGAGTATTATCACGGGGGAGCTCTGAAGGAATACAGAATGACCTTTCAGAACACCACCACCTCGCCTGTTAAGGGAAGGTTCGCAAGGAACGGTGTTTCGCTTGAGTTTGACAGCGGAAGCATAATAGGCGGAAAAACAGGCTTTACCAACGAGGCGAAATATTGTCTTGCCCTTCTTGTCAAGGGGGACGGCGGTGAGGAATATATCCTTATATCCGCAGGGTCGGACAGTCAGAAGGACAGCGCAGAGGACTGCCATTACATATGTGAAAATTATCTTAAGGGGAATTGATTATGATAAGGATTTCCGATAGCTTTAAGACCGACGACAAAAAGCTTGCCGCCCTTTATGAGGGGGCAAAAAGCTCGCTTATGGGTGGAGTAAAGCAGTTTGGCGATTACCGCCTTGCGGTAAGAAGCTCCGAGGACGACAGGGTAAGCGCGGCTACAGAAATAATGAGCGCCGAAACGCTGGCGCGCTATGACATAGAAACCGCTCTTGAATGTGTGAGAGCATTTTTGGTTACTCTCCGCGAGGACGGCAGAATGGCGGGCGAGATAGTAAAAAAGCAGGATGGTATCTTCTGCGATTATTCAAGGCTTGCGGGCTTTTGTATCGCCGAGGAAGCGCTTTCGCTTTTCTATATGTCAAAGAAGAAGGAGTTTACCTATCTTGGCAGAGTTTATGACGCGCTTAAGCGCTTTGACAGTTATCTCTGGAGCACCCACGATTGCAACAAGAACGGATTTCTTGAGTTGTTTGGCGAAAAGGAGCTTGCCTACGGCGTTAATCCCGACCGCTACGCCCCTATAAAAAGGAATGAGGACGGAGAGGTAAGCGAGATTTCGCCTTTCCCCGTGGAAACAGGACTGTTCAACGCTTTTGCCTACAGACTTAAAAGGACGCTTGGGCAGATAGCCGAGCATCTTAAAAACGGCGAGGCGGAGAAGTACAGCATCGAGGCTGACAGGCTCTTTGAGGAATTTAAGAAGAGGTTCTGGTCAGAGGAGAGCGCGGCGTGCTATGACAGGGATTACAGAGGTGAGCCTATATCCTATCTCGGAATGGAAAACCTTTTTATGATGTACTACGGCGCATTTGACAAGGATATGGCAGAGAGCTTTGTCAATAAGCATCTGATAAATCCCGACGAGTTTTTCACAAAATTCCCGCTTCCCGAAATTCCTGCCGACCTTGGCGGAATGGTGTGGGGAGCTACCTACCGCAAAATGATAAAGGCACTTGAAAGATACGGCTTTAACAGGGAACTTGCGGCTATTGGCGAAATGGTGCTTGGCGGTCTTTGCGAAATGCCCGCGTTTACCGAGCTTTACGATCCCGGCACTTGTGAGCCCATTAAGAAAAATGTTTGCGCTGATTATGTACCTACCGCCACGGCGGTTATCGAGCTTATCGCCCGCTTCTATGGAGTAAGCCTTGACCTTGACCGCGTTATATGGGGCGCAAAGGGACACAATGGCGAAAGCACCTCGGAATACAGCTTTGGCTGGGGCAGCGACACCTACAGCGTATTTGCCGAGCGCGAAACAAGCTCGGGCTTTATAAACGGGAAGCTTCTGTTTACCGTTACCAACGGTGTTAAGGTGGTTACAGACTGGTTTGGCGACGAGCCTGAGGTCCTTAATATTACATCTGACACAATAGACTGCATTTTCGTTTACCGCGACCGCACCTATAGCTTCACGCTTGAGCCTAACGGCGTGTGGACACCGCAGATGTAAAAAATAGTTTAACAAATGTAAATAATTGTTAATACTCGTTGACAAATTATTGGGGCGAGCGTATAATTTTTCTTGATTGTTATACGCTCGCTTTCGCGAGGAATGAGAGGTATTTTGATTTGAAAAGATGGTTTAAGTATATAAGACCTTATCTGCCCTTTTTTATAATCGGGCCCCTTTGTATGATCGTAGAGGTTATAGGCGAGGTTGTTATGCCAAGGCTTTTGTCCTATATAATCGACTTTGGTATTGACGGCAACGCGGGGGAGGGAACAAAGGTCCCTGAATTTGTGCTGGGGCTTTACACCCGACTTGGCTCTAATGCGGGATTTATTCTTGCTATTATGGCGGGAATGATAATTACCGCCCTTCTTATGATGCTTGGCGGTATCGGCGGCGCGTATTTCGGCGCAAAGGCGTCGGTTAACTTTGCTACCGACTTAAGGGAGGATCTGTACCGCAAGATACAGAGCTTTTCCTTTGCAAATATTGACCGTTTCAGCACAGGCTCGCTTGTAACAAGACTTACAAGTGATATTACTCAGCTTCAGAACTTCTGCAATATGATGCTCAGAATGTTCTTCCGCGCCCCCGGTATGATGATAGGCGCGCTTATTATGGCAATCAGGGTGAACCCCTCGCTTTCCACCGTTCTTGCCGTGTCTATTCCCGTACTTGTTGCGGCAATCGCGGTTATAATCGGACGGGGCTTCCCGAGGTTTTCAAGGATGCAGACCAAGATTGACGGGCTTAACTCCACCGTCGGCGAAAATCTCACCAATGCAAGGGTTGTAAAATCCTTTGTAAGAGAGGATTACGAGAGAGCAAAGTTTGGCAGAGCCAACAAGGACTTAAAGGAAACCGCCGGCTCGGCTATGAGAAATATGATACTTATGCAGCCTGTTATGACCTTTGTGATGAACGCTACCACCATAGCCGTATTCTGGTTTGGCGGAAATCAGCTTGTTTCGGGGTCTATGACCACAGGTGAGCTTGCCGCGTTTGTTACCTATATTACACAGATACTTTCTTCTCTTATGATGGTGTCCTTCCTGTTTGTTATGTTCGCACGCGCTATGGCTTCTGGAAAGCGAATAGGCGAGGTGCTTGACGAGAAAATTGATATTGCCGACCCCGAAGCGCCCTCTGACATCAAGGTCGAGAGGGGAGATATCGAGTTTAAGAATGTAAGCTTCAGATACTACAAAAACAGCGATGAGCCTGTCCTTGACAACATAAATCTTAAGATAAACGCGGGCGAAACTATTGGTATAATAGGCTCTACGGGCTGTGGAAAGACCACTCTTGTGTCAATGATATCAAGACTTTACGATACCGACAGCGGCGAGGTGCTTGTTGACGGTGTGAATGTGCGCGATTACTCGCTTTATAATCTTCGCGAGGGTGTGGGAATGGTGCTTCAGAAGAACACGCTTTTCTCGGGAAGCATACGCGACAACCTTCGTTGGGGCGATGAAAACGCCACCGAGGAGGAGATACGCGGGGCGGCGGCTTCGGCACAGGCTGACGGCTTTGTGAGTGAATTTACAAAGGGCTACGACACCGACCTCGGACAGGGCGGAAGCAATGTTTCGGGCGGTCAGAAGCAAAGACTTTGTATTGCCCGCGCGCTTCTTAAAAAGCCCAAAATAATTATTCTTGACGACTCTACAAGTGCGGTGGATACTGCTACAGAGGCAAGGATAAGAGAAACCTTCAAGACAGGGCTTAAGGACTCAACAAAGATAATTATAGCTCAGCGTATAGGCTCTGTTAAGGACGCCGACAGAATTGTGGTAATGAACGACGGCAGAATTACGGGTGTGGGAAGCCACGAGGAGCTTCTTGCTTCCAATGCCGAGTACGGTGAGATTTATTACTCCCAGATAGACAAGGAAGACGAAAGGGGGGCGAAGTAATGGCTTCAAGAACGCTTGAGGAGCTTCAAAAGCAGTACGGCTCCCACAAGAGCAAGGGTCAGAAGGCGGGTATGCCCCCTATGGGACCCAGACGCGGTCCGGGCGGGCACGGAATGAACGCCCACGGCAAGCCTAAAAACACCAAGCAGACGGTCAAGAGATTGCTTTCCTATCTTTCGCCCTACCGCTTCAGGCTTGTTTTGGTGCTTGTTTGTATGCTTTTCTCTACCGCTTCGTCGCTTGTGGGCGGTTACATTCTGCGCCCTGTTATAAACTCGCTTGTAGAGGCAGATAAAACACCCGCGGAAAGACTTGCCTACCTTGCAACTATACTTGTTGTTATCGCCTGTGTGTATCTCTGCGGCGTGGCGGCGTCTTATCTGCAATCAAGAACCATGCTTTCAGTGTCGCTTGGGGCTACCGAAACACTTCGAAATCAGCTTTTTGACAAGGTGCAGAACCTTCCTGTAAAGGTGTTTGACGGTGATGCTAACGGTGAAATAATGAGCCGCTTTACAAACGATGTAGACAACATAGATATGATGCTCAACAATACCGTTGTCAGCCTTATATCGGGAACGATAACCCTTACGGGAACTATCTGTATGATGATTTACACCAATGTGTGGCTTACCCTTATTACCGTGTTCTTTATGCCCATATTCATTTTCGGCGGCGCGGCAATAGGCAAGGCGTCAAGAAAATATTATACAGGTCAGCAGGCGGCTCTCGGTGCGATAAACGGCTATATTGAGGAGTCGGTGTCGGGTCAGAAGGTCATTAAGGTCTTTAATCACGAGGGTGTTTGCGTTGACGAGTTTTCAAAGCTTAATGCCGATATGCGCGAAAAGCAGTTCAAGGCGCAATACTATGGCGGAATAATGGGCCCCGTGCTTGGTAATATAAGCCAGATCGGCTATGCAATTACCGCAGGAGTGGGCGGTCTGCTCTGTGTGTTTGGCGGTTTTGATGTAGGCGGACTTTCGGTTTTTGTTAACTATTCAAGACAATTCTCAATGCCCATAAATATGATTTCCCAGCAAATGGCTACCGTTTTCTCGGCTTTGGCAGGCGCGGAGCGCGTGTTTGAGCTTATGGACAGAACTCCCGAGCCTACTGATGACGAGGGAATATATGACGGAAGCCGGATAAAGGGCGATGTTGTGCTTCGTGATGTAACCTTTGGCTATGATGATGACAAGGTTATTCTTAAGAATATTTCGCTTTACGCTCACCCCGGTCAGAAGATAGCATTTGTGGGTTCTACGGGTGCGGGAAAGACCACGATTACAAATCTGCTTAACCGTTTCTATGACATCAATTCGGGCGAGATAACCATTGACGGTATAAGCATCAAGGACTATAAAATATCCGAGCTCCGAAAGAATATCGCAATGGTTCTTCAGGACACCCACCTGTTTACCGGAACTGTAATGGAGAATATCCGTTACGGCAGACTTGACGCTACCGACGAAGAGGTGATCGCGGCGGCAAAGACCGCGTCGGCGCATAGCTTTATAATGAGGCTTGAAAATGGCTACGACACGCTTCTTGAGGGCGACGGAGCAAATCTTTCTCAGGGACAAAGACAGCTTCTCAATATTGCCCGTGCGGCACTTTCCAAAGCGCCCATACTTGTGCTTGACGAGGCGACAAGCTCGGTAGATACGAGAACCGAACGCCACATTGAGCACGGAATGGACAGACTTATGAAGGACAGAACGACATTTGTTATCGCTCACAGGCTTTCTACCGTTCGCAATGCAAACGCAATAATGGTGCTTGAGAAGGGTGAGATAATCGAGCGCGGCGACCACGCCGATCTTCTTATGCAAAAGGGAAGATATTACGAGCTTTACACAGGCAAAAAAGAACTCGACTAGCGGCGGCGAGGGCGCCGGCGCGTAAGCACGCGCGGGCCTATAGCCTTCGGCGGCGAAGGCGCCGCTGCCCTATAGGCTTCGCCATTCGCCCAATTTAATTGGTATGGACATAATAACACCCAATACAAAAACCGATGTCTGAACAACATCGGTTTTTTGTTTTGCGAATATAAAATCTAACATTGTAGGGTGGGGGCTTGCTCCCGCCGTAGGTTTTTTGTTAGAAAAGAATAAGAAAACATTGTTACCTATTGCTAAATCCGAAAAAATATGGTACAATGGACATATATGAAGCTTTCTTCTTTGAAAGGACGAAAAAATGAAGATAGTATTAAAGGATATAACAAAGAAATTCCCCAGCCGAAACAAAAAAAGCGGCAGAGAGGTAGTGGCGGTAAACAGCTTCAGCATTGAGTTTCCCGACGGCAAGCTGATAGGACTTCTTGGCCCATCGGGCTGTGGAAAAAGCACCACTCTTAACCTTATCAGCGGACTTGAAAAGCCCACCGAGGGCAGAATATTCTTTGGAGAGGACGATGTTACCGACCTTCCCCCCGAAAACAGAGGCGTGGGACTTGTGTTCCAGAGCTATGCGCTCTACCCCCACCTTACCGTGCTTCAGAATATAATTTTCCCCTTGCAGAACCTTCGCGGCAAGGACAAGCTCACAAAGGAGCAGATGATTGCCAAGGCAGAGGAAATTGCAAGGCTTGTTCAGATAGACGGACTTATGGAGAGAAAGCCCTCGGAGCTTTCGGGCGGTCAGCAGCAACGAGTTGCTATTGCCCGCGCTCTTGTCAAGATTCCCCGCGTGCTTTTGCTTGACGAGCCGCTTTCAAACCTTGACGCCCGCTTGCGCCTTCAGACTCGCGAGGAGATAAAGCGCATACAGGGAGAAACGGGTATAACCACGGTTTTCGTTACGCACGACCAAGAGGAGGCTATGAGCATTTCCGACCTTATCGTGGTGATGAAGGAGGGTGTGGTTCAGCAGATAGGCAGACCTCAGGAGGTTTACGATAGCCCTGTAAATCTTTTTGTGGCAAAATTCTTGGGAACACCCCCAATCAACACCTT
>JAZRHS010000096.1:0-6338 GCA_045644865.1 Eubacteriales bacterium | reverse complement strand
TTTCGAGTTCCGTTCTTGCACATACTTATATGCTTGTACTTCTCTCTTCGTTGTTCAATTTTCAATGACCGTTTCGCTGCCCTTTTTTGCGGACAGCTTTGTTATTATATCACAATCACTTTTGTTTGTCAATAGGTTTTTTGAAAAAATTTTAATTTTTTTGAAAAAATTTTCAACGCCCCTTCTTTGTATATTTCACGCGCGCATGTATATAATAAGGAAGGGTTTTTACGACCGCCGCAAAGGAGTTCACTTGCCATACTTTAATTATCATTTCACCGTCAAAAAAATGATAGCGTCGGGAAGACTGATCGGCTATTTCTACGCACCAAGCTACAGGGGCATATCCCCTGCTCTTGTTCTGCTTTTTGACGACGCCGTCAGACCGATAATGCCCATTAGGCAACACAGGTGGGCTGAATACGCACCTCTACTTCCCGAAGAAAAGGAATTACACCCCGACAAAAGCTTTTTTGAAAAAAATTAAAAAATTTTGCTAAAACCTATTGACAAAGCCTTTTTAATGTGATATAATAGGCAAGCTGATTGATGGCCCTATGGTCAAGCGGCTAAGACGACGCCCTCTCACGGCGTAATCGTGGGTTCGATTCCCGCTAGGGTCACCAGAAAACCAAGCCTTATGGCTTGGTTTTTTCTTTTCCAAAACAAAAAGGAGCTGAACGCCGTTCAGCTCCTTTAGCTTTTATTTACTGTAAACTGCCTTGAAATATTCGTCTGCAAACTTCTTTCTTGCGGCGTCGTTATCCTCTGACGAGGTGGTTTCAATGAATTTTCTGTACTCTATATTCAAACCGTCCTGATAATTTACAGGCTTGTCAACACTGGCTTCTCTAAAGTATTTTTCAACATTTTCCTTTGCCTTGATGCTTTTCTTGGTTTGCTTCCAGTCATCGACAAACAAAGAGACAATTATATCGACAACCGTCAAAACCACCAAGATGATCATTTGCATCACCTGCCAGCATCTATAGGTGAAGCCGCACAAAATCGTTGTTACATCGTTTTTGCCGTACATTCTGCGGTGGCCGTGGGCAATAGCGTAAGATATTGTTCCAAGCACGCCGTAGCAAAGAATCATCGCATAAACTCCAAGAAGCTCTCCGCCGCCAAACATATAGCTGACCCACATTATTGTAACATAGTAGGTCAAAAATGTCCATCTGAAGGCAGCCATTACCGCTTTTCCATCGGGGATATTTGCCTCTTTTATGTACTTCTTTATGCTTTTGTTAGCGATTGAATAGAATATTACAAAAATAATTGTAGGAAAAATCGTACCCGCAAATGAGAACCCTATATTCTTCAATATATCCATCGCACATCACCTCACAAAGAAAATGCTCATAAACGCAAACCAAAGAAGCAACGACACAGCAAACCAAACAAAATACGCGATGACCTTTTTTCTTTCCATAATCATTTACTCCTTCACAAGCCTTTATTAAAATGTATCCGAAGCTTACTAGTTATAATAATTGCCGTAGCGGCCGTATTTTCCATAGCGGCCATATCTTCCGTAGCGGCCGTATTTTCCGTATCCCTTATGCTTTTGCTCTTTATCGTTAAGAACAAGTCCGATTACGCGGGCGTCTACCTGCTCAAAGCGCGCCAAGAGCTTCTGGATAACATCTGCACGGGAGTAATTTGATCTTACAACAACCACATATCCCGCAACAAATTTTTTATACAACAGCGCGTCGGTAACCACCATACTTGGCGGTGTATCTATCAAAATATAATCATATTCCGCGGTGAGCTTCTCAAAAAGCTTGTCTGTTCTGGCGCAGGAAATAAGCTCCGCGGGATTGGGGGGGATAGAGCCCGAGGATATCACATTCAAGCCCTCCTGCTCCGTTTTCTGAACACAGGAAAGCTCGTCTATATCAACAACGCCCGAAAGGATCTCGGAAAGTCCAGGCGCTCCGCTGAGTCTGAGCGACGCAGCCACCTGAGGCTTTCTCATATCGGAGTCGATAACAAGCACCTTTTTACCGCTTTGCGCAAGGCTTATCGCCACATTTATACAGGTTACCGTCTTTCCCTCTCCCGAAACAGAGCTTGTAAATGCCAAAACATTACAGCCGTCGTTTATGTTGGAAAAGAGAAGGCTTGTTCTTGTAGATTTATACGCCTCGGTAACGGCAAAGGGGCTGTCGTTGCCAAGTATATGCTGAAGTCTGGTGTTTTTTCTGTTACTTGCCATACCGTCCTCCTTATTCCTTCTTCTTCTTGCTTCGTGTCGACAATTTCTTTGCGGTGTCTATATTGGGAATAACACCAAGCACGGGTACACCGGGGAAGTTTTCCTCAAGGTCTTCCTCGCTTCTTACCACAGTATCAAATACAAGCAGTGCAAGGATAATACCGCAGGCAACAACCGCGCCTGCAAGAAGTCCTATAAGAGTTGTCTGCTTGACATTGGGCGACGAGGGGCCCTTGGGATATGTAGCCTCCTGAAGCAGCTTGTTTGAGGTTGCGCCTATCTTCTGGGGAACCTCGTACTGAAGCACCTCGGTAATTGTTGCCGCAATAAATCTTGCCACTCTGGGGTCGCTGGCATTAGCCTTTATGGTAAGTATTTCTGTTTCGTTTTCCTGTATAGCGGACACCATACCCGCAACCGAGCCTGTTGTAAATTCGTAGTCGAGAAGGAATTTATATTCCTCATATCCTATCTCTCCCGCCGACGCCTTGTCCTTATACAGATTTATCTTATCGAGAGCACTGTTAAGCACCGACTCGGACTTAAGCACAACAAGATAGAGCTGAAGTGCCGCCTGAGAAGCCATCATATTAGCCGAATCAAGGCGTCCGCTTGTGTTTCCGTTACTGTTATTGTTTATGTAAAGCATCGCCTTGGAAGTATACATAGGCGTTTGCTCAACCGCGGCGTAATAATATGCTCCGCTTCCGCACAAAAGCGACAGCGCCACAACAAGCCAAAGCTTGGCAAGTAACGCCTTAAGCAGCTTTACTATTGAAATTTCCTTTATCATTTCATACCTCTCCGAATTAAAATTCTACTTTAATATATCATATTTTACACCAAATGTCAAGCACATTCCCACATATTTGACTGTTTAGAGAAAAGAAAAACCCCAAAAGCCCGAGGCCTTTGGGGTGAATTTTCATATAATAACGAATCCCGACACAGAGATAGCGTTTGCGGGGTTTTTAGCAAGCACGCCGTCGGCAGAGGCGTGATATCGCTTGGACACCTGCCACAAATCGTCATCAGGGCTTGTAAAGCACACGGTAATAGCGTCGTCCTTCTCCACAGGGTCGCCAAAAATACATTGCTCAACCATCTGCGCGCTTCCCTTTAAGCAGACATTCCCTGCCACCTTAAGCTCGCAATCCGCAATGACCCGAGAACCGTCGCCCCTGACTCTCACCGACAGAGGTGTAGCGGTGGCAAAAGCAAGGGCGGTGTCGCCCTCGTCGCCCTCGACCTCGTATCTGAAGGGTATTTTCATATCCTTTGTGAAATATTCACCGTCCTGTCTGCAAAGCAGATTAAGGCTGACCTCGCCCGCCGTCGCCCATTTGCGGCGGTCATATTCTATATTCTTCACCGAGGCATCGGCAACGGCGTCGATTATCTCCGCGCCCCCGTCTATTCCAAGCTCCTCAAGAGCCTCTCGGGCAGAAACGCTCAAATTTCCCGAAAAGCTCTTTGCCATAGCGGGAAACTCAACCCACCTCATTACCGTTTCGGACTCTACCTCCGTGGAATACATATCCTCCGTATAAACGGCGTTTACCGTCTGCCATGGGTCTACCCGAAGGCAGAGCGCCAAGGTACAGCCTATGCTGTCGCCCTCAACCTCAAGCAAGGCAGAGCTGCAACAGCCCCAAGCGGTACATTTTCCGTCAGATGTAAGCCCTTCCACCTCAACGATTTCGGCAAAGGGCAGACGATGCTCGCTTCTTACGGGCGCGCCGTCGCTATCCTCAAGGGCGGAAAGCAGAGTCAAGCGAACCGCGCCCTTAACAAGTGCCTCGCCGTCGCGGCTCTCCACATCCTCTACCTCAACCGCGGCATTGTGCCACACTATCCGAGCGTCCTCCGACTGCCCCGACAGGCTAATATTATCGGTCAGCTCGGTTCTCAACAATACAGTAGGCAGAATCTGCGCGTATTCGGCACTGCCCTCAAGCCGCCTTATGCTTGACGGGTCGTCAATATATGTAACGCTCTCCGAAAGCTCCCGACCAGAAAAGCCCCTGATCCTGCCCCGAAGTCTGCACCTGATAGAAAGCTTTCTGGGGGCGGTAACCCTTGAAACAATACTTTCAGGGATAACATCGCCAACAAGATTAAGCCCCTGTGTGGAATCGTACCCGCGAAGTGCCTCGTTAAGCTCATAATTCTCCCTCGCCTCAAGAGAATAAAGCCCGCCGTCCTCGGCGGCATAGAGAATGTTGTAGATCGCCTCGCCGCTCATACCCACCCGAGAGCCGTCGAAGTAGGGCTCGGGGGGCGTAAGGCTAATACAAACACGCAAAAGCCGCCGCACCTCGGGCTGATAATCGGGCATAGATAGCTCGGTGTTAAGCTCAGCGGTCATATTTTTGTCGCATACAGGAATAGTTATCTGGTCGTTCATTTCTTTCCTCCATTTTTGTTTTTGGTACATTTTATGCCCCAAAGCAAGGAAATATGACGGTGCGAACAATATTTCCATAAACCCCTTGACAAATCCCTGTGCTTGTGATACAATCGTAGTGTATATTTTAATATGTTGACAAAGATATTTGATAGAGGCGCATTTTGCAATCAGTAACCCCACAAAACGGTGGCGCGACCAAGGGGCGAAAGGTGCAGATGCCGAGGTGGGAAAGTCCGCGCGTAGCTCTCCTTGCCGGTCGTGCGGAATAACATCTGTATGACTGTCGTCATAAGACGGAGTGCTATCTGCTTTACGCCACAGTTGGCGTGTTTTCAAGCATAGTGGCCGTCGGGGCCGCTTTTTCTTTGTCAGAAAGGATTTTTCTATGAAAAAAACTGTATTCACAGGCGCTGCTACCGCCCTCATCACGCCCTTTGACCAAAACGGAGTAAATTACGAAAAGCTTGGCAAGCTTATCGACTGGCAGATAGACAGCGGCATCGACGCCCTCGTTGTCTGCGGAACAACAGGTGAGGCGTCAACAATGACCGACGACGAGCATAGAATGGTCATCGACTACTCGGTTAAGCGCGCGGCAGGTAGAGTTCCTGTTATCGCAGGTGCTGGAAGTAACGACACCGCTTATGCCCTCGACCTTGTAAAATGCGCCGAGCAGTCGGGAGCTGACGCTATGCTTGTGGTAACTCCCTACTACAATAAATGCACCCAGAAGGGTCTTATCCAGATGTTCACACAGATAGCAGACGCCAGCAGCAAGCCCATCATTCTCTACAATGTGCCTTCCCGTACAGGGGTAAGCTTCACACCCGACACCTACGCTATTCTTGCCGAGCACGAAAACATCGTAGGCATCAAGGAAGCAGGCGGAAATATCTCCCACGTGGTTGAAACAATGGCGCGCGTTGGCGACAAGATTGACCTTTACTCGGGCAACGATGACCAGATAATTCCAATCCTCTCTATGGGCGGCAAGGGCGTTATCTCGGTGCTTTCAAACCTTCTTCCCGCAGAAACCTCTGAAATGTGCAAGGCGTTCTTCCGCGGTGATGTAAAGAAGGCGGCAGAAATGCAGTGCCACTACTTTGACCTTATAACCGCGCTCTTCTCCGAGGTCAACCCCATTCCCGTAAAGGCGGCTATGGCGGCTATGGGATATTGCGAGGATCACCTTCGCCTCCCCCTTACACCTATGGAAGAAGGACACAGAAGAGTGCTTCTTGACCTTATGCGCAAGGAAGGTCTTATTAAATGAGAATTGTAATAAACGGCTCACAGGGCGTTATGGGGCAGAGCCTTCTGGCACTCTGCGAAAAAGGAACGAGAGGTGCTGTTGCAGCCGCTCTCGTTGACCGCGTTGGCGGCGACGGCGTTTACCCCGACATCTTCGGCTTTGAGGGCGACGCCGATGTAATAATCGACTTTTCCCACCACACCTGCGCTCCCGCGCTAGCTAAATATGCCGCAGAAAAGGGTATGGCGCTGGTTATGGCAACCACAGGACACGACGACGGCGAACTTGCGGCTATATACGAGGCTTCCAAAAAAGTTCCCGTATTTATGTCTGCCAATATGTCGCTTGGCGTTGCGCTCCTTGCAGAGCTTGCGGCAAAGACCGCGGTTCTCTTCCCCGATGCCGATATTGAGATAATCGAAAAGCACCACAACAAAGTCGGATCGTAGCCA
>JAZRHS010000095.1:0-12150 GCA_045644865.1 Eubacteriales bacterium | reverse complement strand
AAAATAAAGTCTATAACCATCTCTTTTCATATATGTATAAGCGCTGTATTCTAGCAAAAACGCTACTTTTTGACAATTCTCTGTTCTACTTTCTGTAAGCAGCATTAATAATGGAGCTGGTAAAGTCAACACCACAAACTTTACATAACATTTTTGTCATCTTATACTTCGCCTCTGCTCTGTAATCCAATAAAAACAACAGTTTTTTTATACGCCTTTTAACCGAACTTCTTTCCTCGCTTATTAGTTTAGCATACGACCATATTATGATTGGAAGCTCGTACGCCATCTGTGATAAAATAAATACCTTAGCTGCTGTTTCTTTTCTAACTGCAATTTCACTCCATTTTTCCAATATATATAGCATATCCTCAATCTTTTTTAGACTGACTGTATTGGTAATAGAGCCCGCCCTATTCTGGCGATAATTGTAATATATTGCATCGCAATAATCAAAGCTCTCTGCCTTTAGCAATAACTTCATGCTCCAATCCAAATCCTCGGAAAGCAACCCTTTTTTAAAGAACACATCATTAGTGATTAAGGCACGCCTTATAAGTTTTGTACACGCTGAAGCTGGATATTTGGGGCAGTAAGATAAGGACCTCAAGACCTCATCTCTGCTTTTTTTATACACCATTGTCTTTGTAACTCCGTCGCCCAAAGGAACCATTGTGCCATCCTCATAATACTTCCGCGCTTCTAAAAACACAACATCAACCTGATTTTCATTTACAACAGCTGCAATATGCTTTAACGAGGCTTTCTCGATAAAATCATCAGAATCAACAAACAAGACATAATCTCCTGTTGAATTCATCAAGCCTGTATTTCTTGCATCTGATAATCCACCGTTTTGCTTATGTATAACTACAATATTTTGGTATTTCTCCGCATATTCATCACATATTTTTCCGGAGTTATCCGGAGAGCCGTCATCAACAAGAATAATTTCCTTTTCTTCGTAATCTTGCTCCAATATGCTTTCTATACATTGCCTAAGATATTTTTCAACATTATACACAGGTATAATGAAGCTGATTTTCATTTTTTTCATTCAAAATTTCCTCATATATCAGTTTCATTTCTTTGGTTGCATTAACTATATCGAATCGCTTAATATTTTCCAAATTAATGCTAGCCATCCTTCTTCTCAACTCATCATTTTGAGACAATTCGTTTATTGCATTCACAAATCCATCTACATCATCAGGTTTCCGCAAAAAGCCGCCTTGTCCGTCTTGAATCAAATCAGTATTTCCTCTTATTTTCGAACAAACAACAGGCAACCCTGCAGCCATGGCTTCCATCATTGATCGAGGCAATCCTTCCTGTTTGGTTGTAAACAGGAAAATATCCGATGCCGCAAGCAACTCCCTTATATCTGAGCGAAACCCGAGAAAATGAATTTGCCCGGTAACACCAAGACTTTCTGTCAAACCTTTCAGTTTATCCTCCTCCGGGCCCTTACCGCAGATAAAGTAATGTAATTTATCATTTTTCGCTTTTGCAATCGCGCGAATTGCGGCGCTGTAATTTTTTCGCTCAACGAGATCTCCCATTGAAATCAATGCTATATCGTCATCTCCCAACCCAAATTCGCTTCGCTTTTCATTATAGGAATTGGCTTCTGTGTTATATTGTGAGATATCAATACCTACCCCAGGAACATAAACCGCTTTGCCACCCCTGCGCAACTTCAGTTTGCTTTTGGCGAGCTCATAATCCTCTTGATTAATAGTAACGAGCACATCAGTATAACGAGCTAACCATTTTTCAATTGGGTAATATAGCATCCAATTAAGTTTTTGAGAGCCCTTATAAAAATGAAACCCGTGGGCTTGATAGATAATATTTTTGACCTTATATTTCTTGCCCACCAATCTGCCCACCACTCCTCCAATAGGAGTGTTACAATGTATTACATCATATTTTTCACGATCTAAAAGTTCTTTTAACTGTCTGTATGCCTTGTAATTTTGAAGTGAAAGCGGGTTTCTTTCAAAATCTATCTGATAAATGTGTATTCCATACTTTTCCTCATCCGCTACAAGTTCTTCATTAGATTTGTAACCCCAATTACCTGCAATGTGAAATTCTATATTCACATCTTTAGCCGCAATCAAACTACTCATACAAAAGTTATTTACTCTATTTGCAACATTCAAAATGTATAACATTTTCATATCTGTTCCCCCTAAACACTATAGCGATATTCAAACATCCTTCTGCCTTCGTTGGTTTCAAACTCTCGTTCGATCACAAAGCCGTTCTTTTGATAAAAGTGATTGGCACCATCATTATTCACCGCATCTGTTTCCAATGTTATGTAGGCATATTCATTAAAGTCAACTCTTGCCTTCAACGAATCTATCAGTTGTGAGCCGACACCTTTGGATTTAACACTTGGATCAACACCTATAGATGCAAGCTCCACATACTTTTCACTTCGCTTTGTCTCAGCAGGCTTCAAAAAGGCTCTCACCAAACGCATAAAAACTGCCGGCTTACGAAGAAACGCGCCAAGACTATACCACGCAAAAGGTATAAGTCTTTTCTTTATCATATACTTATACAATCCGCTAAGATCGCCCGAATATGCAAGAAAGCCAATCGGCTTTTGTTCTTCAATAGCAACCAATATACCTGTATTATCATACTCAACGAAGGAGCGATACATCAATTTCAAGAATCCTTTCCCCATAAATGTGAGAAAAAAGCCCTGAAATGTATCCATGTGAATAGACACTATATCGTTTATTATTTCCTTTTCTGTGTTCAAAACACTTCTGATCTGCATAACACAGCCCCCTGATTAAAGTTCTATCTTTTCCTTCTGCTCATTTACTACAGCTTCTTCTACAGGATTGTCCGGGACATACTCTTTACCAAGCACTGCGAACACGGTCATAAACATTATCTTTATGTCGCCCCAAAAGCTAAATTGCTCTATTCCCTTTAGATTATAATACATCTTTTCGGGAAGTATCTTTTCAACATAAACCTTATCGGTATCCCCTACACCGTCAAGCAATTTTGCCTCGTCCTTGTAATATATGCTTGCCAAGCTTGTAACACCTGCGGGAAGAAGAAGAGTTGCCATCATTTCATCGGTATATTCCGCAACAAATTTAGGACTTTCGGGACGCACGCCGACCAAGGTAACTGTTCCCTGTATCACATCTATCAGCTGTGCAATCTCATCTAATCTGCAGTTGCGAATTATTTTGCCAACACGAGTTATGCGGTTATCGTTATTTACTGTTACCTGCGAGCCCTTATCTGCATTCTGAACCATTGTACGGAACTTATGGATACGAAATTTTTTACCGTACTGTGTAACACGCTCCTGTCTATAAAAGACCGGTCCGGGAGAATCAATCTTAATTGCGACCGCTAAAATTAAATACACAGGCCAAATAACAGCAAGTACAAGCACAGACGCCACAAGATCAAAGGCTCTTTTGAAGAACAAGCCCACCTTTTTGTTTTTCAGGATATCATAATATCGTCTGACTTCCTCGGTCTGCATCTCCGTCGGAAGCTGTTCCCATTTAACAATCTTCACTTATATGTACTCCTTCACAACCTCTGAATAATTTTCAATCACATACCCTATGGCCTCATCAGTCAAGCAGGTATGCAACGGCAAGGTGATCTCATTTGCAAAATGGTTATATGCGTTGGGGTAATCCTTTATATCAAACCCCATATTCTTATATGCCGTATGCATTGGCAAAGGCTTATAATGCACATTGCATGCCACACCGCGCTCAGCCATCTTTATAATTATCTCGTTTCGCTGCTCTGTTGTAACACCGGGTATACGGGTTATATAGAGGTGTCCGGAAGATTCCCATTCATCGGTATAATGCTCCAGGGTTTCAATACCTATGGACTTAAATGCCACATCATACTTTTCAATAATCTCTTTTCTGCGCTTCAGCATACCGGGATAGCGTTCAAATTGCTTGAGTCCTATAGCGGCAGCCACATCGGTCATATTGCACTTATAATATGTTCCAACAATGTCATACTCCCACGCACCCAGTTGAGATTTCGCAAGAGCATCTTTAGATTGACCGTGCAAGCTAAGCAACTGAAGCTTTTTATAAATGTCGTCATTACTGATACCGGGAATTGTCTTCCAAGTAAGAGCTCCTCCTTCCGCAGTTGTTAAATTCTTTACTGCGTGAAAGCTGAAGCTTGAAAAATCCGCCACCGAGCCTATCATTCTTCCGTGCCATTTAGCGCCAAAGGCGTGTGCTGTGTCTGCCATAACAGCGACTCTGCCAAGGGCTGCCTGAATCTCATTGTTAGCCCTGAACAGGTTCTTCTTACGCTCAACAATTTCAAACAATCTGTCATAATCACAAGGAATACCGGCAATATCTACAGGAATAATGGCCTTGGTTCTTTCGGTAATTGCTTTTTCAAGAGCCTCATAATCCATTTCAAGGCTATTCCTTTGAGTATCTATAAGCACAGGCTTTGCCCCCACATGGCAAATAACCGAAGCGGACGCCGTATATGTATACGCCGAGGTAATAACCTCGTCCCCCGCTCCCACGCCAAGAATATGCAACGCCATTTCTGCGCACGCCGTCTGAGAATTAAGACACACACATCTTTCAACCCCGACCCACTCGGCTATATTTCTTTCCAGTTCCTTGGTTCTCGGACCTGTTGTTATCCATCCGGAGCGAAGGGCTTCTGCCACTTCATTTATTTCAAATTCAGATATATCCGGCGGCGAAAAAGGAATTTTCATATGTCATTTCTCCTACAAAAATGAATAAGGTGAATCTATATTGTATGCATACCTATACAGATAAATATTATATCATAAATATGTATAAATGTCAACAAAAATGTCAACAAAAAAAGTGAAAATGTACAAAAAAGCAGTGTGAAGCGAAGCAAAAAAATTTACAAAATCACTTAATACGAGCATAAGGCGGATAAATTTGGGAATATGATATAAAAAAGAGCTATTTAAGGACGGTGTTTTGTATGTGGAAAAAGATAAAACCATATGTGATTTCGATAGTAATTGCTTTAGGTGTTGGCGGGCTTGCCGCCTTCCTTACCCGCAACAGTATGGACATTTACAAGGAGATTGTTCTGCCGCCTCTTGCGCCGCCGTCGATCCTCTTCCCCATTGTTTGGTCGGTGCTTTACACCCTTATGGGCATTAGTGCGGCTATGATATACGGGCGCAGAAAAAGCGAGCCTTTAGCGGTTCAGGACGCCCTCTCGATATACGGAATAAACCTTGTTATGAATTTTATGTGGAGCATAATATTCTTCAACTTCCGCAGATTTTTGTTTGCCTTTATATGGCTTTTGTTCCTTTTGGCAATAATCATAAAAATGATTGTGGACTTCAAAAAAATCCGCCCTGCGGCGGCGTATTTGCAGATTCCGTACGCCGTATGGGTGGCATTTGCGGGATATCTCAACTTTGCCATTTGGTGGCTTAACAGATAAAAAGGGCTGATTTCAGCCCTTTTGTTTTATAATTTCAAGATATTTTTGAAAATAGCGTTTACCGAATTCTCGGCTGCCCTTGGCGTCAAAATGAAGTCCATCGGGCTTTATGGTCAGCCCCTTTGCCGAAGCCACGGCGCACTGTGGAAGCGATTCGGCAATATCGTAAAACACTCTGTTCATTTGGTCAACATACGCGCCGTGTCCCCAACGAGTGGGGTCAGTATCTGTGGAAAGCTCGCCTATTACAACGGGAATATTCGGCGCGTCAAGCTGACGGCGCATTTCACTTATCATAGTGATAAACCTTTCCTTATACAGTGCCACATTGGTTTTATCACAGTCGCTTTCGCCCTGATGCCATATAATGCCGCCAAGCCTTGATGTTCTCATAGCAAGCTTAGTCATAAAGACCGCGTGGTCAAAAAGAATTTCACCCGGCATCCATTGAGAAATAGCCGTTCCGCCATCAGCGCAGGGTATCATTCCTGTTTTTATGTTAAAATGCTTTTGATGCTCGTCGCCGAAGCTTGCACCAAGGCTTACACCGCTATGAAACTCACCCTTTGTTACTGCTCTGTCGGTGTTGACAGGCTCGCTTAAAATCTGCCATCTGCCCATACGAAGCATATAAAGATCAGGGTTTGCAATAGGCGGAACATCGTCCAGCTCCCCTCTCCCCGCCATATTGGACTGACCTATCATCAAGAAGGACACTATATCTTGCTCGGTTTTGTTTACTCCGTCCTTTATCATCGTCCCCACCTCCGAAAATCTTAAGATGATTTTATCACAAATAAAATCCCTTGTCAACCGATTTCTTGACTTTTTGCGGCAAAGAGTGTATAATTAAATAAACTACAAAAAAGGACACAGAATTATGAAAATAATTACTCTTACCCTTTCCCCCGCCATAGATATTCATTGCCAAGCCGAGGATTTTTTTGCCGAAAGAGAAAACTTTGCAAAAGCAACCTCACGCGACGCGGGCGGCAAGGGCATAAATATCTCCCGCGCCCTTCTTTCCCAGGGGATAAAAAGCCACGCCATAATTGCTTTGGGTGAAGAAAACGCCGATGGTTTTCTCTCGTCGCTGACTGCCGACGGCATTGATTTTTCGGCAATCAAGACAAAGGGGCGCATACGCGAAAACATAACGATTCACCCCAAGAACACCAAGGAAACCAGACTCAGCTTTGAGGGCTTTTGCGGTAACGACAGTCTTTATAATCAAGTCGAAAGTCAGATAACAAGCATCTGCAAAAAGGGGGACATAATAGCCATTGCGGGAAGCATTCCCGACGGCATAGATAAGAAAAAGGTAAAGGCTTTAGCCATCAGGCTGAAGGACTTGGGTGCTCATGTGATCATTGACTCGCGTTCGCTCTCCCCCGCCGATATAATAGAATGCGCGCCCTTTCTGATCAAGCCCAACGAGGAAGAAGCCTCGGCATATGCATATAATGCAAACAGCATCGACAAATCAGCAAAGATTGCCAAGGAAATTATGGAAAATGGTGTTGAAAATGTAATGATAAGTCTTGGCGAGATCGGTGCTGTTCTTGCCTGTAAAGACGGGGTGTTTTTTGCAAAAGCCCCCAAGATAAATGCCCTGTCAACCGTTGGTGCAGGCGACAGCTCTATAGCAGGATTTTTAGCGGCTTACACAGCGGACAAGCCCTTTGAGGAATGTCTGAAAACCGCCGTGGCATTTGGAAGCGCGGCTTGTCTTACAGAAGGCACTAAACCGCCAAGGAAGGACGATATAATCCGCCTCATAAGCGAAATTTCAGTTAATAAAAAAGAAGAAATTTAGGGGTCATTTACACCATATCTATTGACTTTTTATTTATAATGAGTTATAATATTTTGTAGTCATATGCAAAATTCCATACGAAAGGATTTATAAAATGGAAAGAGTATATATTAAAGACATTCATTCCCACACAGGTGAAAAGATTTTGCTTCAGGGCTTTGTTGAAAACTTCAGAGATGGCAAGGCCATGGCATTTATCGTAATGAAGGACATCACAGGCAAGGTTCAGGTTACTATTGAGAAGGAAAAGCTTCCTCAGGTGCTTCCCGCGCTTGAGCAGATCACACAGGACTCTGTTATCTCTGTTGTTGGTGTCGCATACAAAAGCGAATATGTTAAAATGGGCGGTATAGAGGTTATCCCCGAGGAAATAAAAGTTGAATCGGTAGCGGCTGCGCTCCCCATTCAGCGCGAGGAAATTCCCGCTACAAAGAAGCGTCCCGCTGTTCCCAAGTCGGGTATCGACGACAGACTTAACTACCGCTGGATCGACCTTCGTACAGAGAAAAACCAGCTTATGTTCAAGGTTCAGACCGAGGTTACCAAGGCAATGAGAGATTTCCTTTGCGACCGCGGATTCATTGAGCTTCATACTCCCAAGCTTATCGGCGCGGCAAGTGAAAGCGGCTCTGATGTATTTGAGGTAAAATATTTCGACCGCACCGCATATCTTGCACAGAGCCCTCAGTTCTACAAGCAGATGGCTATGGCAAGCGGATTTGAGCGCATTTTTGAGTGCGGACCTGTTTTCCGTGCCGAAAAGTCCTACACCAGCAAGCACACAACCGAGTTCACAGGCTTTGACCTTGAGTTCAGCTATATAAACTCCTTCCACGATGTTATGAAAATGGAAGAAGACCTTCTCACCTACACTCTTAAGTGCGTTAGCGAAAAGTACGGCGAGGAGATCAAGGAGCTGTTCGGTCTTGAGGTTATCGTTCCCAAGCAGCCCTTCCCCATCGTTACTCTCAAGGAGCTTTACGACGGACTTGAGAAGGACTTTGGCTTTACAGTTCCCGAGTCTGAAAAGACCGACCTTACCACAGAGGCAGAGCGCCTTTCATACGAATGGGTTAAGAAGAATTACGATCACGAATTCCTCTTTGTTACCGACTTCTGCGCTGAGAAGCGTGCATTCTACCATATGCGCGACGAGCAGGGTATCCCTCAGGGCTACGACCTTATCTGGCGCGGCGTTGAGATCACCACAGGCGCACAGCGTGAGCATAGATATGATATTCTCAAGGCACAGGCAGAGGAAAAGGGTCTTGCGGAGGATGTTAAGTTCTATCTTGAGTTCTTCAAATACGGATGTCCTCCTCACGGCGGCTTTGGTCTTGGCGTAGACCGTCTTACGATGCTTCTTGTGGGAACACACATCAGCGAGGCTATGTTCCTGTTCCGCAACCCCAAGCGTCTTACCCCGTAAGCGCCTGCGGGTTGGGGCGATTGCCTTCAGCATTCACGCATTACGAAAAATGCTAACATCAATTAAATCAATTCTAAAGGCGACGGCTAAACACCGTCGCTTTTTTGTCCGACACAACCGTTTTTATATTTCTTATTGACAACGCTTATCTGATATGGTATAATATTCTTGTCACACAATCGAATATTGATAACCAATAACGGAAAGTCTACTTTAGGTAAAAGGTGCTTTCTCTTTTTCTGACTTTCCATTGGTGTTATCAATGTTGAATATTAGATTGTGTGACAACAATAGAGGAAACACTTTTTCGGTGCGTTCCTTTATTGGAGCGCACTTTTTTGCTTTTAAGGGGAAAATATGGGTCGCTTAATTGATATTACGAACCATACTTTTTACAAAACGATATTACACTCCATTTTATATAATTTTTATTGACAAAAAATATATAAAATGATATAATACTATTACCACACAATTCTCAATAGAATACTCTTACTCTGTTTGGGGGAATACTACCTTGGCAAAAGGTGTGTTCTCCTTCTAATCACATCCCTGAACGGAGAGTGAGAATTGTGTGGTAGCAATTGAAGGAACATACTTTTTCGGTGCGTTCCTTTATTGGAGCGCACTTTTTTGCTTTTAAGGGGGAAAATATGGGTCGCTTAATTAACGACAATGATGTTCTTAATGGTCTTTACGACGATGAAGAAATAATATGTACAAGAGATTATAACATATGTGTTTTAGACACAATGCAAAAGCTCGAGCAGTACGAAAAAGAAAGTGTAAATATACTTAAAACCTACATTAAAACATCGGATATTATCAAAAGCCTTTGTGAATCTATGCAAGAAGATGTTTTCAATTTCTTATTGGAATGTGATGATTTAGCTCAAAAAATGTCAGCAACAATACTTATTGTCTATCAAAAAAACAGCAATCGAATTTCCGCAAATATTTTCTGCGAAGAAATAACCTTAAGAGAAAATGAAATTCAATCTCTCATAAAAATATGCGCCTTAACTCCTCGTATAAAAATCTTTTCGAACGGAACAGACGAAAACAGTTCCGCGGCTATTGAATTTATTTTTGAGCTTTCCGGCAAAGCAATCACACTAACAAATATTATACACGCCCTAAAAGAAAAAATATAAAAGAATCCAGCCCAATATGGGCTGGATTTTTGATTACAGTGCTATTTCATCAATAATTTTCAATTCCTCATCGGAAAACTCGGTGTTTTTAAGCATACCGATATTATCAAGTATCTGTTCGGGCTTTGACGCGCCTATAAGCACACTGGTAACAGCTTTTTTGCTATACACCCAAGCAAGGGCCATTTGAGCGAGGCTCTGTCCGCGCTCTGACGCCACCTTGTTAAGCCTACGAATCTTATCAAGCTTTTCCTCGGTCAGCGCTCGCTCGCTTAAAAAGCGTCCGTCTGTTTTTACACGGCTATCCTCGGGAATTCCGCCAAGATAGCGGTCGGTAAGAAGACCTTGCGCCAGAGGGCTGAAGATTATCATTCCCTTTCCTCTTTCCTTACAGGCATCAAGAATTCCATTCTTTTCAACGCCTCTGTTAAAGATTGAGTAAACATTTTGGTTGATTATAAAGGGGCATTTCATATCGGTAAGTATGTCTGCCGCTTTTTTCATAGTTTCACCATCGTAGTTGGAAATGCCCGCATAAAGCGCCTTTCCGCTTTTAACTATACTGTCAAGCGCACCCATTGTTTCCTCAAGAGGTGTTTCCTTATCCATACGGTGGTGATAGAAAATATCAACATAGTCAAGCCCCATTCTCTTTAAGCTCTGGTCGATGCTTGCCATAAGATATTTTCTGCTTCCAAGATCACCGTAAGGGCCTTCCCACATATAATATCCCGCCTTGGTGCTGATTATCATCTGGTCGCGGTAGGCTGACATATTTTCGCGCAAAATCTTGCCGAAATTACGCTCAGCCGCGCCCTCCGACGGACCATAGTTATTAGCAAGGTCAAAATGTGTTATACCGTTATCAAAGGCGGTATAGCACATTTTTCGCATATTGAAGGAGTCGGCATTATCACCGAAATTATGCCACAGGCCAAGAGAAACGGCAGGCAGCTTAAGCCCGCTATCTCCGCATCTGTTATACTCCATAGCCGAATATCTGTTTTCGTTTGCTATATAACCCATAATATCCCCTATACGATCAGATCATTTACCGCTTTCGCGTAATAGCTATCATCAAACTTCTTTATAATGTATTTATGAAGTCCGTCGTCGCTCTTTATAAAGCTGTTTTCTCCGGTTTCGGGATTAACGGTAACTGTTCCGCGCACAGAATCATAGCCCGCCTTCTCCTCGTCGCCGATAACTGCAAGCACAGCGGTCATAGGATCCCAGGAATTTCTTCCCTTCGCCGCGCCGTAGTCGCGCATCGCGTCAAGAAGCACATCCCCCTCCTTAAGAACCGCCTCACCGCCTGTCATTACGGGGAAGCCCACCTCAAAGCCAAGGAATGTAACAGGCACAGGGCATTTTGTTACCACGGTATAAGCCGCTTTTCTTGTAAGCTCGGACTTGAAAATGTTATATTCTCTGCCCACTTCCTTATCAAACTGTCCTGCCATAGACCAAACCTTTGCCACCTTCTCGCGCATAAGGTCAACTCCGCAAAGAGGCGAAAATTCGTCGCCCTCGCTCTCAATAAGCCCGGCAAGTATCTGCAAAAAGCCTACCTCAAGTATTTCTACCTTCCCCTCAGCCTCGGCTATAAGGCGGCGGTAAAGCTTTACTCCATCCTCTGCGTCAGCATTGGTTATACGAGCAAGTCCGCTTTCTGCAAGTCTTTTCTGATATGAAATCTTTGAAACAAGTCCAAGAGCATTTTTGTCAATTCCCACAGGAACACTAATACCCTCGGTGGCAAGAAACGCGTCAAGGGACGCCACAGACTCGTCTATACAAGTGTTAATTCCAACACCGATAAGCTCTATTTCTCCGGCCTTGTGCTTTCTTGCAAGTATACGGGCTGCAACTACATCGTCGCAATCCTCTCCCCAGTCAGTTCCAAAAATTATTTTTCTCATATAAATTCTCCTTTATCCTCGGTCAAACGCCCGAGCTGTTGCTAATTTATTGTAGCATATCCGTATACAAAAGTCAAGGACCTATAAAAAGAAATAACAAAAAAACGCAGACCAACGGTCTGCGTTTTTAGGACAAATAATATTACTTGTACTTGCGCTTTCTTGCGGCTTCAGACTTCTTCTTACGCTTAACACTAGGCTTTTCGTAGTGTTCTCTCTTGCGAAGTTCGGTGAGGACGCCGGAACGAGCGCACTGACGCTTAAAGCGACGAAGGGCACTGTCCAAGGACTCGCCTTCTTTTACTCTAACTTCTGCCATTACTTATTCCCTCCCTCCGC
>JAZRHS010000094.1:0-7829 GCA_045644865.1 Eubacteriales bacterium | reverse complement strand
CGAGCTTGAAGGACTTGAGGAAAAGGCTCTCAAGACAGGCGCTTCCAAGCTCTACGTTCTCGACCTTACCGACGAGTACGTTGACGACTACATCATCCCCACCATGAAGGCAGGCGCTGTTTACGAGGATTACCTCCTCGGTACAAGCCACGCTCGTCCCTGCATCGCTAAGGGTCTTGCTGAGGTTGCTATCAAGGAAGGCGCTGACGCTATCGCACACGGTTGCACAGGTAAGGGTAATGACCAGGTGCGTTTTGAGCTTGCTATCAAGGCATTCGCTCCCGACCTTGCAATCATCGCTCCCTGGCGTGAGTGGAGCATCAAGTCCCGTGAGGAGGAAATCGAGTACGCAGAGGCGCACAACATTCCCCTTAAGATAAACAGAGAAACCAACTACTCCAAGGATAAGAACCTCTGGCACCTTTCTCACGAGGGTCTTGACCTTGAGGATACAGGTAACGAGCCCTTGTACGAGAAGAAGGGATTCCTTGAAATGGGTGTTTCCCCCATTGACGCTCCCGACACCCCCACATACATCACTCTTGACTTTGAGCAGGGTGCTCCCGTAGCTTACAACGGTGTAAAGATGAGCGCAAAGGAAATCATCCTTGAGCTTAACAAGGTTGGCGGTGCTAACGGTATCGGTCTTCTTGACATCGTTGAGAACCGTCTTGTTGGTATGAAGTGCCGCGGCGTTTACGAAACTCCCGGCGGAGCTATTCTCTACGCGGCTCACAACTACCTTGAAACCCTTTGCCTTGATAAGTACACAATGCACAAGAAGCAGGAGCTTGCTATCACATTCGGCGAGCTTGTATACAACGGTCAGTGGTTCACCACTCTCCGCGAGGCTATCTCGGCATTCGTTGACAAAACACAGGAAACCGTAACAGGTAAGGTTAGACTTAAGCTCTACAAGGGTAACATCATCAAGGCAGGCGCTTGGAGCGACTGGTCGCTCTACTCGGAGGAGATCGCTACCTTCGGTGAGGACAATGTTTACAATCAGGCTGACTCGGCAGGATTTATCAACCTCTTCGGTCTTCCCATCTCTGTTCAGGCTCAGGTTAAGCAAAAGAACGAAAAGAAATAACAAACAAAAAACGGAGCTGTCCCAAGGGACAGCTCCGAATTAAACTATAACGAGGTATCTTAAATGAAGCATTTACTTAAGCTCTCCGACTGGAGTGCCGAAGAAATAAAGGAGGCTCTTGACCTTGCCGACAGGCTGAAGGCTGAAAAAAAGGCAGGAATTGAGCATCACATTCTCAAGGGCAAGACCCTTGGTATGATTTTTGAAAAATCGTCTACAAGAACACGCGTATCCTTTGAGGTTGGTATTCACGACCTTGGCGGAAACGGGTTGTTCCTCTCCTCACGCGACCTTCAGATAGGACGCGGCGAGCCAATCGAGGACACCGCGAGAGTTCTTTCCCGCTATGTTGACCTTATTATGATAAGAACATTTGAGCAGGAAAAGGTTGAAAAGCTTGCGGAATACGGCTCTATTCCGATAATCAACGGTCTTACCGACTACTGCCACCCCTGTCAGGTTCTTGCCGACCTTATGACTATTCGCGAGCATAAGGGCAAAATCGAGGGGCTTAAGCTTTGCTACATAGGCGACGGAAACAATATGACAAATTCGCTTATCGTCGGCGGTATCAAAATGGGTATGGAGGTAGCCGTTGCCTGCCCCAAGGGCTATGAGCCTGATGCGGCGCTTATGAAGTGGGCAAGCGAGAACGGCAAGTTCACCTGCACCGATAACATTCTTGAGGCGGCAAAGGACGCAGATGTTCTTTACACCGATGTTTGGGCGTCTATGGGACAGGAAGCTGAAGCCGAGGCTCGCAAGAAGATATTCAAGGACTACCAGATCAATGACGGCGTAATGGCAGTAGCTAATGACAAGGCAATGGTAATGCATTGTCTTCCCGCACACCGAGGCGAGGAGATCACCGCAGATGTGCTTGAGGCACACGCAAACGAGATCTTCGACGAGGCAGAAAACAGACTTCACGCGCAAAAGGCAGTTATGGTGCTTTGCATGAAATAAAATATCAGGGCTTTCTCTTTTGAGAAAGCCCTGTTTTTTATTCTTATTCGAAAAAATCTGAAACTATCTCACCCGCGTGGAAAAAGCCGTCAAGAGTGCCAAGGGCTCTTCCACTCCTTCCCCTCCTGTAAACAAGAAGCGGCACATATTCACGGGTATGGTCGGTAGACGCGGTAAATGCGGGGTCGCAGCCGTGGTCTGCCGTTATTACAAGCATATCGTCCTGTGAAAGCTTTGGCAAAAAATCGCCCAACCATTTATCAAACTCCGAAATAGCGGCGGCATAGCCGTCAGCATCACGGCGGTGCCCATACTTTGAGTCGAAATCCACCAGATTAGTAAAGCAAAGTCCGCTGAAGTCCCGCTCCGCAAGCTCCGCGGTTACTCTCATTCCGTCGGCATTTGACGAAGTATATATCTCCTCGTCAAGCCCCTTGTGGGCAAAAATATCGCCTATCTTGCCTACGCCAATGCGGTATATTCCCCTCTCGCCAAGCCTGTCAAGCAGGGTAGGATTTGGCGGCTCGATTGAAAAATCGTGCCTTTTTGAGCTTCTCTCAAAAGGGTACTCCCCAACAAAAGGACGGGCTATCACCCTTCCTACGCCGTGCTTGCCTTCAAGCAGGCCTCGGGCTATCCTACAATACTCATAAAGCTTTTCCACAGGAACAATATCCTCGTGGGCGGCTATCTGAAAAACGCTATCAGCCGAGGTATAAACAATAAGCTTGCCTGTGCGGATATGCTCCTCTCCGTAATCGGCGATTACCGCCGTACCCGAATAGGGCTTATTACAAAGCACACCTCTGCCTGTAAGCCGTTCAAATTCGGAAATCAGCTCCGAGGGAAAACCATTGGGATAGATGGGAAGCGGGCTTTGCGAAACCACTCCGCAAAGCTCCCAATGACCAATAGTAGTATCCTTACCTGCCGACAGCTCGCGCATACGCCCAAAGTCGGCAAGGGGCGCGCTTTCCGCGCCTATAAAATCAAGTCCCTCTATGTTCCCAAGTCCAAGTCTTTTAAGATTTGGGACATTGAAATAGCTTGAGGTAGCACAGCCCTTGAGAGTATGCGCTCCCTTATCGCCAAATTCGGCCGCATCGAGGGCTTCACCGCACCCAAGGCTATCAAGCACTATAAAAAATGCTTTCATTCGGTTATTTCCTTGTAAAAAATGATTTTATATCAAAGCTTCTGGTTTCGATAACCTCACCCTTCACCGCATAAACTCGTCCTATATCGTCAGACGGGTCTGTCTGTCCGCGCTGACCAAGTGAAATGTAGAAGTTATCGCCGTTCTTGCAGAAGGACCCTGCCGCGGCATAGGCGAAGAATCTGAGCTCCTTATTAAAGCCATCGCCATCGTTTTCAAAAACAATTATCTCATAAAGCCCCTCGGTAGACTTTCTTGAGGCAAGAACATATATTTTGTCCCCGTCCTCTATAATATCTGACACGGTTACATTAGAGCCAAGAGAAACAGCACTGTAATTCAACAGATCATTTGTCTGAAGAAGTGTTTTGTTAAGGATTATATAAGCTCTGCTCTCGGTGGTTATTATCTCGGGCATATCCTCTGAAAGAAGAGTTCCGCTGAAAAAGTTGAACACGCCGCCGTCATAGATATAAAGGTCCATATAATACACGGTAGCACCGTTCTCGTCCACACCGTCATAGGAAAAAAAGGCATAAAGATTATTCTGGTACTCAAATAAGTTATAAACACGGATAACCTCGTTTTTTGATGTGTCAAGCGGCACTCCGTCAACCACAAAATCTACCGCCTTATACTCTACTCCGTCATAAACGGCCACAGGGTAATCCCCTCTGTTACAACCAAGCCCAAAGAATGTCTTGCCATCGAACTCTATAGCGTCAAAGCAATGTATTCCCGAGGGAAGGCAGCTCTTTGTTGTCCAGATTCCGTTCTCAAGAACATAGTAATTTCCCATTCTCCAGTCGCCGCGGGGATCTGTGCCAAGAGTTGTAAGCTTGCCACCAAGGACACGGAAGCGCTTTATCTGCTCGTCGGGAAGTGTTTCGTTTGATATTCCCCATATCTTTTGCTCAAGGTCATAGGAGATAACATTTACAGGACCTGTATTTGCACCGTAATCTCCGCCGCCTATGTAGAGCTTGCCGCCAAACACTATCATATCGGCAGAAAGCCTTGAATTAAGCTGGTTCTCACCGTAAATTTCGGCATAAGGAACTCCAATATCGGTATGGCTGTACACCGTTTTGCTTTCAACCTTTATAGAGCCAAGCACTACGGTAATTGCCGCAAGCAAAACACAAACCGAAACAACAACAATCGCAATTATTCCCTTTTTCTTCATCTTTTAGTCCACCTTGTTAAGATATTCAATCTGCTCTGTTGTAAGAGCATCTATGCTTATACCAAGCGTTTCAAGCTTCATCGCAGCAACCTCTTCGTCTATCTCACGGGGAACGGCGTAAAGCCTCTTTTGGAGCTTGCCCTTGTTCTTTGCAAGGTACTCAAGCCCCTTTGCCTGAATAGCAAAGGACATATCCATTATCTCGGCAGGATGTCCGTTGCCTGCCGCAAGGTTTACAAGTCTGCCCTCGGCAAGAAGGTTGATAACTCTGCCGTCTGCCATAGTGTATCCTACAATGTTAGGCTTGCGCTCCTCAATTTTTGTGGAAAGGGCTTCAAGCTCACCCTTGTTTATCTCTACATCAAAATGACCGCTATTAGCAAGAAGAACTCCGTCCTTCATCACCTCGAAGTGTCTTTTTACGATTACATCGTTAGTTCCCGTAAGAGTGATAAAGAGGTCGCCGAGAGGCGCTGCCTCGTCCATCGTCATAACTCTGTAGCCGTCCATTACCGCCTCGATCGCCTTTACCGAATCAATTTCGGTAACGATAACATTTGCGCCCATTCCCTTTAAGCGCATAGCCACTCCGCGGCCGCACCAGCCGTAGCCCGCAACCACCGCGGTCTTGCCCGCTATCATAAGATTTGTAGAATTCATAATTCCGTCAAGAGTGGACTGGCCTGTGCCATAGCGGTTATCAAAAAGATGCTTGCAATCGGCGTCGTTAACATCTATCATCGTGTAGTCAAGTCTGCCCTGTGCCTCACGGGCCTTAAGTCGATGAATACCCGTGGTGGTTTCCTCGCAACCTCCGATAAGTCGCGCTCCAAGTGCTCTCTGCTCACCGTGGATAAGCTGGGTGAAATCGCCGCCGTCATCTATCATAAGGTCGGGTACGCAGGAAAGAGTATCTATAAGGTGCTTTTTGTAGCCCTCATCATCAATTCCGTGGCGGGCGTGAACCTCAATACCCACCTCTGCAAGAGCCGCCGCAATATCGTCCTGTGTAGAAAGAGGGTTACAGCCTGTAGCAAACACCTCTGCGCCGCCTGCGCGAAGTGTTTCGGCAAGGCACGCGGTTTTTGCCTCAAGGTGTATGGACATACATATCTTCATTCCAAGAAAGGGCTTTTCGCGTTCAAAGTCTGCCCGAATCCTTGCAAGAAGTGGCATATAGGATTTTACCCACTCTATCTTTTTTCTGCCCGAGGGGGCAAGGCTTATGTCCTTAATATCACTCATTTCAAATTCCTCCGAAATTTATGTCAATAATTATTTTTCAAACAATGGGCAAAGGGACGCGTAAACATAGAGAGAGCCAAGGCAAACCAAGGGTATTCCCCGCTCCTTTGCCGCCGCCTTTGCCATAAGGAAGGCTTCCTCTATGCTTTCATAGGGAGTTGCCGCCACACCCTGTCCCGATAATACCTCTGCGTATTCCGATGACGGCAAGGCTCTTGGCGAGTCGGGCGTAAGTGTAAAGGCAAGCTCGGTTACCTCTGACAGACTGCGAGCAATCTCGGTATAGTCCTTATCGCGAAGGACTCCCGTAAGCAGGCAGACTCTTTTATCTGCGAAGTAGTGCTTAATGCTTGCAACTGCCTGACTTATGCCCTGTGGATTGTGAGCCCCGTCAAATATGATAAGCGGCTCTTGGCAAACCTTTTCAAATCTGGCGTGCCATACCGCGCTCTCAAGTCCTTGGCGCAAGGCGTCTTCGGGAATATCAAAGCCCTCGCTCTTAAGTATATCCACAGCCTCAACGACCACAGCGGCATTCCTTGGCTGATAAAGCCCCAAAAGCCTTATCTTAAGCGCTTTGCGCTCACCGTAATCAAAGCTGCTTCCCTCAAGGTCAGAGCAAAGATTTTTTACCCTTTCGTAATCCACTCTGGCAAGGCGAGAGCCAAGCTCGTCCGCCCTGTTCTTTATAACTTCAAAAGCGGCTTCATCATCGCCGCCGTACAAAACGGGCGCGCCCGCCTTGATTATCCCCGCCTTCTCACGGGCTATCTTTTCTACCGTATCTCCAAGAATTGCCGTGTGGTCAAGGGCGACACCTGTTATCACCGACAATACGGAAGATGAAATCACATTTGTTGAGTCAAGTCTTCCCCCAAGCCCGGCCTCAAGCACCACCACATCGCAATTATTCGACGCAAAATACTCAAAGGCAATAGCCGTGATAAGCTCAAACTCGGTAGGCTTATCTGCCATTTTTTCGGCAATAGGGCGAACGCGCTCTGTAAGCGCGGCAAGCTCACCGTTTGAGATGTTCTCGCCGTTTATCTGCATACGCTCGTTAAATTCCTTGATGTAAGGCGAGGTGAAAAGCCCCACCTTGTAGCCCGCGGCGCGAAGCACCGACGAGGTCATCGAGCAAAACGAGCCCTTTCCGTTAGTTCCCGCAACATGAATGAATTTCAGCCTGCTTTGAGGGTTTCCAAGCCCCGCGCACAATTCTGTAATGCGCTCAAGCCCCGGCTTGCAGAAGGTCCAGCTTACGCCGTGAATATAATCTATAGCTTCAGCGTAGGTCATCACTTACCTCCAAGCCTCTTCATAACGCCCTTTTTCACAATCAGGCAAATAAGAAGAATTTCCACAGGTGCTATCACAAAATAAAGAGGAATCCTCCACAAAACCAGCACACCAAAAAACTGATAAAGTCCTATGGGCTTTATTATCATTGAGCCTACTATATGCGCCGCGGAACAGGAAAGAATTATTCTTGTGTTACGGCTTCTTTTTTCGGTCAGCCTTCCCACCGCACCCGAAACAGCGCCGATAGCAACAGCTCCTGCGGTAACGATAAGATTTGGAGGATATATCTGCGAGGAAAGCAAATAACTGATAAGGTCAGACGCCGCCCCCACAAAGCCGCCCACAAGCGGACCGTAAAAAAGCCCCGCCAGAAGAATAGGCAGATTTTCAAAGGTTACGCGGAACAAGCCGCCCCCAAAATCAAGAAAATTCTTGCAAAAAATACCCACCACCACGCTTATCGCCGTAAGCATAGCCGATGTGGTAAGAACCCTTACGCTGCCAAAGGCATTTCGTTTTTTATTCATAAAAACCTCCTTTACAGAACTAACATCTCATTACCGTAAAGGTGGCTTATGCAACCGATTGGTAACAGTGGGATGCGAAAAATGCACCGCAAGCCAAAGACTTTTTCGTTTGCGCGACAACTCCCCGTCCGCGCAACACTAAAACGCACATTTTCCTACTCTGTTTATTATGTTAAATTATATTATAACATATTTATTCCTTTTTTTCAAGTGGATTTGTAAATTTATGAAAATTTTTTTAGTTGTATAATATGTGCAAAGAGATTTTTATATCTTTTTGCACTTTTTTGAGGTTAATATGAAAAAATTTTTAGATTTTTTATCTGCGCTTATCTTAAAGCTTTTATCAGATGT
>JAZRHS010000093.1:0-4875 GCA_045644865.1 Eubacteriales bacterium | reverse complement strand
CGACATGGCTACGATCCGACTTAAAAGAGCCTATGTCAAAAAGCATATTTGCAAAATTTACTATAACTTTTATTCTTATAATTCTCGTTATATTTGCTATGATGATGTCAATAATCGTTGCCCTTGTCAACAATTATTCATTCTATATGCAGACCGAGATCGCAAAAAGTGCGGCTAACTCGGCAGAGGATTATATTGAGCTAAGATACGAATATTCCGACAAGGAAAGCTTCAGCGATTTCATTGCCGCCAACCAAAGCGACATTATGAATATAATCACCTCGGTATCCGAAAACTGTGCAGGCATTTCTTTGATACTTACCGACGAAAACGGAAAAATGCTTATCTACGCCAGAGGCGACAGATACGGCGTTTTTGAAAGTGAGCAAGCACTTCCCGCCGAACACATATCGGCGCTGAAGGAAGGAAACGGAGTCGAGATAAAAGGCAGTCTTGGGGCTTTGTTTGGAAATTCCAAAATTTCCTACGCTACCCCTGTAACTGTTGACGGTTCAACAAAAGGCGCGGTTGTTGCCGTGTCCGAGGGCGACTCGCTTGCAGAGCTTGTAGATACTATGACAAACGCCATTCTTGTAGCTTCGCTCTGGCTGATGCTTGCTTCGGTTATAGCGGTATATTTCATAACCGAAATGATAACCCAGCCCTTAAGACAGATGAGCCGAGCCGCAAAAAAGATGGCACACGGAAGATTTGATGTTAGAATCAAAGCAAAGGGCAAGGACGAGGTTGCCGAGCTAGCCGAGTCATTTAACAATATGGCTGACTCGCTTCAGAATCTGGAAACTATGCGAAATAACTTTATGGCTAATGTTTCTCACGATCTGCGTACCCCTATGACCACTATTTCGGGCTTCATAGACAATATCCTCATAGGTGCGATCCCACCCGAGGAGCAGCCCCACTACCTTGGTATTATAAAAGAGGAAGTAAGAAGGCTTTCAAGGCTTGTTTCTTCCCTTCTGGATATTTCAAGGCTTCAGGCGGGCGACAGAAAGCTTACAATGTCAAGCTTTGATATTTGCGAAATGGCTCGATTGATACTCATTTCATTTGAGCAAAAAATAGAAGAAAAAAGACTTGATGTAGACTTTGTCTGCCACGATGACAGAATATTTGTTAACGCAGACAGGGACGCTATCTATCAGGTGCTTTACAACATTTGCGACAATGCGGTGAAATTTTCGTCCTACGGCGCTAAATACGAGATCAGGATAGGTATTTGTGAGGACACAAGACCGAAAAAGGTTCTTGTAAGCGTATTCAATCAGGGCGAGGGCATTTCAGAAGAAGATATTCCCTATGTTTTTGAACGCTTCTATAAAGCAGACAAGAGCCGAGGCATAGATAAAAAGGGGGTTGGTCTTGGTATGTTTATCTCCAAGACTATAATTGACGCCCACGGTGAGCAGATAACTGTAGAAAGCAAGAAACACGAATATTGCAAATTCTCCTTTACCCTGCCCCTTGATGAATCGCCCAAGGCACCGCAATAACTAACGAGAGGTTTTTATGGAAGAAAAAAATTTTAACGACAATATTGAAAATAATATTGAAAATCAGTCCGAGCCACTTGAGGTGTCAGACGAAGCTTCTTTGATTGCAGAAGAAACTATTTCCGAAGTAACTCATGAGATTTCCGACACCGCCGCAGATGAAGCTACAGCACAGGATACGGCTATAGAAGAGCCTGTAAACGAGGAGCTTGTAACCGATATTCCAAGCGCCCCCGCAGCCACATACGCTTTCCGTTGGGACTACAACGAGCAAAGAAGCTATGACGACGGCAAAATAGGCTCAAAAAAATCCCGCGGGGCTCTCACATATGCAATAATTCTCTGCGTAACGCTTTTGGTTGCATTAGCCGCTCTTGCGGGGTCAATTATCCTTGGAGATTTTATTCCCGAACAGTCAAAGCACCCTATGGCGTTTTCGGACGACCTTGCCCTTGACTCGCTTTACGAATACTGCCTTCCCTCTTATGTCGCTATAAGCGTAAAAACCGCAAGCGGTGAAGGTGCGGGCTCGGGTATAATTATTACCGAAAGCGGCTATATTTCCACCAACTACCATGTTGTTGAGGACGCAAAAAAGATAACCGTTATAACCTATGACGGGCAGAAATATGATGCGGAGTATATTGACGGTGATGAAATAAATGATATTGCGGTTATAAAGATATCCGCCTTTGGTCTTAAGGCCGCTGTTCTCGGCGACTCGGATTCCACCGCGGTAGGCGAAAGAGTTATGGCTATAGGAACGCCATACAGCATTGACTACAGGGGCTCAATGACCGCAGGATATATTTCGGGCGTTGACCGTCAGTACGCCATCAAAAACGAAAACGGAACTGTAAACAAAACACTTAAGCTTCTTCAGACCGATACAAGCGTTAACCCAGGAAACTCGGGCGGTCCTCTCTTCAATATGAACGGTGAGGTCATCGGTGTGGTTACAATGAAAATTGCCGGTAGCAACTATGAGGGCATGGGCTTTGCCATTCCCATTAACGGTGTCAAAAATATGATATTTGACATTGTTGAAAACGGCGAGATCACCGACAGCAGCTACGGAAGCGCGGTACAGGGCGCGGCATTGGGCATCAGCGGCCTCGAGGTTGAAAACGGACAGAAATATCTGATTACCGAAACAAGCTGCACTCCCGTATATACAGATGATAAGGGCGAATATATTAAATCACAGCAAACCAGCTTCCCATATCTCACCGAAAAAATTTATATTTCAGACACCGAAGCCCTTAAAGAACTTGGTGTTGTTGATCCCACACACTACACAGCTCCCTACACAGGCGTGCTTATCATAAGCACAGCAGAGGGCTTTGACTCGGCTAAAAAGCTTGAAAAGTTCGACATTATTTACTCCGTAAACGGAATTGTGTGCGAGGAAAGGTCTGTTATTCAAAATATTGTAAATAACAGCAGAATAGGCGACAAGCTTGCGCTTGAGGTCTACAGAAACGGCAGGCTTATAAATATTACGGTAGAGCTTGGCAGATCGAACGATATGGATTAAATCACAAAAAAGAGCTGAAAATTCAGCTCTTTTTTCATCCGACAAGCTCATTTTTGAGAAATTCCATAATCTTCTTTTCCTCGCGGGAAACCTTCACCTGTGAAAGCCCCAACCTGTCGGCAGTTTCTTGTTGTGTCATATTTTTGTAATACCTGAGAATTACTATCTGCCGCCAGGTTGGCGGCATTTTTGATATTGCCTGAGAAAGAGCGATGTGGTCTGACATTTTCTCTATCTCATTATCCGAGTCGGCTATTCGGCTTTCAAGTGTAACCGAGCTTTCGTCTGTTCCCAAGGTCGACGAAAGCGACATAACAGGCGAAATAGCATCCATTGCCACGGCGGCATCCTCGGGACTTACACCGCAAATTCGAGCAAGCTCGTCTATCTTCGGATCTCTTCCGCCCTCGCTTATAATCTGATTTCTCGCATTCATAAGCTCCATACCAAGCTTCTTATGGTATCGACTTATTTTAATAAGTCCGTCATCACGCAAATGACGCCTTATTTCCCCGATTATGAGCGGAACAGCATAGGTTGAGAATGTGTTTTCCCGTTCAAGATCAAAGCTTCTTATTGCCTTTATCATTCCTATTGTGCCTATCTGGATAAGGTCATCCATATCTACGCCTCTGTCCTTAAATCGAAGGGCAATGCTTCTTACAAGTCCTATATTTGTGTTCAGAAGCTGCTCTGTGGCAAAAAGCGACTCTTTTTCGTCCCCCTGTTGTGCAGTTAAAATCAAATTTCGGTTGCCCGAATATTTATCACACGATTGCATTAGACTAACCTTTCAAAAAATTTATGTACAGCTGTTAAGCCTTTTGCTCATCGTAACGACCGTTCCCTTTCCAAGGCTTGACCTAACCGAAAGCCTGTCCATAAAGCTTTCCATAACCGTAAAGCCCATTCCGCTTCGCTCACCGCCCGCATCGGTTGTAAAAAGCGGCTGCCTTGCCTTTTCGATGTCGGCTATTCCGCACCCCTTATCCTTTACGGTTATTCTGATACTTTCGTTATCATAAATCCTTGCGCTTATGTATATATCCCCCACCGTATCCTTATATCCGTGGACAATACAGTTGGTTATTGCCTCGGACACCGCACACTTCACATCGGCAATGTCTACCGCCGTTGGGTTTGCCTGAGCGCAAAACGCCGCTATCACCGACCGCGCTATACTTTCGTTTACCGACAACGACGGAAGAACTATTTTTATCTCGTTTGTTTTCTTTGCCTTGATCATCTTTATCACCTCGTAATTATTTTTACAATTCGCTCAAGCCCCGCAAGGCGGCAGACCTTCAGGACATTTTTACTTGGGCTTTTCACCACAAGCTCACCGCCGTTCTTTTGCGCTAACTTATATCTTCCCATTATAAAGCCAAGTCCCGAGCTATCCATAAACTCTATTTTTCCAAGATTAAGCTCTACCCTTGTAGGTCTGTACTCATTTATAAGGGCATCTGCCTCGGCTCTCATTGCCGCGGCGCTATGGTGGTCGATCTCACCCACAGGCACTATTTCAAGACATTCTCCCTCAACCCTATACCGCATTGTTTTCAAATCCTTAACCATTATTCCACTTCCTTTTTTTGAGGTTGCCCCTTAATTGTACCACAGTATCTCCGCAAAGCCTGTCGCAACAGGACGAAGAAAAAATAAAAAAAGGCGGTCGATTTCTGAAGTGAACCCCAAATAGTTCACAGAAAATAAAAAGGCGCAAACACCTCTTATGGTATAATGGTACCATAGGAGGTGTTTTTGTTATGGCAAAGAAAGGACAAAAATTAAAAAGTTATCCGGAAGAACTCAAAGCAGAAG
>JAZRHS010000092.1:0-6961 GCA_045644865.1 Eubacteriales bacterium | reverse complement strand
CGACATCGTAAGCCAATGCAAGATCATTGTTTACATATGCCGCTTCGGTTAGGGCAAGAATTTCGTCTGTTGCCGCGCAAAGGACAGCCATTTCTTCTCTTGCCACGGGTGAGAACTCAATTCCCTTTTCGCGAAATTCCTCAACCGATTCAAGCACATTTACCGCGTGGTCGGATATACGCTCAAAGTCGCCGATCGCCTTCAAAAGTTTGGTAACGATTGCGCTATCCTCGTCGGAAACCTGACTCTTGCTGAGCCTTGTCAGATATGTGCCGAGAACATCCTCGTAGTGGTCAGTATCATCCTCAATTTTTCTGATTCTCTCCGCAATTTCGGGGGTATAATTTGTTATAGCCTGTATACTGAGTCTGAATCCAAGAACCGCCTCACTTGCCATTTTGGAAGCCACCTGGCCACTCTGCTCAACGGCAATAGCGGGAGTTGCAAGAAGTCTTTCATCAAGCTCAACAACCTTTTCGGGCGCTTTTCCCTCGGGAATAAGCTTATACGCAAGCTTTTCGAGGATAGAGGATGCAGGAAGAAGAATAACGGTGCAAAGCACATTGAATATGGAGTGGCAAATAGCGATTCCCAGATAGGTTGCCGATTCGCTCAATATCAGCGGCTTAAATATCATTGAAATCACGATAAACACCGTCAACCAAATAATTGTTCCCACAACATTGAACAGCAAATGTATGAAGGACGCTCGCTTTGCGTTCTTATTTGCTCCAAAGGACGAAAGCATTGCGGTTACACAAGTACCGATATTCTGTCCCATAATAATCGGGATAGCCGCGGAATACGAAACCGCGCCCGTTACGCTAAGAGCCTGAAGAATACCTACCGATGCCGAGCTGGACTGAATAATAGCGGTTACAAGCGCTCCGACGAGAACGCCGAGAATGGGATTGGTAAACGCAAGAAACAGATTTTGGAATTCGGGTACATCAGCAAGTCCCTTTACCGCGTCGCTCATCGCATCCATACCGAACATAAGGGTTGCAAATCCCAAAAGGATAGTTCCCACATCCTTTTTGTTTGAGGACTTTGAGAACATTGTAAACGCAATACCGATAAGGGCAAGGATTGGCGTGAAGGACATCGGCTTGAGAAGCTTCATTACAATATTATCGCTGGATATACCGCCAAGGCTCAAGAGCCAAGCGGTAACGGTTCTACCGATATTCGCGCCCATAATAACGCCGATCGACTGCTTCAAGGTCATTACTTTAGAGTTCACGAAGCCAACGACCATAACCGTTGTGGCAGACGAGCTTTGAACGACGGCGGTTACACCCATACCCGTCAGAAAGCCCTTGAATTTGTTGTCTGTAAGCTTGCCAAGAAGTGCCTTAAGGCTATTCCCCGCGCGTCTTTCAAGTCCGTCGCCCATAACATTCATACCGAAAAGGAACAGACAAAGACCGCCGATCAGGGCGAGCACATCAAAAATATCAAACATAGATTTTCTCCTTTTGTTTATGTAAAAACCGCAAAAATTGCGTTTTTATCTTTCATCCTCGCCATTATAACATCCTTTAATTTTGCGGTCAATAGACTTTACACAAACCTTACATTAACTTGCGCAAAATTACATTGATTTTACAGAATTTTTATGATATACTAACATTATAATGCAGATTACATACGGAGGCGTATAACACTTAAATGGAAGAGCTTATCTATATAGTTGAAGATGATGAAGGAATAAGAGAATTATATGAAGGCGCTTTTGAGGGCGTTTTTGACACGAAAATGTTTGAAAACGGCAAGGACTTCTTCCGTGAGTTTGGCAAAACGCATCCAAGCCTTATTATTCTCGACATAATGCTTCCCGATATGGACGGATACACCATCCTCACCAAAATCAGAGAAATGGATGAGAAGATCCCAGTCATTATCGTGAGCGCAAAATCCGACGAGATCAGCGCGGTAAAGGGCCTCAATAAGGGGGCGGACGATTATATGACCAAGCCCTTCTCGGTTCTTGAGCTTATCGCCCGCGTTAAAACCAACCTTCGCCGCGCAAACCTCTATGTTGTAGATCAGAAGGGGTTTGTAATCGACAACAATGTTTACAAGGTCTTTTACGAGGGCCACGATCTGGGGCTTACCTTAAAGGAGTTTAAGCTTCTCAAAATGCTGATTGCCCGCGCAGGAATTACTATTGAGCGCGAGGAGCTGTTTCGCGAGGTTTGGGGAGAAAGCTATATGGGTGAAACAAGAACGCTGGATATACACATCTCTCAGCTCCGCGACAAAATTACCGAATGTGGAGGTGGCGATGTGATCGTTACCGTGCGAGGTATCGGTTATCGCTTTGATGCAAAATGAAAAAGAAGATATTTTACCGTTTCTTTACATTAACCCTCGTTTCAGTTCTTTTGATGTTTGCCTTCGGTCTTCTTGCCGTTAATCTTAACACCAAGAATGTGGTAAATGAACGGCTGAAGGAAGAAACAGAGCTTGCGGCTACGCTGCTCAACGAGCAAAGCGATTTTACTGTTTTTAATGCTTATTCGGACAACCCCGAGCTTCGTATCACGATTTTCGACCTTGAAGGAAACACTCTTTACGAAAGCGACGCAAAGGCAGAGCTTGGCAACCACGGCAACCGCGAGGAAATCAAAAACGCCATTGCGGGAAATCCCACGACAGTTGAAAGATATTCGGATACCTTTAAGTGCTATATGACCTACTATGCGGTCAAAACAACTCTTTCTGACGGCGCAGAGATTATACTTCGTCTTGCCGTAAGAAGCAGTCAGGTTACATCCTACATCACGGCACTTATTCCATTGCTTATAATCGTTCTTGCGGTATCTCTGATTATTTCCTTTGTTCTTTCTAACATTCTCTCACAGAGCGTGTCTGCCAAGGTTACCGAAATCGGCAACAGCCTAAAGAGCCTGAACGACGGAGAATATATTCCTATCAAAACCGATATGAGCGAGCCCGAGCTTTTTGGCGTATTGAATCAGATCAATGAGCTGAACGCAAATATTCACAGCCATATCCGCGCTGCCGACGGAGAGAGAGTTAAGCTTAACACCGTGCTTGATAATGTATCCCAGAGCATTATCGCGCTTGATTCGGCAAGGAAAATTGTTTTTGCCAACAAAAGCGCGCTGACTTTGTTTGGCGGAGCGCACCGTGATATTGGCAGAGATTTGATCTTCCTTATTGAAAATCCCGAAATATACGAGAACATCACAAATCATTTAGAGGAAGATCACGCGTTCAGCTGCTCCTACAACGGTATGGCACTTTCCGTGGTCATCAGCAAGGTAACCGATAGCGCGATTTCCGATAAGATCTCCGCAATCCTTATCATTACCGACATTACAGGTGAAAAGCTTATCCAGAAGCAAAAAAGCGATTTCTTTGCCAACGCTTCCCACGAGCTGAAAACACCCATTACGGTTATGCAAGGCTTTGCCGAGGTTCTGATGAACAAGGAAGGCATAGACGAGTCCTCAAAAAAGCAGCTTGGACGAATTTACAAGGAAAGCCTTCGTCTTGGTTCGCTGATCTCCGATATGCTGATGCTCTCAAAGATCGAAAGCGGTGATGCGCCAAAGAGAGCGCCTTCCGAGGTGGCTCTTGAGGAAATCGCAAAAGAGGTTCTTGACGGACTTTCAGAAAAGGCACAAAGCCGAAATATCACCGCTGAAATCGTAGGCTCGGCAAGGCTTACCGCCGACCAGACTATGATATTTGAGCTTGTTGAAAATCTTATTTCAAACGCTATCAAATATAACAAGGAAGGCGGCTCGATTAGGGTGTCTGTAGAAGAAACCGAAAAGGCTGTTTGCCTTAAGGTCAGTGATACGGGTATTGGTATCGAAAAGGAGCATCTGCCAAGGCTTTGCGAGCGCTTCTACCGTGTTGACAAATCTCACTCCAAGCGCATAGGCGGCACAGGACTTGGACTTGCTATCGTCAAGCATATCTGCGCTATATGCGACGCCGAGCTTTCTATTGAAAGCGAATTCGGCATAGGAACAACCGTAACCGTTGCTTTTAACAAACAGAAATAACAGCACTTATAGCCACCCGCCCAGCGGGTGGCTTTTGTATACCCAACCTGTTTGTTGACAAAACCGATTTTATGTGATAAAATAAGGTTAATATTAAGTATTTCTCCGCATATGATTAAAAAAACGCGCGGAGAGAATTATGAAGGATTTACTTATTATTTTCGGCACACGCCCCGAGGCGATAAAGCTTTGCCCCCTCATACACGAGCTTGAAAAACGAGAGGACTTAAGGGCGCGAATACTTGTTACCGGTCAACACAAGGAGCTGCTTGACAACGCTCTTGACGCCTTTGGGATAGTCCCCGACTACAGGCTTGACATTCCTATGGGGCAATCTCTGCCGTCGCTTACCGCCCATATTCTTTTGGGGCTTGAAGCGGCACTCACCCGTCCCCCACACGCCATTATCGTTCACGGCGACACCTCAAGCGCTCTTGCCGCCGCCCTTTTCGGCTTTTATATGAAAATTCCCGTATTCCATATTGAAGCGGGGCTTCGGACATATGATATGAGCCACCCATTCCCCGAGGAATTTAACCGTCGGGCAATAGCCCTTACTGCCGAGCTTCACTTCGCTCCCACAAAAAGGGCTATGGACAATCTTCTTGCCGAGGGCGTCCCAAAAGACAAGATATTCGTTACAGGCAACACCGCCATTGACGCTCTTTCATACACGGTGAAATCGGATTTTTCACACCCCGCCCTTCTCTGGGCAGGCGATAGCAAGATAATCTTTCTCACCGCCCACCGTCGGGAAAGCTGGGGAAAGCCTACAGAAAACATTTTTCGAGCCGTCGCTGCCCTGCTTGACAGCAAAAAGGGGCTTCGGGTAATCTACCCCGTACACCCAAACCCGCTTGTAAGGGACACGGCGACAAAGCACTTTGCGCACCGAAGCGATGTACTGCTCACAGAGCCGCTTGACGCAATCGAATGCCACAACATTATGGCGCGAAGCCATATTATCCTCACCGATTCGGGGGGAATACAGGAAGAAGCACCCTCATTGGGAGTTCCCGTGCTCGTAACGCGAAACACCACCGAGCGCCCCGAGGGGGTTGAAGCGGGCGCGCTTTGCCTTGTGGGAACAGACGAAAAAACCATATATTCGGAGCTATGCCGGCTTCTTGACAGCAAAGCCGACTACAGGTCTATGTCAAGTGCACCCAACCCCTATGGCGACGGAAGGGCTTCAAAAAGGATAGCCGATATAATCAGCAAATATTTTAAGGAGTAAAAAATGAAACAGGTTGAAAAGCTTCTTTTCGCTCTAATTAAATACAGCATCTGCAAGGACACCCAAGCCCCTGTCATAACCTCGGGTCAAGAGCTGTCAGAGGTCTGTCAGCTTGCGGCGCACCACGATATGCTGCATCTTGTAAGCGACGCCCTTCTGCGCCTTGGCATAACGCAAAAAAGCCCCCAACTCACCGAAGCTCTTGAAAAGGAAAGGCTAAAGGCTATATACAGGACTGAAAAGCTTGAGGACGAGCTTGCCACCCTCTGCGCCCTCTTTGAAGAAGAAAAAATAGAATATATCCCCTTAAAGGGCGCTGTAATAAGAAGGCTCTATCCCGAGGGCTGGATGCGAACAAGCAGCGATATTGACTTTCTCGTCAGAGAAGAAGATATTAAACGGGCAATAGAGCTTATACAGGAACGGCTTTCCTACCGTTTCCACTTAAAGACCGACCACGATTTTGAGTTTTTCTCGCCGTCAGGCGTGCATTTTGAGCTTCACTTCCTGCTTTGTGAGGGCGACCCCGCCATAGACGGTGTACTTAATCGGGTATGGGAATACGCAAGCGGCGGCTATAAAAAGGAAATAACCCCCCAGATGTTCCTGTTTTATCATCTCGCCCATATGGCAAAGCACGCAAAGAGCCGCGGCTGCGGAATACGCCCCTTTGTAGACCTGTGGATATTGGAAAACAGCGAAATGCTTAATGGCGATGACACTCGCGGACTTGTTGAGAACAACAGGCTAAACCTATTCTACAAGGCCGCGCGCCAGCTTGCCTTTACTTGGCTTGAAGGCAAGGAATGCGACCAAACGGCAGAGGTTCTCGGCGAATATATCCTTAACGGCGGAGTATATGGAAATGTAGAAAATATGATGACCGTCAAGCAGGTGAAGAACGGCGGAAGGCTTGGCTACGCGCTGTCAAGAATCTTCTTGTCATATGACAATCTGAAAATGTTTTACCCTGCTCTCCAAAAACACAAGTGGCTGACGCCCTTCTGTCAGCTTATGCGCTGGTTCAGGCTTATCTTCACCAAGGGCGGCGTTAAGCGCTCGCTTGATGAGCTTAAAACAAGCGCTGCCATATCCGACGACAGGGTCAAGAGCATTGACAGCCTTTTCACCGCCCTGGGCTTAAAAAATTAAATACCATTTTATAAAATAAGACCCCCGATGTCCATAGACATCGGGGGTCGATTTTCGTGTGTTTTGCCCTCGCGATTATTTTCTAAGAGCTGCCTGAGCCGCTGCAAGTCTTGCAATCGGAACTCTGAAGGGCGAGCAAGAAACATAGTCAAGGCCGAGCTGGTGGCAGAACTCAACAGATGTGGGGTCGCCGCCGTGCTCACCGCAGATACCTACATGAAGGTTCTTGTTTACAGGCTTACCAAGAGTGATAGCCATGTTCATAAGCTTACCAACCCCGGTCTGGTCAAGTCTTGCGAAAGGATCGTTCTCAAAGATCTTGGTGTCGTAGTAAGCATCAAGGAACTTACCGGCGTCATCACGGGAGAAGCCGTATGTCATCTGTGTAAGGTCGTTTGTACCGAAGCAGAAGAAGTCTGCGTTAGCAGCGATCTCGTCAGCAGTAAGGCATGCACGAGGAATCTCGATCATTGTACCAACCTCGTACTTAAGATCTGCGCCTGCAGCTGCGATCTCAGCGTCAGCAGTT
>JAZRHS010000091.1:0-4477 GCA_045644865.1 Eubacteriales bacterium | reverse complement strand
GGACGGATCATATCCTTTGTAACCACGGGAACATGGTCAAAGTTATCCTCCTTTGTTGTTGCAACGCAAACAACATCGCCATACTTCTGCGCCTCTTTGTAAGCCTTGCCCGAGAACTGACCCGAAACGATGTAGTCAGCCTTTCCTGTCTTCTTGATAAGGTTCATAGGAACACAAGCGAACTGTGTGGACGCTCCGCCCTGCATAAAGAGAACCTTGTAGTTGTCGGGAATCTGCATAAGCTTTCTGAGGTCAGCCTCTGCCTTCTGTATAATTGCTTCATAATCCGGAGATCGGTGGGACATCTCCATTACTGACATTCCGGATTCCTTATAGCAAACCAGTTCGGATGCTGCTTTTTCTAATACCGGTAAAGGAAGCATGGACGGGCCTGCCGAAAAGTTAAAAACTCTGTTCATAACAATGAACCTCCTGAAAAATGATCATCGCAAAAAACGATTACTTTATTATATAACAAAATAAAAAAATCGTCAATAGATTTGACAAAAAAACAGCACCCGCCAAAGGACAATCGGCAAAAGTGCTATTTTTCAAATTATATTTTTGTGCAGTATGACAATTACTCTTTTATAAGAATAAGCTCCTTGGCGTAAGGAAGCGACTCGATCCAATCACAATATGTATGCCACTCAGCAAGCTTGTGGCTCTTGCGGGCATAGTACATATTTATGAGATTTTCGTAATTCATTGTTACGGTGCGCATCTGATTGTAGCTTGAAGGAAGAAGCTGAATCATATTGTGCCAGCTCTGCCTGTCGGACTTGTCGGCATTAAATTTTTCGCGCTCGGTCTCAAGATACTCAATAATGCCGTCAAGCAGCTTAAGTCCGCCCTCATCAAGTCTGTCGAAGCTAAAATCCTCACGCTCAAAAGGCTTGGAATGTATCTTATGCATTGTCGAGGTGGAGTTTGCCACAGTTCCCACCTTGTAGGTGTCAAATTCCTTCCACCAATAAAGAGGCGCGGTAATATCAACACTTACAAATATCTGTCTTATAAACTTGCGGTGATCTCCGCCCGCGCGGCAAAGACGGCTGCCAAATTCAAGGTCTGCCTCGCCGTACACATAGTTCCCCTCGCCGTCATAATAGCTGTCGCTCTTTGCCCAGCTGTTCATAGGATTTCTCGCTCCTCTTATGGCGTTATCAAGGTTCATAACCGATGTTCTTTCAATCTTTATCATTTTGGGGACCTCCGCACCTGTTTTTTATAATTGTACCACAAAAAAAGATTTTTTGCAACATCTTTTATAAATTTTATCTCTTTAATAATTGACTTACACCCGATAAAGTGGTATAATAAATAATACACATTCTGAAAGGACGCTTTTATGAAAATTTTTATAAGATATATTGCCCTCGCCCTGCTTTTTGCTATGCTTGGAGCATTTACCTCCTGTGCCGACCTTTATATTTCGGTTTTAGGCGACACAGATACTCAAACAGAAGAAACCGAGCCCGAGGAAACCGAGCCGCTTCTGCCCAAAAAGCGTGTTGCGCTCACCTTTGATGACGGACCGGCATACGACAACGATAATATTCAGCGCCTGACCTACAAGCTTGTTGACAAGCTTGCCGAATACGGCGGCGCAGCTACCTTCTTTTTAGTGGGAGATCGCATAAGCAGCGTTACAGGCGAAGCCATAAAATATGCCGCCGACAATGGCTGTGAGATCGGAATACACGCCTACACCCACGAAAATAATTTTTCAAGCTGCGATTATTCTGTCTTTATTGAAGAAATAAACGCCACAAAGGCTGCCATAGAAAAATATTCGGGCAAGGAGGTAACTCTTTTCCGACCGCCCTACGGATCTATTACACAATACCGCGCCGAAAGCTCGGGATACCCCATAATTATGTGGAATGTTGACAGCGAGGATTGGCGCTACAGGTCGCAGACAAACGGAAAAACCGCAGCCGAGAATATACAAGCTATTGTCAACAATATTCTTTCAGATATAGACGACGGCGATATAATTCTGATGCACGAGATTTACAAAAACTCCTATGAGGCGGCGTGTATCGTTATCGACACCCTGTCGGCACAGGGCTACGAATTTGTAACAGTTACCGAGCTTTTAGGTGAAGAAAGTCTGCAAGCGGGAGAATTCTACTATAACGCTAAATAATATTGAAATCACAAACAGGCGGTTCAGCAGAACCGCCTGTTTTTATTAGTTTTTCATAAGCTCCGAGCTATCGTTAAGAACCATTGCGCTTGTAAGGAAAAGCACATCCTTGCCCGCAAAGCCGCCCACAACCGCGGGGCTGTTGATATATCCCGCCATAGTTACGCGAATGTCAACAACATAAATTGTGCTATAGCCCTCAACCATAAGAGGCGCAAGGCTTGAGCCAAAGGAATCGCGGAAAATAACAAGGGTCTTTCCGTTATCCTGCGCAGGGTTTTCTATTCTCATAGGCCCTTTTTTAGCACCCGAAAGGAAGAAGTCATAGGGGTCAAGTCCCTCTGCCTTTGCCTTGTCGTAGATATCCACATACTTGCCTGTTTCGTAGTCATAAAGCTTGCAGTTATCAAGCACATCGCTTGTAAGGTACTTTATTGTTTCGCTTTCAACTCCAAGTCCAAGCTGACCTGCGTACACTCCATAGAAGGGTATATCAAGCTCATTTGTCTTAAAGTCCCAGGAATACTCGTCCCCAACGCCAAGTGCATCGGCAAGCTTTTTAGCCACATCAATTATCTGTTCCTGACGCCAATGGGTGTCGGTCTTGTAGTAATCTTCTATGGAAAGCTCACCGAAAATATCCACATAATCAAAATCGGGACAAGCGGCGGTAAGCTTTTCTATAAGCTCCTCGTAATCATATGCAAGATAGCCGTTTTCCTCGGCTATAAAGTAGTTCTTGTCGGGAATTACCGAAAGAATCACCTTATCCGCCTTGCCCTCAAGATACTTGCTGTAAATATTATTCCAGATATTAGCCGCGTTCTGTACCGAGGCATCGTTTATCGAGGGCTGCATTTCGCTGATGTAGCCGTCAACGATGTAAATATCGTTATTGTCCTTTTTTCCAAAGAGCTTAAGCTCAACAAAGGCCTTTAACTCGCGCATTTTGTCGCGGAGAGGAAACTGGTCAAGTGAGTAATCCTCAAAATTCGAAATATAATTTTTTATACTTGAGTTGAGAACTCCTATGCTGAAATCCTCACCAAGCTTAAAGTCCTTAATAGCCGCAAACTGATTGCTTCCGTCCTTGGTAACGACATATTCGCCCCACACAAATTCGGGAAACTGCTCAAGAGGTCTGCGCTCGCTTTCGGACATCTCGCGGGGCGAGTGAAGCAGGCAGGCAAGCGCCACGCCAAGAATAAAAATGACAAAAACCAGGGAGGTTACAATATTTTTTACATTTGTTTTCATATCAATACCCCCTTAAAATCTGAAATAAAGGAAGAAGCTTGCCGAGCTATCCACAAGATATGCGGTAACCACAACAAGAAGCGCCACCATAACCACAGGCTCAAGAATATTGACGGCCTTGCCGAATTTTTTGCTGTCCTTAAGCCTTACAACAAGGTTTTTAACAACAGGGGTTGAGCCTATTGCGGCTATGATTATCATAGGCGCAAAGCTTCTTAAATAGTACATCGTTGTCTTATTGACAAAGGGTATATCGAGCGCGCCGAACATACCGCCAAGGTCTGAAACCGAGCCTGCAACACCGTTGCCGTTAAAGATAACGAAGCTGACTATCATTACAAAGAACACATAAATGTGTGAGGCAAATCGGGGAAGCTTTTCAAGCCACTTGGCAAGGAAGAGCTTTTCCAGCAAAAGGAACAGAGCAAAGTAAAGACCCCAAATGATAAAGGTCCAGTCCGCGCCGTGCCAGAAGCCTGTCAAAAACCAAACAACAAGCACATTAAAGAACCATCTGCCTCTGCTTACCTTGTTTCCGCCAAGGGGAATGTAAACATAATCCCTGAACCAAGTTCCAAGCGACATATGCCATCTGCGCCAGGACTCGGAAACGCTCTTTGAGATAAAGGGATAGTAAAAGTTCTCAAGAAATCTGAAGCCAAACATTCTTCCAAGACCTATCGCCATATCCGAGTATCCCGAGAAATCGTAGTATATCTGCAAGCAATAAGCTATAGCGTAAAGCCAATAGAATACCACCGATTTTTCGTCGCTTGTTCTGAAAATCTGTCCCGCGCCGCAAAGGTAGCCAAGCGAGTCGGCTATAAGCACCTTTTTGGCAAGACCTACGGCAAAACGGAACGCCCCCGACGAGAACTGCTCAAAGCTGTGCTTTCTTGCACTGAGGTCCTCCTCGACCGTAGTGTATCTTACAATAGGGCCTGCGATAAGCTGGGGAAAAAGCGCAACATAGGTAGCAAGGTGGATAAAATTCCTCTGCACCTTGGCGTCCCCGCGGTAAACATCTATTGTATAGCTTATGGTCTGGAATGTATAGAAGCTGATACC
>JAZRHS010000090.1:0-31192 GCA_045644865.1 Eubacteriales bacterium | reverse complement strand
TCTTCCGACCTGACCGATCCTGCGGATACTGATCCCGTGGATACTGATCCCGTGGATACCGATCCCGTGGATACCGATCCTGCGGAAACCGATCCTGTAGAAACAGACCCTGTGGAAACAGATCCTGTAGAAACAGACCCTGTAGAAACAGACCCTAAGTATGATCCCATAGAGACAGATCCCGTGGTAACAGATCCCGTGGAAACAGACCCTGTGGTAACAGAGCATGTACATAATTATAAAAAGACTATACTGGCTTATCCCGACTGTGAAAACGCGGGTGAGGAGGCTATGGTATGTGAGTGCGGCCACACAAGACAGTATAAGTCGTTGGAGGTACTGGGCCACAATACTCTCTGGGCTAAGGGCGGAAGCTATACCCTTACACACCACGCAACTGTAAGCTATTGCGGCAGATGCGGAGAGATTTTCGGAACGAGCGGTGAGGAAGCGCACAATTTCGTTTCACAGAAGTGTGTTGCTGACAAGAAGCTGGCTGACGGAAGCATAGTATACGGTTACGAGATATTCGTATGCGACGGATGCGGATACACCCGTTATGTAGGCTCTAACGCAAGCGACGGCCATTATTACGCTGCCGATGAGGGAAGCGGAAAGATGGTTTGCGACTGTGGAAAGCGCGCTGATGCTGATGTATCGTACAACAAAAACCCCAATGCGGGTCCGCAGATCTTTGCGGCTGAATGATGAAAGGAGAATGATGATATGAAGAACCAAAAAATTCTTACTAAAATATTGCTCCTTGCGCTTACTGTTGTAATGACAGTCGGTCTGTTTGCTATAAGCAGCTTTGCTGAAGACAAGCAGGCGGATTGCGATCACTCGGGCTACGAGCTTGTTGACGGAAAAATGACCGTTATAGCGGCAAAGCCCTATATGGTTGGAAAGTGTGGCGGCTGTGAGAAGGTTGTCAGAAATCCTCTTAATAGTCTTTTGACTAATAAGAGCGGCACTGACGGTATAAACGATAAGTTGCTTGCGGGTGAAGCTGTTACAGTTACCGCTAACAGAAATGTTTATGTCGATTATGAGGCGGTTGGCGATGCTGCTTCTCCTTATACAGTGGAGTTTGATGTTAAGTTCAACAGTGTTAATGTTGACCTTTTGGTTAGTAATGGCGGCAACAGAAACTTCTTTGACGCTACAGATGGTAGCGGATATCAGAGATTTCTTAGATATTTCGCTTATTCCGACAGGCAGGGTGAGGCGGATATAAGAATCGGTAATACTGCTGATTCGCCCTTTGTAACCACGGTAAAGGCGGGAGAAAGCTACCACTTTAAGCTGATTGTTAACCCCAAGACAGGTCAGAGATCTGTGGAGATTGAATGCTATAATCTTGCGACTCCTGATGTTGTTGTAACGGCAACAGGAGCAATTAGCTCTCTCGGTTCTAACAAGGATGCTTGCCGTTTCCGCTTTAATGATTTGGAAAACGCAGAAATTGAGATCAGCAACTTTGCATTCTACAACAATGAAAAGGTTGAGCCCAAGCCTTGCTATCATCAGAACCACAGCCTTATCGAAAACAAGGCTGTCGTAGAGGACGGTAAGTTCTATTTGGCAGGTGTTTGCACAGGCTGTCTGCAGGAGGTTAAGCTTGAGTACCACAATCTTCTTGCCGAAAGCACAGCCTCGGGCAGAGTAAACGGCGAGTTCCTTAAGGGAAATGCTGTAACCGTTAAAGCTGCAACATATGTTGGAATGACAGAGGCTTTGATCGGCCCTGCGGCTAAGTCCTATATCGTTGAGTTTGATGTTAAGGCAAAAGATATTAACAGTGCATCTGCAGGCAAGTTCTTTGCTGCTGAGGTGTTAACAAGAGAAAAGCCTAAAAAATCGTATGAATATGCGGATTTCCTTGGACTCTACGCTACATCCGGCACAGAGGCGGAATTGAAAATAGGTAATTCTGATGTTGTTGCGACAATAAAAGAGGGAGAAAGCTATCATCTCAAGCTGACAGTTGCTCCTGCTAACAACGCAATAACCGTTGAATGCTATAATATTGCAGACGGCACTATGAGCAAGAAGTCTGCAACAGTGGGAGCTATCTCGGCGGGAAAATTGTCTTATGACTTCCGCTTTGGCGACGCAAATTTCGGCGAGTTTGAAATCAGCGGCTTTGCTTTTTATGATGAAATTCTCCCTGATCTTAACCATATTCACACCTATGAGTATAGCGAAGACACATTTGTAACGGTTGAAAAGAATACGGTTAAATTTGAATACATCTGTTATTGTGATGAAAAGTGCGTTCTCGGAATTACCGAGCTTGTAAAGGATAATTTCGTTGACGCATATGAGGGTATAAACGAATTTGGTGAAATGCCCACATCGGGTGAATACTGGATAGCATTTGGTTATAATGTCAGAGATGCTATCAGAGTAAGTGCAGATATAGTTAAGCTTGGCGACACTGTTATTTGCAATATAAGCAAGAGCTTTGATGCTGCCGTAACTGTTACTTACGCTATCAATGTCAAATATGTAGACGAAAATGTAATCAACTATACTGTTTATATGGACGGCGTTAAGGCTGTTGAAAAGAATGATGTATCTATCAGCGGCGACGCGTCTGTTCTCACAGTCGGTAAGGATGGCTTGAAAGATGTCAGAGTAACCAATCTTAAGGTGGTTAATATTGGCACAGGTGATGTGGTTACACCCACCTTTACCGCAAACGACCTTAAGCCCTGCCACCACGCAAATTATGGCTTGGCTGATATCAAGGGCAAGGTGATTGTGGACGGAAAGCTTTATACAAGCGGAACCTGTAAGGGCTGTGCAGACGAGGCTATGTTGCCCGTTAACAATCTTATGGTTTCTTCAACGCAAGCGGATGCTGTAAACAACAAGTTCCTTAACGGTGAAACAGTTAAGCTTTCAGGAGAAAAACGAATATATTCTTCTGAGGCTGCCATTGGTCCGGGCGCTGATCCGTATACAGTTGAATTTGATGTCAAGATCAATAGCATTGATTCAAGCAAAAATAACAAGTCTATGTTTGATGCTACTGATAATACTACATATCAGTTCCTCCTCAGAATGTTTACTTCGTCTTCGGAGGAAGCACAGTTGAGAATGGGCAATACTGATGATTCTCCTTTGGTTACAACCATAAAGAAGGGTCATAGCTATCACTTTAAGCTGGTTGTTGAACAGTTGGGTTCGCAGGTATCGGTAGTTGTTGAGGGCTATGATCTTGATACTAAAGAGACATTCAGACAAACCGGTAAGCTGGCTGCTCTTGCATCCGGCAAGAATACATATGCTTTCAGAGTTATGAACGGTGCTGTTGGTGAATTTGAGTTCAGCAACCTTGTGTTCTATAACGCTGCTGCGGTTGTTGTAGCTCACACCCATACATACAAGTGGGCGGATGATGTTGCGCTCGATGTCTTAAACGGTGATCTTACTGTTTCTTACACCTGCTATTGCGGCGAAAAGGTTGGTATTTCCGAGGTTGTGGCAGACAAGATCACTCCCGCATACGATGCCGCAGAGGAAACAGTTATCCTTTCTTCCTTTGAGACTCCCGAAAAGGAATTCTGGTTTGCAGGCGCAATAAGCGCTGAGGCGCTTCCCAAGACAACAAAGGCTCTCTTTACTATTGGCGACGCGGCTCTTGTTGAGATCGGCGCTGACGGTGAGCTTGTTGTGGGCGGAGAAAAGACAGGCGCAGTACTTGCCGCTGACGGAGAGTATCACGCTCTTGCGGTTAGATTTGACCCCGCTGCAAAGCAGTATGATGTATACTTTGACGGTGCAAAAATTGCTGCCGCTGCTTGTGAAATCGTTGGCGGCGATGTAAAGCTTGCATCCAAGGACGCAGGTGTTTACAACCTTGACCGCGCAGCCTTTGTCGTTATTGCTGACGGCGGAAACGGCAAATATGAGGTTGTTGCTCACGAGCATATTGCTGAAATAAAAGCATATTCGCTTGATTATGTTAACGCAAACGCGTTTAAGCTTAATTATTCCTGCGGTGAGTGCGGAAGAGGCGTTACAGAGCAGATAGTGAAGTCCTATTACGAGGATGTAAAGAGCTACTATGTTGACGGTGTAAACGCTGTTAAGGCAAATGAAAAGGGCGATAACTACTGGATCGTTGTTGATGTAAATGTAAGAGGCAGAATCGGAACATTCAGCGGCTACACACCTCTTATCAGCGACAACGGTGTTGCTGCACTTCTTATAAACAAGAACGGTGAGCTTGCGCTTGCTGACGCAAAGAAGGTTTCCAAGACTCTTGAGTCGGGTAATACATACAATGTAGCACTCAAGTATGCTGACGGAGCATACTATCTGTTTGTTGACGGAAAATACCTTGGATGCACTACGGGTGAAAGCTTTGCAGAGGGTGTTGTTTCCGAGAAGGACGGATATGATTACTTCGGAAACGAAAAGCTTACAAATATCAGATACTACAATCCGAAGGCAATAAGCACAGCAATTACAAACGCACCTGTATTTGTTGGATTTGCCGATGTTTGGTCAAGCATTCCCTGTAACCACGCATATCACGGCTTTGTAGATGTAACAGTAATTTTTGACGAACAGATCAAAGAGGTTTACACCTGCAGCAAGTGCGGTGAGAGAGCTATAAGAGTTAATGATACAAATCTTCTTAAAGAAAATATCGGTAACTTTACAGTAACAGATTATAAGCCCATTAACTCCGACGAGGCAACTCTTGGTGTAAACGGAGCTCCTTATTGGGTAAGATTTACTGCTGAGTTTGAAGAGTTTGCATCTGCTGCCGCTCTTTCTGAGGGTAACAAAGCAAACACAGGTGTAACATTCTTTGGTGTGTCAAATGGGTCTGACTTCGGTCATATTCTCAGAATGTTTGCAGCAATGGATGAGGACGGCACTTATATTGAGGGTGCTATCCAGCTTAGAAACAGCAATAATGTAAAGAATCCTCTTATCGCAACTATTTACAAGGGCGAGGTTCACGAGTTTGCTATCGGACTTAACCCCGCAACAGGCGTCTTTGTTGTATATATGGACGGAGAGCTCGTATCACAGGGCGCGTCTGCAACAATGAAGAGCGGAAAGAGTAGTTATTATTTCCGTTTCCTTGACGGTAAATGGGGAACATTCAATATCAGCGGCTTTGAGTTTGTTACAGCCGGCGGACACGAGCATACTCCCATTTACTATAAGGAAATCAACGGCGGCTACAATGTACTTGCATACACAGCTACCTCTCTTACACACAGATACACCTGCTACTGCGGTGAAAAGGTTGTTGAGGGTATTGCAAAGGTATTTGCCGATTCTGCTGAGGGTCTTAAGACCGCGGGCGTACTTGGTGCAGATCCTTACTGGCTCAGCTCCAAGGTCAAGTACCTTGCTGACGGAGAGGCTACAGTATATGCCTTTGGCAGCATCGAGCCTATGGTTGCAATAGACGGCGACCGTTACTTCGTTGTTGATGGCGTACAGACAGAGATCAAGGCTTCCGAGGTTGACGATTATGATATCATATCTGTTAAGGTAATTCCCACAACAGGCGAGTATAATGTATATGTAAACGGTGCATATATTGCAAGCGGTATGGCAGGATTTAATGCTGATGAAAGCTTTAATATCCTTGTTGACGAAAATGATGCCGACATAGCTTACTCCAATATCAAGCTTGTTAAGCTTGCAGCGGGCGCAAACGGACGCGTAGAAAACTTCGTTGCTGACGGCTGCACAGGCCATAGCGCGGAGGATCTTGAGGCAGGTAAGCTTGTTAAGACACTTGTGCTTGATAAGGACAATAGAGTAGAATCTATTGCATATGTATGTCCTCTTGGTTGTGGATATAAGATCACTCAGGAAGTAGCTGAAGAAAAGACCGCTATTTCTGTAGACAAGAAGGAAACTTTCATTAGCAAGGGAACTATTAAGGCAGGCGAAACACCTGCTGACGGCAAGAACTATGTTGAACCTCACAAGGTAACTCTTGGTGAAGAGGTTAAGGAAAACGGCAAGTACTGGATAAGCTTTACCGTAACTCTTGATAATATGATTCAAGAGCTTGGCAGTTTGTATAATAATGGTACCGGTCGTAATTTGTTTGACTTTTCGTTCACCGGGGACTTCAGATTCTTTATCCGTACATTCGCTGTTCCCGAGGGCAACGGTTACAGTGCAGATAAGATAATTATCAGAGCTGAAAACAATGCTAATGCAGAAATTATCAAGGAGCTTAGCAAGGGTGATTCTGTAACTGTAAGTCTTTACATAGATACGACAGGCTCTACATCTAGCATTGATGTTTATGCAGACGGTGTATATGTTGCTACAAAGGAAGGCAAGGCTGATAATAATGGAACTCTTTCCAATGTTGTAAGATTTGGCGATGCGAACGCTAACCCCTATATGACAATTTCGGGAATTGACGCGTACAGAGCAGATGTTGGAGCAATAAATCTTCCTGATGATGAAGAGATAGCAGGCAGCTGTGAGCACGCCGACAAGACCTGTGCTGAGGTCGGAAGAACTCACGAGTGTGAAAAGTGCGGATGCGAGATCGTCGCGCTTCACAATTATACCGAAACACTTGACGCAAGCGGAATGTGGACTAAGTACGCATGCGCAGACTGCGGAGAATTTTTCATCGTATTTAACGGCGAGTGTGATAAGGCATTTGATACAAACTATCGTTTGATGGAGTATCTCACCGATACATATCCTCCTCAGTTTACTTTTATCCCTAAGAGATAAATAACTTAAGGGGCTGAACCTTTCGGTTCAGCCCCTCTTTTTTAATAAAATGTAAACTATTTTCAATACCTCTTGAAATTTGCCACAATTTAGTGTATACTTGTATACAATTATACAAGAATACATTTCCCGAAAGGATTTTAAGAATATGCTTGAAATTTCAAAGAAAACAAACCTGCTTGAGCAGAAGTCCTACAGATATCAGCTTCAGGATGTGGCAGAGCCTAATCTTTACCGTGATGTTTATTCCTATGAGGATGTACCCCGCGTACCCTTTAACCATCGCCGTGTGCCTATGGGTATGCCCGAGGAGATTTTTATTACCGATACAACAATGCGCGACGGTCAGCAGTCTGTTGAGCCCTATTCGGTTGAGCAGATAGTAGACATATTCAAGCTCTTGTCGCGCTTGAGCGGACCTAAAGGCATAATCAGACAGACAGAATTCTTCATATATAGTAAAAAGGATAGGGAAGCTATAGAAAAGTGTCAGGACCTTGGCTTGGAGTTCCCCGAGATAACCACCTGGATAAGAGCCAGCAAGGAGGACTTCAGGCTTGCAAAATCTATGGGTATCAAGGAAACGGGAATTCTTGTGTCCTGCTCCGACTATCATATTTTCAAAAAGCTGAAGATGACCCGCCGTGAGGCAATGAATCTTTACCTTGAAACCGTGGCAGAGGCGTTTGAGGCGGGAATCCGTCCCCGTTGCCACCTTGAGGATATTACCCGCGCCGATTTCTATGGCTTTGTAGTTCCTTTTGTAAACGAGCTTCAGAGAATGTCCAAGGAGGCGGGAATTCCCGTAAAGATCCGCGCTTGCGATACAATGGGCTATGGTGTTCCTTATTCCGAGGTTGCGCTTCCCCGAAGCGTGCCCGGTATAATCTACGGTCTTCAGCACTACTCCGATGTCCCCAGCGAAATGCTTGAGTGGCACGGACACAACGACTTCTACAAGGCGGTTGCCAACGCTTCTACCGCTTGGCTTTACGGCGCAAGCGCAGTAAACTGTTCGCTTCTTGGTATAGGCGAGCGTACAGGTAACATTCCTCTTGAGGCGATGGTATTTGAGTACGCGTCGCTTCGCGGAACATTTGACGGAATGGATCCTACCGCGATTACCGACATCGCAAACTACTTCAAGCGAAATATAGGCTACGATATTCCCCCTATGACACCCTTTGTGGGCAAGAATTTCAATGTAACCAGAGCGGGAATTCACGCCGACGGTCTGCTTAAGGACGAGGAGATATACAATATCTTTGATACAAAGAAGATTCTTAACCGCCCCGCAGGCGTAATGATAACAAAGACCTCGGGTCTTGCGGGCATCGCGTACTGGATAAACGAGAGCTACGGACTTTCGGGCGACAAGGTTATTGATAAGCGCGATCCCTTGGTGCTTGCGCTTAAGTCCTGGATAGACGAGGAGTATGAAAACGGCAGACAGACGATGCTGTCGGATCACGAGGTGGCTGAAAAGATTAAGGAGCTTACCCAAAATTCCGATTTCCCCACAATTCTTGAGTAAGAGGTGAGATAAGGTGGAAAAGAGTATTTCCAGAGCCGATATCGTTTTTGAAAAGATAGAAGACGCAATTCTTGGCGGAGAATTTGCCGTAGGCGACATTATCACCGAGCTTAAGCTTTGTGAGTGGCTGAATGTCAGCCGTACTCCTGTGCGCGAGGCGCTTACAAGACTTAAGCAGGAGGGTCTTTTGCGCGAAAGCGGAAAGGGCGCTGTGGTGGTTGGTGTAAGCGAGGCCGACCTCTTTGATATTTATCAGGTCAGAGAGCGAATAGAGGGCCTTGCAGCGGCAAGATGCGCCGAAAGAATAGACGGAGAGCAGCTTAAGAAGCTTGGCGACACTCTTGAGCTTCAGGAATTTTATACGGCTAAAAATCAGCCTGAGGGCATCAAAAAGCTTGACAGCGAATTTCACGAGCAGATATATTCCTATTGCGGAAGCAAAACTCTTGAGGTTCTGCTTTGCGAGCTTCACAGAAAGGTAAAGAGATACAGAAAAAGCTCTGTATCAAACCCCGAAAGAGCCCTTGAGGCGGTAAGGGAGCATAGAGAAATATATGAGGCAATAGCTGCTCACGACGGCAAGCTTGCCGAGGACTTGACGGCAAAGCACATTAAAAACGCCCGTGAAAGTATTATGAAGGTTTGTAATTAGGAGATATAAAAATGGGACTTACAATTGCACAGAAAATAATAAAGGCGCATCTTCTTGAGGGCGAAATGACCCCCGGGTCTGAAATTGCGCTGAGAATAGACCAGACGCTTACACAGGACGCCACAGGAACAATGGCGTATCTTGAATTTGAGGCTATCGGAATCCCCCGCGTTCGCACAAAGCTGTCTGTGGCGTATATCGACCACAACACCCTTCAGTCGGGCTTTGAGAACGCAGATGACCATAGATATATTCAGTCGGTGGCAAAGAAGTACGGAATTCGCTTTTCCCGTCCCGGCAATGGCATATGCCATCAGGTGCATCTTGAGCGCTTTGGCGTGCCCGGAATGACGCTTATCGGCTCTGACAGCCATACCCCCACAGGCGGAGGTATCGGTATGCTGGCAATGGGCGCGGGCGGACTTGATGTTGCGGTTGCAATGGGCGGCGGCGCGTATTATATCACAATGCCCAAAATGATAAAGGTAAATCTTACAGGCAAGCTTTCTCCTTGGGTAAGTGCCAAGGATGTAAGCCTTGAGCTTCTCCGTATCTTAAGCGTAAAGGGCGGCGTAGGCTACATCGTAGAGTGGGGCGGAGAGGGAATAAAGACTCTCAGCGTTCCCGAACGCGCTACAATTACCAATATGGGTACAGAGATAGGCGCAACAACATCGATTTTCCCCTCTGACGAGATAACCAAGGCGTTCCTTGAAGCGCAGGGCAGAGGAGAGGACTTCGTGGCTCTTGAAAGCGACGCTGATGCGGTTTATGACAGAATTATCGACATCGACCTTTCAACACTCAAGCCTCTTTTGGCTTGTCCTCATAGCCCCGACAACATAAAGAGCGCGGAGGAGCTTTCGGGAATCAAGGTAAATCAGGTTTGTATCGGCTCTTGCACTAATTCCTCGCTTCGCGATATGCTTCGCGTGGCGGCAATACTTAAGGGTAAGAAGATAGACGACTCTGTAAGCCTTTCTATTTCTCCCGGCTCTCGTCAGGTGCTTACTATGCTTTCCGAGTGCGGTGCGCTTTCGGATATGATTGAGGCGGGTGCGAGAATTCTTGAGTGTGCCTGCGGACCTTGCATCGGTATGGGCTTCTCGCCCAATTCGGCTGGTGTTTCGCTTCGTACCTTTAACCGTAACTTTGAGGGAAGAAGCGGTACTCGTGATGCTCAGGTCTATCTCGTTTCGCCCGAGGTGGCGGCGGCATCGGCTCTTACAGGCTATATAACCGACCCCAGAAGTCTTGGAGATTATCCCGAAATAGAGATGCCCGAGAAATTCAAGGTCAACGACAGTGCGGTGCTTATGCCCGCAAGCGAGGCAGAGGCGGCTGATGTAGAGGTGCTTCGCGGCCCCAATATCAAGCCATTCCCCGATTCCAACCCTGTTACAGATACAATTTCAGCTAATCTTACTCTTAAGGTTGAGGACAATATTACAACAGACCACATTATGCCCGCAGGCGCAAAAATTCTGCCTTATCGTTCAAACATACCCTATCTCTCAAAATTCTGCTTTGAGGTTTGCGATGAGAGCTTCGCAAAGAGAGCTACAGAGGCAGGCTCTACAATTGTCGTAGGCGGAAGCAACTACGGACAGGGCTCGTCAAGAGAGCACGCGGCTCTTGTTCCTCTTTATCTTGGCGTGCGCGCGGTGGTGGCAAAGAGTTTTGCCCGTATCCACGCGGCAAATCTTATCAATGCGGGAATTATGCCCCTTACCTTTGTTGACCCCGACGACTACGACAAGCTTTCACAGGACGATAAGCTTGAGCTTGTTGATGTTTTTGAGGGTATGGATAGCGGTAAGATAAAGCTTGTGAATAAGACCACGGGCGAAGCTTTTGAGCTTTCCTGCAGCTTTACACAGCGCCAGAAGGACATTCTTAAGGCAGGAGGACTTCTGCCCTACACAAGAAGCTCTAAATAAAGGAGAAAACATAATGGAAGCATATATTAAAGACGCCTGCGAGCAGTTTGAAAGGCTGCTTCGCGAGCAGCTTGTAAGAAGCGATAAAATGAAAGAGGCGGCTCCCGCTACAGACTTTGCCAGCGCAAAGAAAATAGTTGTGGGCATAGTTGACGGCGACGGAATTGGCCCTATCATTATGAAGGAGGCCGTTAAGGTAGCAGAAAAGCTGCTTGCAGACGAAATTGCGTCGGGTAAAATAGAGATACGCCGAGTAGAAGGGCTTACAATAGAAAACCGCCTTGCCAAGAATCAGGCGGTTCCTGCCGAGGTGCTTGCGGCACTTAAGGAATGCGATGTTATCCTCAAAGGCCCTACAACCACACCCAAGGGCGGTACTATGGAGAGCGCAAATGTAACTCTTCGCCGTGAGCTTGACCTTTATGCCAATGTTCGTCCTGTTTCTGTTCCCGAGCTTGGAATTGACTGGACCTTCTACCGCGAAAATACAGAGGGCGAATATGTTCTCGGAAGCCGCGGAATAGAGCTTCCCGATACACTTACAATGGATTTTAAGGTAACAACCGTTCCTGGTACAGAGCGCATCGCACGCGCGGCATTTGAGTACGCGAAGAACAACGGAAAAACCAATATGGCTATCGTTACCAAGGCTAACATTATGAAAAAGACCGACGGAAGCTTCTCGGCAATCTGCAATGAGGTTGCAAAGGAGTATCCTACGGTTACGGCAGAAGATTGGTACATAGATATTATGGCGGCAAACCTTGTTAACCCCGATATCCGTTCAAGATTTCAGGTGTTTGTTCTTCCCAACCTTTACGGTGATATCATAACCGACGAGGCGGCGCAGATACAGGGTGGAGTAGGAACTGCGGGAAGCGCAAATGTAGGCGACAGATACGCCATGTTTGAGGCTATCCACGGCTCTGCGCCCAGAATGATAGAAGAGGGAATAGGCGAGTACGCAAATCCCTCAAGCATAATAAAGGCGCTTGAAATGCTTCTTCGCCATATCGGAATGGCCGATAAGGCAGACAAGCTTTCTGCGGCGATTAACGCTGCAAGCGCAAGGGTTGTTGTTACAGGCAACCGTGACGGCGCAACCTGCAAGGAGCTTGGCGACGCTGTAGCCGCGCTTATGTAAAAATAAAGGAGTTATCTCACAGAGATAACTCCTTTTTCTATTTGTGCAATTCCCATACGGTAATTCGGCTTACAGCTCGGGCAAGCTTTGCCTTAAGTGCCGCCTCTGCCGTCTTTTCAGCATTAGTAAGAGCTTTTTCGGCATTTTCCTTTGCCGCTTTGGCTCTGTTTATGTCTATTTCGTCAGCAAACTCAAATGTGGTGGCAACAAGGCTGACCTCACCCCGCTTTACAGAAACAAAGCCGCCTGAAACAGAGGCAATACGGCTTTTTCCGTTTGCCGTTATTCTGGCTCTGCCTGTTCCAAGTGCCGACAAAAAGTCGGTGTGTCCTGCCAGAATCTCGGCATCGCCCTCTCTGGTGCGGACAAGCAGACTTTCTGCCTGACCGTCAAACACAGAACGGTCGGGGGTTGCTATTTTCAAGTGAAAGCTTTTCATAATCAAGCCTCGCTCTTAATCTTTTTTGCCTTTTCAACCGCCTCGTCAATAGTTCCTACAAAGAGGAAAGCTGACTCGGGCAGGTCGTCGTGCTTGCCGTCAAGTATTTCTCTGAAGCCGCGAATCGTTTCTCTTATAGGCACATAGCGTCCCTCCATACCCGTAAACTGCTCGGCAACCGAGAAGGGCTGGGAGAGGAAGCGCTGAATTTTTCTTGCGCGGTTAACCACCGATTTATCGTCCTCGGAAAGCTCATCCATACCCATAATTGCGATTATATCCTGAAGCTCCTTGTATCGCTGAAGTATTTTCTGAACATCGCGTGCAACCTCGTAATGCTCTATTCCCACAATGTCGGGGGAGAGTATACGGGATGTGGAGTCAAGAGGGTCAACGGCAGGGTATATACCAAGCGATGCGATACCTCTTGAAAGAACGGTGGTGGCATCAAGGTGTGCAAAGGTAGTTGCGGGTGCAGGGTCTGTAAGGTCATCGGCAGGCACATAAACTGCCTGAACCGAGGTGATAGAGCCCTTCTTTGTAGAGGTGATTCGCTCCTGAAGCGCGCCCATTTCGTTTGCCAGAGTAGGCTGATAGCCTACCGCTGAGGGCATTCGCCCAAGAAGCGCCGAAACCTCGCTTCCCGCCTGTGTAAATCTGTAAATGTTGTCTATAAAGAGAAGCACATCCTGACCTTCCTTGTCGCGGAAGTATTCAGCCATAGTAAGACCCGAGAGGGCAACTCTCATTCTTGCTCCGGGGGGCTCGTTCATCTGACCGTACACAAGTGCGGTCTTTGAGATAACTCCCGACTCCTTCATTTCGTTGTAGAGGTCATTTCCTTCGCGTGTACGCTCACCAACTCCTGTAAACACCGACAGGCCGCCGTGTTGCTTTGCCACATTGTTGATAAGCTCCATAATAAGCACGGTCTTTCCAACGCCCGCACCGCCAAAAAGTCCTATCTTACCGCCCTTTGCGTAGGGGGCGATAAGGTCAACCACCTTGATACCTGTTTCAAGTATTTCTGTAGTGCCTTCCTGCTCGGAGTAGGGCGGGGGATCGCGGTGAATACACCACTTTTCGGCATTCTCGGGGTCGGGCTGCTCGTCTACCGCCTCGCCGAGAACATTGAATATTCTTCCAAGGGTTTCCTTGCCCACAGGTACGGTGATACCCTTGCCTGTGTCTACGGCATCGATGCCGCGGGGAAGTCCGTCGGTTGAGGACATAGCAATACATCTTACTACATCGTCGCCTATCTGATTTGCCACCTCACAAACCAGCTTTTTGCCTTCGTATTCTATTTCGATGGCGTTAAGAAGGTCGGGAACAGGGCCGTTCTCAAATCTGATGTCGAGAACAGGGCCGATTATCTGCACGACCTTGCCGATGTTTTTTTCCATCTGCTTTATATCCTTTCTTGGGTTTATTTTATCCCAGCGCGTCCGCGCCCGAAACTATTTCGGTTATTTCCTGTGTAATGACCGCCTGTCTTGCGCGGTTGTACTTTAACATAAGCGAGTCTATCATTTCCTCGGCATTTTTGTTTGCCGAACTCATAGCGCTTCGCCTTGCGGCACATTCTGCCGCCACCGATTGGCAAATTGCCGAGTATATTACGCCTCCCACATATTCGGGGACAATGCGTGAAAGCAGCTCCTCGGCGTCGCCGTCGTAAATCGGGTCGCCTGAGGGGGTGTTTTCCTCTTTTTTTAGGGGAAGCAGCTCCTCGTATACGGGAAGCTGGGTGAGCATAGATACAAATTTTGTGTAAACAAGCACAACACGGTCTATTTCTTTGCCTACGAAGGCAGAAGCCACTCTTGCGCCAAGCCGCATAGCACCCCCCACACCAAGCTCCGAAGCGATAGGGAAGCGGTCAAACAGCTTCCATTCGCGGCGCGTGAAGTATTCAAGGGCTTTTTTGCCTATAGGAAGTGCCAAAGCCTCGCCACCCTTTGCAAGTGCTTCGGTCATTTTGAAGATGCTTGAATTAAAGCCGCCCGCAAGACCTCTGTCGCCTGCTATGACTATATACAGGGTCTTTTTTATTTCCCGCTTGTCTGACCATTCGGAGCTTATTGCGTTGCTTGAGGATTCCACATCCGAAATAGCCTCAAGCAGCAGCTTTTGGTAAGCACTTGAGCTTTCGGCACGCTCCTTTGCGCGTCTGAGCTTTGAGGTAGCCACAAGCTCCATAGCTTTGGTTATCTGCATAGTGCTTTTAACGCTTTTTATGCGCGTTTTTATGCCATTCATTGATGCGCCTGCCATAGCTTAATCCTCGTTTTTGCCAAGATATTTGTTCTTGCAGGTGATGATGGCGTCCTTAAGAGCGTTTTCTGTTTCGTTATCAAGAGTGCCTTTTTCTCTTATTTTTGAGAGAATATCTTCTCTTGTGGCAGAAAGATATTCAAAAAGATTCTGCTCGAAGTCGCGAATGTCCTCAAGCTCAATGTCGGCAAGCAGACCGTTTACCGCAGCGTAAATGATAGCCACCTGAAGCTCAACCTCTACAGGCGAGTTTCTGTCCTGCTTAAGAACCTCAACTATTCTTGCGCCCTGCTCAAGACGCGCCTTTGTGTCGGCATCAAGGTCAGAGCCGAACTGCGCAAAGCTCTGAAGCTCTCTGTATTGAGAGTAGAGAAGCTTAAGAGTACCCGACACCTTTTTCATAGCCTTTATCTGGGCGTTACCGCCAACACGGGATACCGATATACCAGGGTTCACCGCGGGTCGGACACCCGAGTGGAAAAGCTCTGTTTCAAGGAATATCTGTCCGTCGGTTATAGAGATAACATTGGTGGGAATATATGCCGAAACATCACCCGCCTGTGTTTCTATAATGGGGAGGGCGGTAAGCGAGCCGCCGCCGTATTCGGGGGCAAGACGGGCCGCGCGCTCAAGAAGTCTTGAGTGAAGGTAGAAAACATCACCGGGATGTGCCTCTCGTCCGGGGGGGCGGCGAATAAGCAGTGAAAGGGCGCGGTAAGCTACTGCGTGCTTGGAAAGGTCGTCGTAAATAATAAGAACATCTTTACCCTTTTCCATAAAATACTCGCCCATAGAGCAGCCCGAATAGGGAGCAATATACTGAAGGGGGGCGGATTCCGACGCGCTTGCCGCAACCACAATGGTGTAGTCCATTGCGCCGTTCTTGTAGAGAGTGTCTACCACATTTGTAACGGTGGACTGCTTCTGACCGATGGCAACATAGATACAGATAACGCCTTTGCCCTTCTGGTTTATTATGGTGTCGGTTGCGATGACCGTCTTACCTGTCTGTCTGTCGCCGATAATAAGCTCACGCTGACCCCTGCCTATGGGTATCATTGAGTCAATAGCCTTTATACCTGTCTGAAGGGGGACAGAAACCGATTTTCTTTCAATAATTCCGTGGGCTCTGCGCTCGATGGGGAGATACGCCTCGTATTTGATAGGACCCTTGGCGTCGATAGGCTCGCCCAGCGCGTTTACAACTCTGCCTATAAGGCTTTCGCCCACGGGAACAGAAACAACTCTGCCCGTACTTTTTACAATGCTTCCCTCGCTTATTCCCACATCGCTTCCGAGAAGCACCGCGCTTACGCAGTTTTCTTCAAGGTTAAGAGCCATACCGTATGTGCCGTTTGCAAATTCCAGAAGCTCGTTTGAACGGCACTTGTCAAGTCCGTATACCTTTGAGATCCCGTCGCCGACCGAGATAACATAGCCAACCTCGTCCTGCTTGACTCTTGCCTCGTAATTTTTTATTTGTTCTTTTATTATCTTGCTGATGTCGTCTAATTGCATTTTATCACCAACTTTACATTACTATGCCTGAGATCGTCTTGCCAAGGCTGTCAAGCCTTGACCTTACAGAGCCGTCAAGCTGCCTGCCCATATATCTGAGCTTTACGCCGCCCAGAATAGAGGGGTCTGTGGTATTTTTGATTATAATTGTTTTGTTTGTCATAGCCTCAAGCTTTGACTTCATAGCATCAAGCTGACCCTCGGTCATAGCTATTGCGCTTATTGCCTCTACGCGCTCAATATTGCGCGAAAGGTCATATTCGCTCTTAAAGGCGTCGGCAACCTTTATAAAAAGGTGAACCGAGCGTTGCTCGCAGAGTATTTTCAGGGTGCTTTTTACATATTCGTCAAGACAGGAGAACGCCTCGTCTATAAGAGCCAGCCTTTCTTCCTTTGAAATAGCGGGTGTGTCAAGAAGCTTGGCGTACTCGCCGTTACCCGAAAAAGCGGAGAGGGCGGTGTTAAGGTCGCTAAGTATTTTGTCTGTGCGACCCGATTCCTCGGCAAGCAGAAAGAGAGCCCTGCCGTATTCTCTTGCGTCAGTCATTGCCGTCCCCCATTTTTTCTATAAAGCTGTCGATAAGGCTTGCGTGCTCGTCGTTTTTTACATCGCGCTCAATGACCGCAGACGCTATATCTATAGCCATTTCGGCAACCTGATTTTTTACCTCGTTAATGGCGCGTTTCTTTTCAAGCTCCACCTGCTCATAGGCGCGTTCCACCGTGCGCGCCGCCTTTTCGTTGGCTTCACGCAGAATGTCCTCCTCCTTGAGCTTGGCGCGGCGCATAGCGCTTTTTAGAATTTCCTCGCTCTCGCTGTTGGCTGATTCAAGTCTTGCTTCGTATTCCGATTTAAGGAGCGCTGCTTCAGCCCTTGAGCCCTCGGCGTCTGAATACATATCGTCAATTTCCTGCTGACGGCTGTCTATCATATCCTTCAGCGGTTTGAATAACAGCTTTTTGAGAAAGAGAAACAGAATAAGCAGATTGCACCAGGCGGCTATTACCGTAAAGAAATTTACGCCGACAAATGCCTCAAAATCCATTTTATTCTCCTTACTTGATGTTTACGAACATAAGAAGAAGCGAGATAACAAGCGCGTAGATACCTGTTGTTTCGGTGATAGCACAGCCGAGAATCATATTTGTGCGGAGATTGCCCTGCATTTCGGGCTGTCTTGCCATAGCCTCAAGTGCCTTTCCTACCGCGTTACCTTCTCCGATAGCGGGGCCTATTGCTCCAAGACCCATACAAAGACCTGCACCAAGCGCTCTTGCTGCTGCAACGATTGAACCTGTCATACCTTCCATTTTGAAAATCCTCCTCTGGAATTTAATATTATTTGTTTTTATTTGTTACCGTCCTTGGGTGGCGGACAAGCCGCACCTACATAGACCATAGTAAGAAGTGAGAACACAAGCGCCTGAACGAAGCCCGAAAACAGGTCGAAATAAATCGACAAAAAGGCGGGAATGCCTATCTGGAAAAGGGGCGGAATATAGGCGAGTGCCGCGTCGGGAAGCCAACCGAATAAAAGATTGGTTAAGAGAGCCAACGCAGAATATATAAGGGCGGTCAGCACCGAGCCGCCTGCTACATTTCCGAAGTGTCGGAAAGCCATTGAAACAGGGGTTGCGATTTCGCTGACGATGTTCATTGGTGTCATTACAACGATAGGCTCTGTAAAGCCCTTGAGCCAAGCCTTGAATCCAAAATTCCTGATGTTGTAATACCACACCATACCCGTGGTTACAAGAGCCCACGCCGCGGTTACCGAAAGGTCGGCGGTGGTTGAACGGAATATCTGGGTCATTCCTATCAGCGTGCCGAACACGGACGATACAAATATAGTTCCTATATAGGGAGCAAAGCGGATATTGTGCTTGCCCATTGTTTCCTCAACAAGTGAGTAGAGCATTGTTACAAGCTTTTCTACTACGACCTGAAATCTGCCGGGGCGTTTTTTGATTTTCTTGTTGAATATGGCGGCAAAAATTATCAGACCAACAGTTATCGCCAAAAGGGAAATGACCGTCTGGGTGATTCTTGTTTCACCGATAAAGGGCAGGGTGAATCTGAAATAAATTCCCGGCCCGTTAACATTGACCTTCAATTTTTATTCCCCCTTTTTAGCTTTATCTGTTGAGAAAATATAAGTACGGGTTGAAAGCAAAGCAACGGAATTACGGTGGCTATCACATCAAACTGCTCGGAAAGAAATGCTAACACAAGTGAACCAAGCATTGTGAGGGTGCGAATGAGATAGGATACCTTCTGGGCGTTCTGAATTTCTCCCGAGTGCTTTGCGGCAAAGTCATCTGCCTCCTCCTCGGTCATTTCGCCATCTCCGCGGAGAGCCATAAATTTGTCTACCGCCCTGTTTACCGAAACAGAAAGAAGCGTAAAATTGAATATAGCCACAGCGCTTCCGAGAGCAACGCCTGTTATTACCTTATAGGAAAAGGCGTTAAGCAGAAGAAAGACCGCAATAGTTGCCGCTGAAATCAGCAACTCTCCCGCCGCAAGATAAAAAAGGTCTGTTAATATTGTTTTTCTGTTTTGCATAAATCAATCACACCTTTCTGATTTTTCTGACTTTTTGCGGTCGCTTTCCTGCTGCTCCTTCTCAAGTCTTTCAAGACTGTCGCAGGCGCTTATAATAAATTTTATCATAGATACAAGCCCAACAAGCACCCCAAGCACACCAAGTAAAGCGTAAAGCCACGAGGGGGCTGAAAGCTTGGATACAAGAAGCCACGAGAGCCCCAGCATAAGGAGTATTGGGGTTGCGAGATTAAATAATGATTGAAGCAATATGTTAATAACATACATAGAATTTATCAGCTTTCTGTACATAGCGGCCTCCGCTTACAGCAATATATTCATACGATTATTATAAAGCCTTTTTTATATTTTATGTAAAGCGTACATCTCGATTATACCATATGTTTTCGGTAATTTCAATACATATATTGAAAGTTATTTTTTTGTTAATAAAATCTGCATATTTGGGGGGAAAATGCTCACAAATTTTCAAAACTTCGCTTGACAAAGCCCTTCTTATATGATATCATATATTGGGTATACATACACAAAATCCGGAGAAAATTTTGGAGATTTTATATGATAAACAAACGAAAGTTTTTATTGTGCCTAATAGATACGGCCTGCTTTGCATTTGCGTATTTTTGCACTATGGCGGTATCCTATGTGTCGTCAAGCGGCATAAGACTTGATTCTGTAGAGTGGCTTGTCAATTTTTCCATACTGTTTGTTGTAGGTATGGGAGTAAGATTTGCTGTGAGGGTTTACAGTAACATCTGGAGATACGCCAACTCACGAGCTTATCTTATGATGGTGGTGGCTGATGTGGCTTCAGCCTTTGTTGCGGTGGTAATAACCCGCTTTACACCTTGGAATATGGGCGTTTGGCAGACCTGCCTCGTTTATTCGGGCTATTGCTTGATTACCTTGACCGGCAGATTTATATATCAGCATTATAAGAATTTGTCAAAGATAAGCAACTCTCAGAACAAGATAAATGTTGCCATAGTCGGTGCGGGAAGCGTTGGAGTTCTGCTTGCCGACGAGCTTATGGCAAATAAGCGCTCCCGCTATAAGCCTTATTGCTTTGTAGATAAGGACGGCGACAAGGTGGGCAAGCTTGTAAACGGACTCCGCGTTTACCCCGAGGGCGAAAAGACTCTTAAGAAAATTGCCGAGCTTCCTGTGCAGGAGATAATTCTCGCGCTCCCCAAGGTAGACGGAGAGGAAGCTAAAAAGCTTCACGAATTCTACTCAAAAACAGGCTGCAAGGTGAAAATATACGACGCTCCCATCAATGATGACGGAGTAGAGGCAGAGGGAAAGAAGACCCTTCGTGATATAAAGATCGAAGATCTTTTGTTCAGAGATTCACTTGTTATCAACGACAGCAATACCAGAAGCTTTTACACCGACAAGGTGGTGCTTGTTACAGGCGGTGGCGGTTCTATCGGAAGTGAGCTTTGCAGACAGATCGCGAAATGCTCCCCCAAGAGGCTTATAATTCTTGACATATACGAAAATAACGCCTATGACATTCAGCAGGAGCTTGTAAGAAAGTACGGCGATAAGCTTGACCTTAAGGTTGAGATAGCGTCGGTTCGTGATATTGAAAGACTTGACTGTATATTCGCAAATTACAGACCCCAGATAGTGTTCCACGCGGCGGCGCACAAGCACGTTCCTCTTATGGAGCATAGCAACTGTGAGGCGATAAAGAATAATGTGGCAGGTACATATAATACCGCAAACGCGGCAGAGAAGTACGGTGTGGAGAAGTTTATACTTATTTCCACCGACAAGGCGGTTAACCCCACAAATATTATGGGGGCTTCAAAGCGTATGTGCGAGATGGTAATCCAATGCCGAACGGACAGCAAGACAAGCTTTGCGGCGGTTCGCTTTGGCAATGTGCTTGGCTCAAACGGCTCGGTTATTCCGCTTTTCAAGCGTCAGATCGAGAACGGCGGACCTGTAACGGTTACGGATAAGCGCATTATAAGATATTTTATGACTATTCCCGAGGCAAGTCAGCTTGTTATGCAGGCGGGTGCTATAGCAAAGCGCGGAGAGCTTTTCGTGCTTGATATGGGCAAGCCTGTAAAGATAATCGACCTTGCCGAGAATATGATAAAGCTTTCGGGTCTTGTTCCTTATGAGGATATAGATATTGTGGAAACAGGACTTCGTCCCGGAGAGAAGCTTTATGAGGAGCTTCTTATAAAGAACGAGGAGCTTGACAAGACAGACAACAGTCTGATATTTATCGAGCGTGATCAGCCCCTTTCGAGAGAGGCGGTTGAGGAAAAGATTGCGCTTCTGAAGAGGGCTGTGCTTGAGTCAAAGGACGAGCTTGGCTCTGAAAAGGTCAAGGCGGCAATGAAGCTTGCCGTTCCTACATATCACGATCCCGAGGAGGTCAACTCTACCGCTGAAAAAACCGAAGAAATGAAAATGGTTTATGCAAACGCATAATAAAAACGGCTATCCTATGATAGCCGTTTTTTATTGTTGTTATTGTTACGCAAAGGTTACTACTTCCACCTCGGGGGCGTCGGTGCGGATTACAGATACAGCCTTGAGAACAGGGCCTCTGTTCTGGTAAAGTGGGTGCTTTTTAAGCTCGATGTTTGCCTCGACGGTTGCCCAAGCTCCGCTTTCAAAGAAGGGCGCGCCGTTATATTCGCAAACCAGCCCCGAGAAGGCTGTATCGTCAATACAGCAGGTCATAATCTTTCGTCCCACAACAAGCTCGTTTTGCTTGAGCTTGGGGTTCTTTGCCACCATTCCCTTGAATTTAACAGTCTTTTTGTTGTATTCCTCAAGGTTTTCGCCCATATCTCTGTACCACAAGGCAAAGTCTGTGTCTGCAATCTCGATTACGGGGGCGTTCTTGTCAAAGGGAAGGGGGTCGATTATTTCATCGCGTTCAATAGTTCCGTCGGGGTGATCGTACACAATGTCTGCTCCGCGGGAAACTGCGCGTACAAGCTTGTGAAGGGGCATAATGTCAGCGCCCTTGGGAACGCGGTTGAATATGGCAAGATCGCAGCTCTGAAGCTTGTCTACAACAATGTTGCGCATATTGGCGTTGTAGGTGAGAATGGTTGCGGAGTCGAAAAACGCGAATTCCTGAACAACGCCCCAGTTCTGGGGGAGATTTCTGTAGAGGTTGTCAAGCATCCACATACCGTTGTACTCAACCATAACCTGATCTATGCTTCGTCCCTCTGCAAAGGAGGAGAGCAGGTCGGGGGAAATGTCGTCCTCGTCCTCGATTTTTACAAGGAAAACATTTTCGTCAGCGAACATAGAGGGCTCGTATTCCTCCTCGCCCTCCTCGCATACAATGAGAAGGGTGTTCTTTCCCGCGGTAAAATCGGGGTTCTGAAGCGATTCATTTATGAATCTGGTCTTTCCCGCATCGAGAAAGCCTGTAAAAATATATACGGGTGTCGGTCTTTTCTGTGTCATAAGGCTCTCCTTATCTTACACCGAAAAGCTCTGCGATAGCCTCGTTGTCAAGCTGTGAGCCGATAACGCAAATTCTTCCGATAATGTCTGCAGAGCCAAGACGGACATTGGCTTCCTCGGGAACATAGTCAAAGTGTATCCACTTGCCGTCAATGCCTGCAACTATACCCTTGGCGCGGAGAACTATGCCGTATTTGCTCTTTTGGAGAGAATCAAGAATACTCTTAACCTCGTCGAGAGAAAATTTCTTGGCGGTTTCCTTGCCCCAGTTTGAGAATACCTCGTCGGCGTGGTGGTGATGCCCGTGGTCGTGGCAGTGGCATTCTTCACCGTGCTCGTGATGGTGATGCTCGTGGTCGTGGCAGTGGCATTCCTCGCCGTGGTCGTGGTGATGATGCCCGTGAGCCTCCTCTTCAAGCTCGTGAAGCTCGCTTTCAAGAGTGTGCGCGTTTTCTATAGCGTCAAGTATTACCTTGCCGTCAAGCTGATCCCAAGGGGTGGTTATGATTGCCGCGTGAGCGTTCTTTTCGCGAAGAAGCGAGAGGGCAAGAGCAAGCTTCTCATCACTTATTCCGCTTGTTCTGCTAAGCACGATAGTACCCGCATTTTCTATCTGATCGTTGTAGAATTCGCCAAAGTTTTTGATGTATATTTTGCACTTTGACGCGTCGGCAACGGCTACAGAGCTGTTAAGAGCTACATTATCGTTGCAAACCCCTTCAACCGCCTTTATAACATCCGAAAGCTTGCCAACGCCAGAGGGTTCAATAAGTATTCTGTCGGGTGAGAAGTCGGCAATTACCTTCTTAAGGGCGTCGCCGAAATCGCCAACAAGGCTGCAGCAGATGCAGCCGCTGTTCATTTCGGTTATTTCAATGCCCGCTTCCTTGAGAAAACCGCCGTCAATGCCTATTTCTCCGAATTCATTTTCAATAAGAACAACCTTTTCGCCCGCATAAGCTTCTGTAAGAAGCTTTTTTATAAGCGTGGTTTTTCCTGCTCCGAGGAATCCCGAAAAAATGTCTATCTTTGTCATTTTTTATATTCCTTTCAAAAAATTTCTTTACTCCTATATTGTACCACCGAATTATTAAAATTTCAACACACTTTTGAAAATTTAATAAAAAGCAGTTGGCTGACAGGGTGTCAGCCAACTGAAAGCAAGTGATTATTCGGAAATGACCCACGCGGGAAGGTAAGCCTCGTCATATCCCATAAAAATCATAATATCCTTTATGGGAACTACCTTGTCGGGGTATTCTTCGGGGGTGAATTCCTTTATGGTGTATACAGATACAACCTGTAAGGAAGCGGGCTTGAGGAGAAGGTTCACACCTGCGGTATTGTAAGCCTCGGGGGAGAGGTGTGCTCTGATGCTGACCTCAAGAGCCGCTTCGAAGAAGTGGATCTGCTCTACATAGGTCATAGTGGGGTCTGCCTCAACTGCGCAGAGAAGATTGTAAAGCTCGCTCTGTATAAGCTCGAATACCCAGCTGTATTTTTCGCTGTAGATGTCAAAGTTTGATGCCAACAGGTTGCGGGCGGTTTTTTTGATGGTGTTGAAGAGCACCACATCCTCGGCAATTTCCTCGCCTCTGTGGGATACATTGCCGTCGCTTATAAATGCGCTGATGATACCGTTGTTTTGCATAGCACCCTGTGTTGTGGTTTCTTCGGGGGGGGCTGTTGTTTCGTCGGTTGCTGTTGTTTCATCACCGGGAATCTCTGTGGATTCGGGGGCTTCTGTTACCTCGGGAGCTTCTGTTACTACAGGCGCGTCGGTTACAACAGGAGCGCTTGTGTCGGGGGCTATAGTATCTGTGAGCCCCTCCTTTTCGCGACTTTCCTTGGTTCTTGAGGGCTCTATAATGGGGTCTCCGAACCAGAAGGAGAAGGTATATGCAACCTCTTCGTTGGTGGCATTTGCAAGCTCCTCGAAGACAGGGGCAAATTCGGGCACGAATGCGGCGATTGCCTCGGCGTTGGGGGTAACAGATTCAAGTGCCTTTGTAACCGCCTCGGTGTCCATATTTGAAATTGCCTTTGCGGTTTCTCTTACAACTGTGGAAATAAGCGAGGAGTGCTTGGCGTTTGCGCCCACAGCCGCTATAACATTGAGATATGCCGTGGCGCTGTCCTCGGGATTATTTTCGATAGATACATTCAAGGAAGCAAGTCCGTCGCCCGCTGCCGCGATAAGGTTGGAAATTTCTCTTTGCGCTGATTGCTCAGAGCCTACGATCTTGTAGTCGTTTGAAAGAATGCTGAACACACCCAGAGCGTCGCGGAGTGCCTTGATGCTTATACCGCTTGATTGTGTCTGACGGGTGTTGTTAAGTGCGCCGTAGGGGTCGGCATGAGCCACCTGCTCACCCTGAACGCCTTCCTGCGAGAGGAATGTAGCGTCGATAAGCTCAAGAGTTTCTGTGGGGGTGTTGGCAAGAACAGAAGCGGCGAAGGTGATAGGCGCGAAAAGCGCGAATATCATAACGACTGCAGAAACAAGTCCTACACCTGCGCCTGCCCACTTGCTTGCCTTGGGGTTAAGCTCCTTTTTGAAAAGAGCAACGATCTTTGCGGAGATAGACTTGAGGCAAATAAGGGTTATAAGCTGAACAAAGCCGAAAAGTGCCGCAAAGATTATGGGTGTGAGTAGCGCGCTTACAAGGCTCTGAACAATAACCTCAAGCTGGGGATTAGCCTTGACTGTCTCGATGATAAGGTCATTGTAAAAGCCTCTTGCAAGCTCAAGGAGCGCTGTGGAAACAGTGCCCGATATGGAGATTGCGCCAAGGAGTGCCGCTACCGCGATGATAGCTAAATAAACAAGTCTTACAGTTGCTCTGCCAAAGCCTCTTTTATAGCCGATCAATGTGCCGAGCAAAAGAAGGAGTGCTGTGAGTGCGTAGATTGAAATAATGATAGGTGTCATAATACCTCTCCTTTTCTGAATCCTTTAATATATTTGGTATAGTATCTCACATTTTCCATTATAATACAATTTGGATAATTTGTCAATACGGGTATAAAAAACGATGGGGCGAAAAAAGGATCAGCCCCATCGGAATATATCAGAATGTGTACTTTATTTTTTCTATGCACTTCTGGCAGATGCGTTTGCCGTTGAAGTAGGTTATTCCGTCAGCGTCATTGCAGAAAAGGCAGCAGGGCTGGTATTTCTGAAGCACGATACGGTCGCCGTCGGTGAAGATCTCCACAGCGTCCTTAACATTGATGTCCATCATTTTGCGGATCTCAATAGGGAGAACAATTCTTCCCAATTCGTCCACCTTGCGTACTACACCTGTTGATTTCATATTTTTTCTCCTTTTATGTTATCTTTTGTTGATTATTGTTGGTAATGATATTATATCACTTCCAAATATTGTCTGTCAAGGTGTAAAAATGTAAAAAAATAAATATTTTGAAAATATTTTTAGCTTACTTGTCGACCCCTGTCGAAAAATCTTTGGGGGAACAGATTAAGTTTTCAAAAATCTGTCAACAATTCTATAAAGCTTTGAAAAGGACAGGAGAAAAATATGCTTAAGGGGTATCAGCGAAGGCTTGTGATGATAAGAACAAAGGACAGCAGTATTTTTGAAAGCGCGTTTTTTATATTGAGAAGCACCGCCCTGCACAAGGAGGGCGGCGGAGATATGATAAGTGAGGCGAACCGAATATTGGAGGCTAATGATCAGAAGAAAAAAAGAAAGAGGCATTTTGATGCCCGTCATATTCTTATAAGCCTTGGAATAGGCTTTCTTTTGGGGGTTATTCTTGTAGGCATTGTGTGGCTGTTGATCTGACCCCCTCTTGACAAAAAAGAGGTTTTGGGTTATAATGTAGGTTGGTTAGAAAGATTTTCAGACGGAAAATCCGTCATTTTATATAAACAATGCGAATTAAAAAGAAGTCGGCGCCTTGCCTTGCGGGAGCGGTACGCGAGGGAGGCAGGACTGTCGCCTTTTGGTCTGCCTTGGTCATAAGGTCTTTTTCGCGTTGCCAATGATTAAAGGAGAAATTTATGGCTAAAAAAGAAAAGAACGAACAGTCAAAGGCTGCTGCGGCAAAGGAAAGCCCCGCAAAGCAGAACGCAAAAAAAGCGCCTGCAAAAAAGAAAAGCTCGGGTCAGAAAAAGCCTGTGCAGAAAAAAAAGCCTGTTAAAAAGAATGCTGATGCCAAGGCTTATCAGAGAGCCTCGGAGCAGAAAAGAACGCAGGATTCTATGTTTGACATTGTAAGCAGATTCAAGGAAAGCGTTGAGCTTGAAAGGGCGCAGGAGGGCATTCCCTCAAAGAAAGCCTCTCAGCGCCGTACCAAGGGCAAGCAGGGAAGCCCCGATGCTTCTTACAAGCAGCCCGAGAAAAAGCAGCAGAGCCCTAAAAACAAACAGACGGCAAAAGCGCCCAAGGAGCAGCCCAAGCTCCCCGCAGGCAAGCTTAAAATAATCTCTCTTGGCGGACTTAACGAAATAGGAAAGAACATTACCGTCGTAGAGTATGAGAACGATATAGTTATAATCGACTGCGGACTTGGCTTCCCCGATGAGGATATGCCGGGCATAGATCTTGTTATTCCCGACATCACTTATCTTGAAAACAATGTGGACAAGATAAGAGGTCTGCTTCTCACTCACGGACACGAGGACCATATCGGCGCAGTGCCTTATTTGCTTCGAACCCTTGATATACCGATATACGGAACAAAGCTTACTCTTGGTATAATCAAGAATAAGCTTACCGAGCATCAGCTTGGGCATCAGCCCCGTCTTAATTGCGTAAATGCGGGAGATGTGGTAAGGCTGGGGGCGTTCAAGGCGGAATTTATCCACGTTAACCACTCGATAGCCGATGCCTGCGCCATAGCGCTGGACACTCCTCTTGGGAAGGTAGTTCACACAGGCGACTTTAAGCTTGATGTAACCCCCATTGACGGCGAGATAATGGATATAGCAAGACTTGGAGAGATAGGTAAGGAGGGCGTTCTTGCCCTGCTTTGCGAGTCGACAAATGCCGAAAGACCGGGCAACACCCCCTCTGAAAAGAAGGTTGGTCGCTCACTTGAATATATCTTTAACACACACTCGGATAAGCGCATCGTAATAGCAACATTTTCTTCAAATGTTCACAGAGTTCAGCAGATAATAGACACCAGTGTCCGTCACGGAAGAAAGGTGGCGGTTACGGGAAGAAGTATGCTCAACATTATGGGCGCGGCTATTGAGCTTGGCTATATGAGTGTTCCCGAAAATACGCTTATAGATATTTCGGAGATAAAGCGCTACAAGCCGGAGCAGCTTGCCCTTGTAACTACGGGAAGCCAGGGCGAGCCTATGTCGGCTCTTTACAGAATGGCCTTTGGCGAGCACGCTCAGGTAACGCTTGGAACAAGCGACCTTGTGGTGCTTTCATCTAGCGCTATTCCGGGTAACGAAAAGCTTGTGGGCAGAATAATCAATGAGCTTTCCAAGAACGGCGTAAAGGTTCTTCACGACTCTGTGGTTGAGGTCCATGTTTCGGGCCACGCCTGTCAGGACGAGCTTAAGCTTATGCAGGCGCTGATAAGACCTAAATATTTTATTCCCGTTCACGGTGAATACAGGCATCTTGCGGCAAACCGCGAGCTTGCTCTTGATATGGGAATGAGCCCCGACAATATCCTTATTTCGGATATCGGCAGGGTGCTTGAGATAGACGCAAAGGGTGCGCGGTTTAACGGAACGGTTCCCTCGGGCAATGTGCTTGTTGACGGCTACGGTGTTGGCGATGTGGGTAACATCGTGCTTCGCGACAGAAAGCATCTTTCGCAGGACGGACTTATCGTGGTGGTGGCGACCGTTGACGCCGATGCAAGGCTTATTATGTCGGGTCCCGATGTGGTTTCAAGAGGCTTTGTATATGTGAGAGAGTCGGAGCAGCTTATGGAAGATGTGCGCAGGCGCGCTATCGATATTATCGAGGCGGAGCTTAACCGCGGCTCAAGGGTTGACAGAATCCAGCTTAAAACAAGAGTAAAGGACGATCTTGCAAGGTATCTTTATCAGCAGACCAAGCGCAAACCTATGATATTGCCCATAATTATGAATGTTTAACCGATAATTGGAGAAAAATGTCAATTTCAGAAGAAAGTTTTCATTTAGTTCATAATTTCTTCAAAAGCTTATCACTTTAAGAATATATAATAGTGGAGTATTATTCACGCGCGGAGCTTTTTCGCAAAAAAATCAAACATAAAGGTGGACCCGAAAAATGGGAAAAGGAAACAGATCAAGAAATAACGGATATCAGGAGGCATACGCTATGGGCGCATCGGCTTCCAGAAAAAAGGCGGCACAGAAGGCTGACAAGACTACATTCTGGATGGGTATTGTCATTGCAATACTTATCGTTGGCGCAATCGCGCTTTCGGTATTTGCAGGCTCGGGAATTGCGGGCAGAAACACTGTGCTTATCAGCTCTGATAACTACGAGGTTGATGCTAATATGATTACCTATTACGAGAATCAGGTTTATTCCAACCTCTTCAGCCAGTACTTCTCGTACTACTATCAGTACTTCTATGCAGGCGATTACGAGCAGGCTTACACAGCGGCTCAGCAGGCACTTTCGGGCAAGACTCTTAAGAGCTATTACAGCAGTGCTATCACAACACTCAAGGAAGTTCTTATTCTTTGCGAGGCTGCAAAGGCAGAGGGAATTGCTCTTGACGCAGACGATATGAAGGCTATTGACGAGGCACTTGCACAGTATGAGGGACAGTTCTCGCAGATATTCGGCGCAGGAGTAAATGAGGCGGATATCCGCAAGGCTATTGAACTTCAGGAACTTGCTGTCAAGTATTATGACATCTATTCCGAAAAGGAAATGGCGGCCGCTACCGAGGACGAGATGAACGAGTTCAGAGAGAACAACAAGGGCGATTTCTATGTTGTTGATTACCTTGCTCTTGAGCTTTCTGTTCTTGCAAGCGACTATAAGGACAACGCTGACGGCTTTGCGGTTGCAAAGGCTCTTGTTGACGAGTATGCTGAAAAGCTCGAAAACGCAACAACGGTTGAGGAATTCAAGACAGCTGTTATTGAGTATGTTATAAAGACAGAGTTTGATAAGCTTGCATCTACCGAGATCGACGCGACTGCTATGCCCGACGAGGCGGCTCTTGAAGCATACAAGCAGCAGATTATAGACGGAACGGTTGCGCTTCTTATAAACGGTACCGCTTATGACCTTGAAGGCGGCGAGGAGGGAAGTGTTGAGGCAGCTATAAGCACCATTACCACAACTCTTATCGCAAAGTGTGATGCGGCTGTAAAGACTGCTGAGCAGGCTTACACCGAGGAGCATAATCACGAGGGCGAGGAGGCTGACCACGAGGAGCCTGCGGCAGAGGCACTCTGGCTTTCTTCCGCTGACAGAAAGATTGGCGAAACATACAAGACCGAGGCTTCTGACGATGCAGAGTACACAAAGACAGTATATATGTTCGCAGGTGAGCTTCGCCTTATCGACGATATGACAAAGGATGTAGGACACATACTTATTTCTGCTAACAAGAGCTCTGCTAAAGAGGAAGAGCTTGCCGCTGCAAAGGCAAAGGCGGAGGAGGTTCTTTCCAAGTATCTTGCAGGCGAGAAGACAGAGGAGTCTTTCGAGGCTCTTGGCTGGGAATATACCGAGGACAGCAATGTATTCTATGATAATGTTGTTTTGGGAGATATGGCTGCAGAGTTTGAGGACTGGCTCTTTGATGACGCCCGCAAGGTTGGCGACACCGATGTGGTTCAGACAGACTACGGCTTCCACGTAATGCTTTACCGCGGTGAGGCAAAGCTTGCCGATGTAAATGCAAGAATCGGTATTGTTAACGAAAAGTATTCTGCAATGCTTGAGGCAAATCAGAATAAGGTAACAGTAAACGAAAAAGCAGCTGATAAGTACAGCGCGTAAATAGACTGATAGGTGCTGACGCAGATTTGATTGTGCAGCACCTATTTGCATATTTTAAGACAGCGCATATTATGTAAAGAGTGAATTTTTATGAAAGGTATGTTTTATGGTCCTTGAAACTAAACAAACGATAGTTGCCTACAGATGCCCCCATTGCGGATCGGGCGTGATGAGCGCGGTTGGAATGTTTTCGCTTTCTGCCGATATGATGAAGCTTAAATGCGATTGCGGTCATAGCGAGCTTACCGTGGTCTACACAAATGATAAGAAGGTCAGATTGTCTGTTCCTTGTATCATTTGTCCCAAGCCCCATAATTTTGTGGTAAGCCAGTCTATATTTTTTGGCAGGGATCTGTTTGTAATTCCTTGCCCCTATTCCGATGTAAATGTCTGCTTTATGGGCGAGATGAACCACGTCAAGGCAGAGCTTGCCCGCACAGAGCTTCAGCTTCTCGATATGCTTGAAAAAAGCGGCGCGGCTGATTTTTCCACACTCCATAAAGAGGACGAGGAGCTTATAAGCGATCCGCAGATACTTGAAATCATAATGTTCGTTATTCATGACCTTGAGGCGGAGAACAAGATATTCTGCAATTGTGCCGAGCAGGACGGGGAATATGACTGCAAGGTGATGGAGGACGGAATATTGGTGTTCTGCAAGAAGTGCGGAGCATCACGGATTATACCAGTGGACAGTATGCTTGGAGCGCAGGCGTTCCTCGATTGCGACAGCTTAAGGCTTGAGTGATAGCCCTTGGTGGCGATATTCGTCAAAAGAAGAACATTTTCGACACTCCTGCATAGAATGGTAATGGGAAGGCAAAGACCTTACCGACTATATATGGAGGAACTTGTATATGAATAACTGCTTCTGCAATCTTTTTGACGATAACGGTTCTGTTTGGATCATCATAATTGCTCTCCTTATACTTTTCTGCTGCTGCGGCTGATAAATTAGGGTTAGGGGCGGTTCGCT
>JAZRHS010000089.1:0-11588 GCA_045644865.1 Eubacteriales bacterium | reverse complement strand
TATAAGGCAGGCTAAGGCAGAGAGCCTTGACGTCACCTGTGAGACAGGTCCTCACTACATTGTGCTCGACGACTCCTGCCTTCAGGAGAATGGCAGATTCAAGATGAATCCGCCGCTCAGATCCCCCTCGGACAGGGAGGCGATTCTTGAGGGTATACTTGACGGCACAATAGATATTCTTGCCACCGATCATGCTCCCCACTCTGCTGAGGAAAAATCTCGTGGCCTTGAAAAAAGCGCTATGGGAGTTGTTGGAATTGAGACCGCATTCCCAATTATGTATACTAAGCTTGTCAAAACAGGTATAATAAGCCTTGAAAAGCTTGTTCATATAGCCTGCATTCGCCCGAGAGAGAGGTTTAAGATCACCTCTGACGTGGGCTTCACCGTCTTTGAGGTGGGTACGGAATATGAGATCAACCCTGACGATTTTCTGTCGCAGGGACGTGCAACACCCTTTGAGGGTGAGAGGGTATTCGGACGATGCCTTGCAACCGTCTACGACGGCAGGCTTGTCTATTCGGATTTAGATTAATTTTTGGAGGATATATAAATGGCAAAGAGAACTGATATTAAAAGGATTATGATAATCGGCTCAGGTCCCATCGTTATCGGTCAGGCAGCAGAGTTCGATTATGCAGGCACCCAGGCTTGCCTTGCTCTCAAGGAGGAGGGATACGAGGTCGTTCTGGTTAACTCCAACCCTGCTACCATTATGACCGACACCGCTATTGCGGATAAGGTATATATGGAGCCTCTGACCCTTGAGTATATTGCAAAAATTCTCCGTTTCGAGCGCCCCGATGCTATTCTTCCGGGTATCGGCGGACAGACAGGACTTAACCTTGCTATGCAGCTTGAGAAGAAGGGAATTCTCAAGGAGTGCGGAGTTAAGCTTCTCGGAACAAGCAGTGAGAGTATTGAGCGCGCCGAGGACAGAGATCTTTTCAAGCAGCTTTGTCAGGAGATAGGCGAGCCTGTTATTCCTTCCGAGATCACATATAATCTTGAAGAAGCAAAGGCGGCGGCAGAGAGAATCGGCTACCCTGTAGTTCTTCGTCCCGCGTTTACCCTTGGCGGAACAGGCGGTGGATTTGCTTACAATGAAGCGGAGCTTATCGAGGTGGGAACAAACGCCTTCAAGCTTTCTCCTGTTCATCAGGTTCTTATTGAAAAGAGCGTAAAGGGATACAAGGAAATAGAGTTTGAGGTTATGCGCGACAGCTCCGACAACGCTATTACCATTTGCGGTATGGAGAACATCGACCCCGTTGGTGTTCACACAGGCGACAGCCTTGTTGTTGCTCCCATCGTAACCCTTAACGATCACGACCTTAAGATGCTCAACGACAGCGCAATAAAGCTTATCAGAGAGCTTAAGATAGAGGGCGGCTGCAATGTTCAGTTCGCTCTTAACCCCCACAGCTCCGAGTACTTCCTTATCGAGGTCAACCCCAGAGTTTCCAGAAGCTCTGCTTTGGCTTCCAAGGCTTCGGGTTACCCTATTGCGAGAGTTACCGCAAAGATCGCGGTTGGTATGACTCTTGACGAGATCGCTATCGCAAACACCACCGCGGAGTTTGAGCCCAGCCTTGACTATGTTATCGCAAAGCTTCCCAGATTCCCCTTCGATAAGTTCACATCTGCTTCCAATATGCTTGGAACACAGATGAAGGCGACAGGTGAGGTAATGGGTATCGGCTCTAACCTTGAGGAGTGCTTGCTTAAGGGTATTCGTTCTCTTGAGATAGGAGCAAACCACCTTCACCTTCCCAAGTTTGACAATATGAGCGTTGAGGAGCTTCTTGATTACATCAAGGACTTTCGTTCTGACAACATTTTCGCTATTGCCGAGCTTATCTATCACGGAGTTTCTATTGAGAAGCTTCACGATATCACAAAGATAACTCCTTACTTCCTTGAGTCTGTAAAGAAGATAGTTGATATGGAAGAGCTTCTCAAGGCAAAGCCCTTTGACCTTGAAATTCTTACGGCGGCAAAGAAGATGGGCTTTGGCGACAAGTATATCGCGCGCCTTTGGAAGTGCGCTGAGCTTGATGTTTACAACTTCAGAAAAGAGAACAAGCTTTTCCCCGTATTCAGAATGGTTGACACCTGCCACACAGGGGCGTACATTCCTTACTTCTATTCCTCTTACACAGGCGAGAACGCTTCTGTTCTCACCGATAAGAAGAAGATAATCGTGCTTGGCGCAGGTCCTATCCGTATCGGTCAGGGCGTTGAGTTTGACTATTCCACCGTTCACGCGGTACAGACCATCAAGAAGGCGGGCTACGAGGCTATCATTATCAACAACAACCCCGAAACCGTTTCAACCGACTACACTACGGCGGATAAGCTCTATTTCGAGCCTCTCACCCCCGAGGATGTTATGAACATAGTTGAGTTTGAAAAGCCTATCGGCGTTATCGCAACCCTTGGCGGTCAGACGGCTATCAACCTTGCACAGCCCCTTACCGACAGAGGCGTTAAGATCATCGGAACAGATTGCGCCGCAATCGACCGCGCCGAGGACAGAAACGAGTTTGAGCATTTGCTTCACGAGCTTGATATTCCTCAGCCCCGCGGACAGGCGGTAACAAATATCGAGGACGGTATCAAGGCCGCTTCGGAGATCGGCTACCCTGTGCTTGTTCGTCCTTCCTTCGTGCTTGGCGGACGCGCAATGCAGATCGTCGCAAAGGAAGAGCAGCTTCGCCACTATCTCCGCACCGCGGTTGAGATTGACGAGGACAAGCCTGTGCTTGTTGACAAGTATATTCAGGGTAAAGAGGTTGAGGTTGACGCTATCTGCGACGGACGCGATGTGTTTATCCCCGGTATTATGGAGCTTGTAGAGCGCACAGGTATTCACTCGGGCGACTCTATCAGCGTATACCCCTCTTACAGCATTTCCAACCGCGTTAAGGGCATCATTCTTCAGTATGCGAAGAAGCTTGGTCTTGGCATCGGTATCGTTGGACTTTTCAACATTCAGTTTATCGTTGACAAGGACGATAATGTATTTATCATTGAGGTTAACCCTCGTTCCTCCAGAACAGTTCCTTTCCTTTCAAAGGCAACAGGATACTCTCTTGCCGACATAGCTACAGAGGTTATTCTCGGCAAGTCGCTTAAGGAGCAGGGAATATTCGATATTTATCCCGAGGAAAAGAAGCGTGACTATGTAAAGGTTCCCGTGTTCTCCTTCAACAAGCTTCGCGGACTTGATGCTTACCTTTCTCCAGAGATGAAGTCAACGGGTGAGGCTATCGGTTATGACGACAAGCTTCCCAGAGCAATGCAGAAGGCACTTATCGCGGGTGGTTTCTCGCTTCACAATTACGGTACTATTATTGTATCGCTTGCAGACGAGGACAAGGAGGAAGCCCTTCCTCTTGTTCGCCGCTTCTACGATATGGGCTTCAACATTGAGGCTACTATCGGAACTGCAAACTTCTTAAAGGAGCACGGTATCAGAACCCGCGTGCGTAAAAAGCTTATGGAGGGCAGCGAGGAGATCTTCGAGTCTATCCGCGCAGGATATGTTAACTATGTTATCAACACTCGTGCCGTTCTTTCGGGAGTTCATTACGACGACGGTATTGAGATCCGCCGCTGTGCGGTTGAGAACGGCGTAACCCTGTTCTCCAACCTTGACACAGTCCGTATCGTGCTTGATGTTCTTGAGGAAACAACAAACCGCGTTTCCACTATCGACAGCTGATGTGAGAGTGATATGAAAGATACGATTTTTGAAGTAATAAGCAATAAGAAAATTGCTAAAAACACCTATGAGTGTGTTCTTCGGGGCGATATTTCGGATATTACCGCTTCGGGACAGTTTGTAAATATTAAGCTTGACGGCTTTTATCTTCGCAGACCGATTTCGGTCTGCGACGCCGAGGGCGGCAAGCTTACCCTTATCTACAAGGCGGTGGGCAAGGGAACACAGAAGATGTCCGAGATGACAGGCGGCGAAAGACTGTGGGTGCTTACAGGTCTTGGCAACGGCTACGACCTTTCTCTGTCGGGGGACAAGCCCCTTCTTATCGGCGGCGGCGCAGGCGTTCCCCCTATGTATATGCTTTGCAAAAAGCTTGTGGCAGAGGGCAAAAGACCTGTGGTTATTCTCGGCTTCGGCTCGTCTGACGAGGTGTTCTATAAAGAGGAATTTGAGGCGCTCGGCGCAAAGGTGCTTGTTACCACCGTTGACGGAAGTCAGGGTGTAAAGGGCTTTGTTACCGACGCTATGGAAGGGCTTGACTACAGCTACTTCTACACCTGCGGTCCCGAGCCTATGCTTAAGGCTATCTATGACAAGAGCGTTACCTCGGGTCAGTTCAGCTTTGAGGAAAGAATGGGCTGTGGCTTTGGAGCTTGTATGGGTTGCTCCTGCAAGACAAAGTACGGCAACAAGCGCATCTGCAGGGACGGTCCTGTGCTTGTAAAGGAGGAGATAATATGGTAAACACAAAGGTTACACTTTGCGGTATTGAAATAGACAACCCTATTATCCCCGCAAGCGGTACATTCGGCTACGGCAAGGAGTTTGCCGAGCTTTACGACATCAATATTCTCGGCAGCTTTTCCTTCAAGGGTACAACAAAGGACCCTCGCTTTGGAAATGCCACCCCAAGAATTGCCGAAACCGAGGGCGGTATGCTTAACTCGGTGGGACTTCAGAATCCCGGTGTGGAAAAGGTTATAGCCGAGGAGCTTCCCGCGCTTAAAAAGGTTTTCCACAAGCCTGTAATGGCTAACATAAGCGGATTTGCTATCGAGGACTATGCCTACACCTGCGAAATGCTTGACAAAGAGGAGCAGGTTGGCTGGCTTGAGGTGAATATTTCCTGCCCTAATGTACACGGCGGCGGAATGAGCTTCGGAACAGACGCTAAAAACGCGGCGGCGGTTACAAGGGCGGTTAAGGCGGTTACCGCAAAGCCTGTTATCATCAAGCTCACTCCCAATGTTACCGATATAACCGAGATTGCAAAGGCGGTTGAGGCAGAGGGCGCTGACGGCGTTTCGCTTATCAACACTCTTTCGGGTATGAGAATAAATATGGCAAAAAGAAAGCCTCTTTTGGCAAATGTAACAGGCGGACTTTCGGGTCCTTGCACTTTCCCTGTGGCGCTTCGTTGCGTTTATCAGGTGTATAAGGCGGTAAACATTCCGATAGTGGGAATGGGCGGAGTTACTACCGCAGAGGATGTTATCGAAATAATGATGGCGGGCGCAACCGCCGTACAGGTTGGCGCGGCTAACCTTGTTGACCCCTACGCGTGCAAAAAGATAATCGAGGAGCTTCCCGCGGCTATGGAAAAGTACCGCATAAGCTCGCTTGAGGAAATAATCGGCGCGGCGCATTGAAAGGAGAATTGAAATGGGAAAAGATGTAATTATTGCTTGTGATTTCGCAAGTGAGGAGCAGGTGTTTAACTTCCTTGACAAATTTCAGGACGAAAAGCCCTTTGTAAAGATAGGAATGGAGCTTTACTACGCGGTAGGCCCTTCTATCGTAAAGAAGATAAAGGAGAGAGGACACAAGATATTCCTTGACCTTAAGCTTCACGATATTCCCAACACGGTTAAAAAGTCGATGGCGGTGCTTTCGGCGCTTGATGTTGATATGACAAACCTTCACGCCGCAGGCACAAAGAGAATGATGGAAGCGGCTATTGAGGGACTTACAAAGCCCGACGGCACAAGACCTATTCTTATCGCGGTAACACAGCTTACCTCTACCGATCAGGAGAGTATGGAGAATGACCTTCTCATTAAAGAGCCTATCGACAAGGTTGTTATGCACTACGCGCACAACGCAATGGAAGCAGGACTTGACGGCGTGGTTTGCTCTCCCCTTGAGGCGGGCAAGGTACACGAAACCTGCGGCAAGAGTTTTGTAACAGTAACTCCCGGCGTAAGATTTGCTGACGGTGATGTTGGCGATCAGAAGAGAGTAATGACTCCCGCGCAGGCAAAGGAAATAGGCTCTGATTATATTGTTGTGGGCAGACCCATTACTGCGGCAGAGGATCCGGTTGCGGCATACAGACGCTGCGTGGCGGAATTTGTAGGATAAGCAAGGGAAACACCGTACTCTGTAGGGCGGGAGCAAGCCCCCGCCCTACGATGAAAGTGCAAAAAACAAAGGAGAACAAAAATGGAAGGATACAAGAGAGAGTTTATACAGTTCCTTGAGAACGCAGGCGTTCTTAAGTTTGGCGACTTCACCGCAAAGAGCGGTAGAAAAATACCCTATTTCATTAACGCGGGTATGATAAAGACAGGCGACGACATCGCAAGGCTTGGCGAGTTCTACGCAAAGGCTTACTTTGAAAAGCTTGGCGCAAAAAAGGCTGTGCTTTACGGCCCCGCATACAAGGGAATTTCCCTTGCGGTTTCGGCGGCAGTTGCGCTTTCAAAGAATGACCTTAATGTCCCCTTCTTCTTTAACAGAAAGGAAGTTAAGGATCACGGCGAGGGCGGCGTATTCGTTGGATATGTTCCCGAGGCGGGCGAGGAAGTGGTTATAGTCGAGGATGTAATCACCGCAGGTACTGCTATCCGCGAGAGTATGGAGATACTTTCACACCTTGAGGGCGTAAAGGTTGCTGCAACCTTTATTATGGTTGACCGCAAGGAAAAGGGTCAGGGCGACAAGGGCGCTATGCAGGAGATAGAGGAGCAGTTCGGCTTCCCCGTATACTCCATCGTCGATGTTTACGATATTATTGAGTACCTTGAAGAGGATGAGAAAAATCGCGAGAATGTTGAGAGAATCAAGAACTACCTCGCAGTAAACGGCGCAAAGGCGTGAGGTGAGAAAATGAGACACATTATTGGAATTGAGGACCTTTCTGTAGCCGAGATAGAAAATCTTGTGGCTACCGCAGAGGATATAATCGACAACCCCGGCAAGTATTCCGAGGTTTGCCGCGGTAAGAAGATAGCAACTCTTTTCTACGAGCCTTCTACCAGAACCAGACTTTCCTTTGAGTCGGCTATGATCGAGCTTGGTGGAAGCGTAATAGGCTTTTCGGATGCCCAGAGCAGCTCTGCCAGCAAGGGCGAAAGCGTTGCCGACACAGCAAAGGTAATATCCTGCTTTGCAGATATTATGGCAATGCGCCACTACAAGGAGGGCGCACCGATGGTTGCGTCGATTAACGCGTCGATTCCCGTTATCAACGCGGGTGATGGCGGACACAACCACCCCACACAGACTCTTGCAGACCTTCTTACAATTAAGCGCGAGAAGGGAAGATTTGACAATCTTACCGTAGGCTTTTGTGGCGATCTTAAGTTCGGACGCACGGTTCACTCGCTTATAACAGCGCTTTCCAGATACACAGGCATAAAGTTTGTGCTTATCTCTCCCACAGAGCTTACTGTTCCCGAATACATCAAGCAGGATATTCTTGACAAGAGCGGCTTGGAGTATGTGGAAACCACCGACCTTGAGTCGGTTATGCCCGAGCTTGACATTCTTTATATGACAAGAGTTCAGCGCGAGAGATTCTTCAATGAGCAGGACTACATAAGACTTAAGGACAGCTATATCCTTTCACAGTCCAAGCTCAATCTTGCCAAGAGCGACTGTATCGTTATGCATCCTCTGCCCAGAGTTAACGAGATAACCGTAGAGGTGGACAGCGATCCCAGAGCCTGCTACTTTAAGCAGGTGCTTTACGGAAAGTATATCAGAATGGCTCTTATTAAAATGCTTCTGGAGGCTGCGAAATGACTGTAGATTCTATTAAAAACGGATTTGTTCTTGACCACATCAAGCCCGAAAAGGGAATGGAGATATACCGCTTCCTCGGACTTGACGAGGTTGACGGAACTGTTGCTCTTATCAAAAACGCGGTTAGCCGCAGAATGGGGCGCAAGGATATAATAAAGGTAGACGCTGAAAATCTTAATGTTGATTTGAGCGTTCTCGGTTATATCGACCCCGAAATGACTATAAATGTAATTGAGAACGAGAAGCTTGTAAAGAAGTATCATCCCGAGCTTCCCGAGCAGATAGTGGATATTGTTAAGTGCAAGAATCCTCGTTGCATTACATCTACCGAGCAGGAGCTTAAGCACATATTCAAGCTTACCGACCGCGACTCCCGCACCTATCGTTGCATTTATTGCGAGGCGCAGGCAGGAAAGAGTTCTCACGCTTGATACAATTGAAATAAAAGCCTGTGGCTAACACCACAGGTTTTTGTTGTTTTATATATATCGTAGGGCGGGACTTGCTCCCGCCGCTTTTTATAAAGTTTTCTTATCTATCGGTTAAAGCTTTTCTTGAGTTGTTTAGCCGTTAACAGTGTTTATAGGTTTCCCCGCCTTAAATGCCGCAAGGTTATCGCAGACCATTTCTATAAGTCTTACTCTCGTTTCGTATGCCGCCCAGGCAATATGGGGCGTGATAATGCAGTTTTTTGCACCAAAAAGAACACAATCGTCGCGCATTGGCTCGTCGGTCAGCACATCAAGCGCCGCTCCTGCTATTACGCCATTTTCAAGAGCGTCCGCCAGCGCCTTTTCGTCAATTACACCGCCCCTCGCCGTGTTTATGATAAATGCCGTGGGCTTCATCAAAGAAATGGTGTGGGCGCTGACGGCAAGCGCGCTTTCGTTATTCAAGGGACAATGGAATGAAAGGAAGTCGCTTTCCCCAAACAGGGTTTTCTTGTCCACAAGGCTTACACCCTCGACCTGCTTCGGGGTGCGGGTGTAGGCGATGACCTTCATATTGAAGGCAAGGGCGATTTTTGCCACCGCAAGTCCGATAGTGCCAAGCCCGTAAATTCCAAGGGTTTTGCCCGCAAGCTCGCTTATGGGGGCAAAGAAGTAGGAGAACTGCTTTGAACGCTTCCAATCGCCTGCCGCCACCGAGGCGGCATATTTACTTGCGTTGCCCGCAAGCACAAGGATGAGCGAAAAGGTGAGCTGTGCCACCGAGTCGGTGGAGTAGCCCGGAACATTGCAGACTGTTATTCCTCGCTCGTGAGCCGCTTCAATGTCGATATTATTGTAGCCTGTGGCAAACAGACCTATATATTTTAATGAGGAGCTTTCAATTATATCGCGGTCTATTTTTGCCTTGTTGCAGATTACCGCGTCGGCACTTTTGAGGGCGGTTTTTATTTCTTCGTGGGTGAGAAGGTCGTAGTATTCCACCTCGCCAAGCCTTTCAATGGGCGAGAGGTCAACATCGCCCTTTGTTACCGTGCATTTATCAAGAACAACTATTTTCATCGGAATTCCTCCCTGTGTCAGTCTGGTGATATTTTATCATAAAAGGGCAGTGTTGTCAACATTCTGCCCTTTGCTTTTCCTCCGAAAACCCTTTTCTGAAAAGGATTTGTTTTAATGGTAAATTTTTTGGTGAGAATTGACTTCAAATTAACAAAAAATTCAAAATAGGTCTTTACAATTTCAAATTTGTATGATATAATATTAAATTGATGAATAGGGTTAAAATTTATCAACTATATATTTTAGGAGGAAAAAATCATGGCAATTGAAAGAAAAAAAGTTTCCATGGACGGTAACACAGCCGCGGCGCATGTATCTTATGCATTCACCGAGGTTGCAGCTATCTACCCCATTACACCTTCTTCTGTAATGGCAGAGCTTACCGACTCTTGGTCCGCAACAGGACTCAAGAACATTATGGGCGAAAAGGTTAAGGTTATGGAGATGCAGTCCGAGGCAGGTGCGGCAGGTACTGTTCACGGTTCTCTCGCAGCAGGTGCTCTTACAACCACCTACACCGCTTCTCAGGGCCTTCTTCTTATGATCCCCAATATGTACAAGATCGCGGGCGAGCTTCTCCCCTGCGTTATCCATGTGTCAGCTCGTTGCGTAGCTTCTCACGCGCTTAACATCTTCGGAGATCACTCCGATGTTTATGCTTGCCGTCAGACAGGCTTCGCTATGCTTGCTGAGTCCAACGCACAGGAGGTTATGGACCTTGGTGCAGTTGCTCACCTTTCTACAATTAAGGGAAGAGTTCCTTTCCTTAACTTCTTCGACGGTTTCCGTACATCTCACGAGATCCAGAAGGTTGCTACCTGGGATTACAAGGATCTTGAGGAGATGGTTGACAAGGACGCTATCGCGGCATTCCGCGCTCGTTCGCTCAATCCCGAAGCTCCCGTTCTCCGCGGTTCTGCTGAAAACGGTGATATCTTCTTCCAGCACAGAGAGGCTTGCAACCCCTACTATGACGCTCTTCCCGCAATCGTTGAGGAGTACATGGGTAAGGTTAACGCAAAGCTTGGCACAGATTATAAGCTCTTCAACTACTACGGCGCACCCGACGCAGAGAGAATCATCATCGCTATGGGCTCTGTTTGCGACACCGCTGAAGAGGTTGTTGATTATCTTCTTGCTAAGGGCGAGAAGGTTGGTCTTGTTAAGGTAAGACTTTACAGACCCTTCGTTGCTTCCAAGCTTGCTGAAGCTATTCCTCAGACAGTTAAGAAGATCGCTGTTCTTGACAGAACAAAAGAGCCCGGCGCTCTTGGCGAACCCCTTTACCTCGATGTTGTTACAGGTCTTAACCTTGTTGGCAGAACAGGTATCAAGGTTGTTGGCGGTAGATACGGTCTTGGTTCTAAGGATACAACTCCCGCTTCTATCTTCGCAACATATGAGAATCTTGAGGCTGACGCTCCCAAGCACAACTTCACTCTCAGCATCGTAGACGATGTAACAGGTCTTTCTCTTGACGAGAAGCCCGCTCCCGACACAGCACCCAAGGATATGGTACAGTGCAAGTTCTGGGGTCTTGGCGGCGACGGTACTGTTGGTGCAAACAAGAACTCTATCAAGATCATCGGCGACCATACCGACAAGTTTATTCAGGCGTACTTCCAGTACGACTCCAAGAAGACCGGTGGTATTACAATTTCTCACCTTCGTTTCGGTGATAGCCCCATCAAGTCCACTTACTACATCAACAAGGCAGACTTCGTAGCTTGCCACAACCACGCATACCTTAACAAGTATGATATGATCTCTGATGTTAAGCCCGGTGGTACATTCCTTCTTGACTGCCAGTGGACAGACGCAGAGCTTAACGAGCATATTCCCGCTTCTGTTAAGACCTACATCGCAAAGAACAACATCAAGTTCTACACCATCAACGCTACAAAGATCGCTATCGACCTTGGTAACGCAAAGGTTAAGAACACAGTTCTTCAGTCCGCATTCTTCGCTCTTGCGAACATCCTTCCCATTAACGAAGCAATCGACTACATGAAGTACATGGCTACAAAGTCTTACCTCAAGAAGGGACAGGCTATCGTTGACCTTAACCACAACGCTATCGACGCAGGTAAGGACGCTCTTCACCTTGTTGAGGTTCCCGCTGATTGGGCTAACGCAGGTGAGACAGCTCCCGCTCCCGCTATCACAGATAAGAGAGAGGACCTTGCTGAGTTCGTAAACGAGGTAGTTCTTCCCACAGTTAAGATGAAGGGTGACGACCTTAAGGTTTCCGCATTCTCCAAGTACGTTGACGGTACATTCCCCCAGGGTTCTGCCGCTTACGAGAAGAGAGGCGTTGCAGTTAT
>JAZRHS010000088.1:0-6858 GCA_045644865.1 Eubacteriales bacterium | reverse complement strand
CAAATATCTTGTTGATTACAACCTTAACAGGGTCTTCACCGTCAAGAAGCTCATAAATGCAGCCCTTGGCAAGCTCAAAGGTTATTTCCTTGCCCGAAAGGAATTTCTGTGCCGCCAGCTTTTTAATAGCGCCCTCGATCTGTCTTACATTAGAGCGAAGGTTGTCTGCAAGATATTCAAGAACATCCTCGGGAAGCTCAATTCCAACCTGCTCGGCCTTCTTTTTGATGATAGCTAAACGAAGCTCGGCGTCGGGCGGCTGAATGTCGGCAATAAGTCCCCACTCAAACCTTGTTCTGATACGGTCGTCAAGAGGAGAAATTTCCTTTGGCGGACGGTCAGAGGTAAGAATTATCTGCTTGTGGTCCTCGTAAAGAGAATTGAAGGTGTGGAAAAATTCTTCCTGTGTTGATTTTTTACCCTGCAAAAACTGAACATCGTCGATAAGAAGCACATCGCATTTGCGGTATTTTTCCTTAAAGAGCGACATTGAGTTTGTTGAAAGGTGGTCTATAAGCTGGTTTGTAAATCCCTCACAGGTGATGTAAAGAATTTTGGCGTCGGGAATTTTTGTCTTTATTTTGTTTATAATGGCGTGAAGAAGGTGAGTTTTTCCAAGACCCGAGGGGCCGTGAATAAACAATGGGTTAAAGGTTCTCATTATTTCGCCTGCGCTGGATCTTTTGTCAGATTCAAGGAATGCGGGATTCTCGGCAACCCCAAGACAGGCGGCATGAGCAAAATTATTTGATGTTCCCACAATAAAGTTATCAAATGTATATTCGAAATGATAAGGGAACTGCTCGCTTCCAACCTCAACCTCTTTGTTTGGGTTAATATAAGGCTCGTCCTCGATAACCACAGGGGTGTGAACTATGCGGTAAACATTTTCAGAGCCGTAGAAAACGCTTACATCTACATCAAGCCCCAGATATTCGCAAAAACCGCGCTTGATGCGTTCAAGGTGTTTCTCGCGCACAATTTTTGCCTTAAGAGATGAGGGAGCGCGGAGATAAATAACATTTTTGTAGAAGTCCGAGATAACAAGACCGCCAAACCAAAGCTCGATAGTGGTTTCGGAAAGCTCGGAAGAGAAGGATTTTTTAATTTCATCCCATATTAAATTTAATTCCTTGAGGTCTTCTGAAATTTCCATAATTTTATCCTTTCAACAGTATGAATGATTATATAAAAACCGTAACAGGGTATAGTTATACTAATTTTAATAATTATACCATAAAATAAATATTTTTTCAAGGGTTTTTTTGAAATTTATTATATTTATATATAAATATATAATATATAATAAAGGCAAAGAAAAAAGGCTGTCATTTACAGCCTTTTCGAAAATAATTAAATTTTAGATATAACATTTTTATTAAGCCTTATAAACAATACACCGCAAACCAGCAGGCACATTACCTCGGCAATGGGGAATGCCCACCATACCGTGTCAACATTTCCGCTTAAGGAAAGCAGATATGCCGCGGGTAAAAGCACAATCATCTGTCTTGCAAATGACATTATAGTGGCGTAAATTCCTTTTCCCAGTGCCTGAAAAACAGAGGTAAATCCTATGCAAACTCCTGCAAAAATGTAGCTTAAGCTTATGGTTTTAAGGGCGGGAATACCTATTTTAAGCATTTCCTCACCTGCGCTGAACATAGAGAGAAGCTTGTCGGGAATTATCTGCAAAACCGCAAGGGCGCAGAGCATTATGCAAACAATGGTTATAACCGATGTTCGTATAGTGCGGAGAAGTCTTTCTCTGTTTTTAGCTCCGTAGTTGTAGGCAATTATGGGAATAACGCCGTTATTTAATCCGAAAATCGGCATAAACGCAAAGCTCTGAAGCTTGAAATATGCACCGAAAACATTAACCGCAACCTCGGAAAATCCGTAAAGAATTTTGTTCATACTTGTGGTCATTATTGAACCTATTCCCATCATAATTACTGAGGGAATACCGATAGAATATATTCTGCCGATAATGCTTTTGTCGGGGCGGAAGCGAAGAAGCTTTAACTTTATGTCTTTATTGAAGAAATGGTTAAGAATAACGCCCATAATAAAGGCAAAAATCTGTCCGATAACTGTGGCGATAGCCGCGCCTTTTGCGCCCATTGCAGGCATTCCAAAGTAGCCAAAAATAAATATAGGGTCAAGGATAATATTTATTATCGCGCCAATTCCTTGGGTGTAAAGAGTGTATACCGTCCGACCTGTTGACTGCATAAGACGCTCAAACATTATCTCTCCGAAAATACCGAATGAGAAGATACAGCAGGTGGAAAGATAAGCTACGCCCTGCTCAATGACCTCGGGGGTCTTGGTCTGGAATTTAATAAAGGCTTCTGCTCCGAACAGACCGAATAAAAGAAATACAAGGTAGCCAATAAGAGCCAAAAATACGCCGTTTTCGGCAACACGGTTGGCGCGCTCGCGGTTTTTCTCCCCAAGGCTTCGTGAAAGAAGGGCGTTAACACCCACTCCCGTACCTGTTGCAAGACCTATCATAAGGTTTTGGGCAGGAAAGGCGTAGGTAACTGCCGTCAGGGCGTCGCTGCTGAACTTTGCCACAAAAATACTGTCTATGATGTTGTAAAATGCCTGAACAAGCATAGATGCCACCATAGGGATAGACATAGTAAATATTAGTTTGCCTATGGGCATAGTACCCATTTTATTTTCTTTAATCTCCGGCATTTTCTTTTCCTCTTTTATAATAACAAATTCATAGATATTTTATCATATTTTGTCGAGGAAGTCAACAATAAATTTATGGGAGAGCGATGCGTTAGGGAAAGATTTTGCTGGTTGCGACTATTGACAAGGGCTACGCGCTCCTTGACTTGCGCCACATGTCGGTGGGGCTGTCCCGGTGCAAATCTGACAAAAAAAGAGCCGTCCATCGTACGGCTCTTAATACTATTTTTTCTTAATTTTATTCCAATATTCCGCGGCGGCGGCTTCTGCTTTGTTGTCGCCCGCGATATAGTATTTCTTGTTCTTTATATCGTTTGGTAGGTATTGTTGGGATACATAGTGGTCAGGAAAGTCGTGAGGGTACTTGTAGCCCTTGTAAAGCGGCGCTTGAAGGTGAGGGGGTATATCTGTACCAATTCCCGCCGCCGCGTCGCTGCAAGCCGCTATAATGGCATTGTGAGCCGAATTTGATTTCGGCGCAGTGGCAAGCATAATAGCCGCGTTGGCAAGTGTAAGGCGAGCCTCGGGCATTCCCAGCTCTCTTGCCGACTCAACACAAGCCCTCGTTATCGATGCCGCAAGGGGATATGCAAGTCCTACATCCTCTGACGCTATTACCTGAAGCCTTCTGCATACTGCCAAAAGCTCGCCCGCTTCAAGCAGCCTTGCAAGGTAGAATACCGTGGCGTCGGGGTCAGAGCCTCTTATGGATTTTTGTAGACAGGAAAGCAAATCGTAATGCGTTCCGTCATCAAAATTACCTATACCCGATGAAAATTGCTCCACAACTTCCTCGTTTATCTCATTTTCAGCCGTGTAAAAGGCGTTTTCAATAAGTCCTATTGCCCGTCTGACATCGCCCGATGTGGAGCGCGCTATAAAATCGAGAGCCTCGGGATTTATTGATTTTTCCTTGCCGTTTTCACTGTTGAGGTGCGAAAGCGCGCGCAAAAGCGCTTTTTTGCAGGCTTCCTTGTCAACAGGCTTGAACTCAAAAAGCGAGGAGCGCGAAATTATGGCGTTGTGAATGTAAAAATGGGGATTTTCGGTGGTTGACGCGATAAGCGTTACCCGTCCGTCCTCAATATATTCAAGCAATGTCTGCTGCTGCTTGCGGTTAAAATACTGTATTTCGTCAATATAAAGAAGTATTCCGCCCGACGAAAAAAGACTGCCCGTTTCGCGCAGTATTTCTTTAACATCAGACAGTGAAGCGGTGGTGGCGTTGAGCTTGTGAAAGCTCATTCCCGAAAGCGACGCGATAACCCGCGACGCCGTGGTTTTTCCTGTGCCGGGGGGGCCAAAGAATATCATATTTGTTATTCTTCCGCCTTCAACCATCTTGCGGACTATTCCGTTTTGTGAGAAAAGATGATCTTGCCCCACGATGTCGTCAAAACTCGTGGGGCGCAAAAGATCTGCAAGCTGCTGATTGTTCATATCGTCATTAAGGACGGAGGATAATGGGTCCCCAGCCCTGCTCGTCATTGATATTTTCAGTGCCTATGTAATCGTCATTTTTTTCGTCCTCGGAAGGACCTGTTACAAAGCTAAAGTCGTCGCCTGTTCCTTGATAGTCATCGTAGTTGGGCTTGTTATCGTCCTTCTTGCAGGAAACAGCCATAGCTATTACCAATGTGAGGCAGATAACGAGAGAAAAAAGCTTGATAAAAGTTTTCATTTCAAAATCTCCTTTCAAGAGAAATATTTTACAAAACAATTATATCACACTTTTTTTCGTTTGTCTATAGAATATTCGATGAAATTTTAATAAAATTTGCATAAATTACAGCGGTCGAAAATAGTTGACAAGGTGCTTTTTTTGATGTATAATGAAGAAAAAGGGGCAACGCCCTTGCGAAGGAGAAGAAAAATGAAAAAATTTTTTGAAGAATTTAAGAAATTTATTACACGCGGAAATGTAGTGGATATGGCAATCGGTGTTGCGGTTGCCGGCGCATTTACAAAGATAGTAAACGCCTTTACAGCGGGCTTTGTAAGCCCCATTGTGGGACTTATCACAGGCGGCGCGTCGCTTGTGGATCAGAAGTGGATACTCCGCGAGGCTGTTGTTGAAATGGTTGACGGCGCAGAAAAGGTGGTAACTCCCGAGGTGGCTTTCCTTTGGGGTTCGTTTGTGCAGAACATAATCGACTTCCTTATCATCGCGTTTGTTCTTTTTGTTGTAATGAAGACATTCAATGCAATTTCGGCGAAGGCGAAGGAAGTAAACGAGGAGCTTAAGGATAATCTTAAGACCCCCAAGACAAGAAAAGCCGAGGAAGCGGCAGCGGCGGCAGAGGCGGAGCAGAAGGCGGCAGAGGAAGCAGCGGCAGCAGCTGCGGCAGCCAAGGCAGAGGAAGAAAAGAAGGCACAGCTTGCGGCATACGAGGCGCAGGTAGCCATCTCCGAAAGCACCGAAAAGCTTCTCACAGAGATCCGCGACCTTTTGAAGGAAAAGCAATAGAAAAGAAGAAGCCGACCCCGATAGGGTCGGCTTCTTCTGATAAGTTCGCACCGCAAAACTTTTGGCGCTTATTACTGTGCAAATATAGTGCGACGCAAATTATTTTTCTTCTTTTCTCCCCACCAAAGCTAAATACTTTTCGTAGGGACAGACAAGCCTCAATGCCTCAAGCAGGGCGTTGGGTGTCATATCGGGTGGAAGTCCTACCAATCGCGCCAATTCGTTGCGCTTTTCACGGCTGTTTTCGCCACCCGTAAGTCCGTCGATGTAAAAATCGGTCTTTGAAAGGGGGTTCTCACCTATGGGCTCGCCCTCATCGGTGTAGGGAAGAAGAAGCTCTCTCAGAATGTCGTTATTCATTCCCTCAACGCCCAGAGTGCCCTCGGCAGAGGGGGCGTCCTTGCGCCTTTCCTTTCCCTCAACACGGGGAATGTAGAGCTGAATCAGCCTGTCCTTGGGGACAGCCCCCGTAAGGTGGGAGCGTATCAGCTTGCCTGCACCGTCGCTGTCGGTAAGCAGAATTATCTTACTGCTTGCGGCAAGGGCGCGGATAAGCGCAAGCTTTTCCTTTTTGTTGAACACACCAAAGCCGTCTGTGGTTACGATGTGCGCCTCAAAAAGCGAGGAAAGCCTTATTTTATCGTATTTACCCTCAACGATTATGGGGTAGATCACGCGAAGCTTTTTCATATTATTTTACCAAGAAGTAGACAAGCACCGCCATACCGAGAATTATTCGGTACACGCCAAAGGAAGCAAAGCTGTGCTTCTTTACAAAGTCGGTGAGGAACTTGATGGCCGCAAGCGAAACAACAAAGGCAACCGCAGTTCCGACGGCAAGAATAAGCCAAGCCTCAAGGGGAATAGCCACCGCCTCGTCTGCTACATAGTCCACAAACTTAAGGGCGCGGATAAGCGACGCTCCAAGCATTGTGGGAATTGCCATAAAGAATGAGAATTCAGCCGCCGCTGAGCGGGAAAGCCCAAGGAGCATAGCTCCGAGAATGGTCGAGCCGCTTCTTGATGTTCCGGGGATAAGCGAAAGCACCTGAAACGCGCCTACCATAAGGGCGGTCTTGTAGGTTATGTCGGCGGTGTCGCAGATTTCGGGCGCGCCGCCCTTTTTGCGCTCAATGAGAATAAAGGCAACGCCGTAAAGCACAAGGGTGATGGCAACCGTTACATAGCTGCCAAGGTTGGCGTCGATAAAATCGTCGGCTATAACCCCAAGAAGCGCCGAGGGAATTATGGCAACAATGACCTTGAACCAAAGCGACCAGGTCTGCTTTTTTTCAAGAGCCGATTTTTTCATTGAAAGGGGATTAAGCTTATTGAAATAAAGAATTATTACCGCAAGTATTGCTCCAAGCTGGATTACAACCTCAAAAAGATTGTAAAATTCGGCGGCAAAGGCGGGGTCGCCCACCTTCAGCTTTACAAATTCGTCAAGCAGTATCATATGACCCGTGGAGCTTACGGGAAGCCACTCGGTAATTCCTTCAACAATGCCGAAAAGCACGGCGGTAAGTATCTTGATGATTAACATAATTATCTCCTTGTGTTTTTTGGGGGAAGCGGGGAGAGGCGCTGGGGAGGCGTGGCTCCGTTTTTGAAAAAAGTCGCCCAAAAACTTTTCTGGAATTTTAATTTTAGTGGTTGGTTGCGCCGCCGTTAGTTGGGTTTTA
>JAZRHS010000087.1:0-5427 GCA_045644865.1 Eubacteriales bacterium | reverse complement strand
CATCACAGGGGAAATCCCTGTGATGTGCTTTTTGCTGTCGCAAAGGCGGGACAACAATGTAAATTGTTGTCCCGCCTGCTTTTTCAAAATTCTATCGCTTGTCGAAGAATTTAATAAGGTTATACTTTTGTGTATTAAGCTCTGTCATATACTTGACAAGGTCGGTATATTCCTCTCCGTTATTATCAATGATACCCTTATTGGAATCTCTGTTGGAAAGATCGGCTTCGGTATTTGTGGGATCATTGTCCCAATACTTGAACCAGTCAAAGCCTACACAGCCCTTGCACTCAAGCAACTGAAGCGCGTAGTTCTGATAAAACATACCTCTGTCTTCCTGAGTCTTAACCGTCCAACCTGCACCCGACTCATTTGTAAGTCCCGCGGTTGTATTACAAGCATCCATACCCTTTGCATACCACTCGGTAACTATAAAGGGGGCATTAAGCCAATTCTGAACATTTGCCAGCAATTCCGCCTCGGGCTCCCACACACCGTAGTAGTTAAAGGAAACTATATCACAATAGTAGCCCGCAACTCTCATTACATATTCGTCCTGATAGTTGTCAGTAAGGAATCGACATCCAAGATACATATGATTGGGATCATATTTCTCAAACTTTTCAGTAATGACCTCAAAATACTTGTTGAATACCATAGCGCGGTACTCCTTGCGAAGCTCATCTGTGATCATTTCACGGGTAACATTCTCGTTGTTTCCGCACTTACGGTACATAAATGTCCAGGCTGTAGCATAGGAGTACGCAAATCTCTCGTCCGTAAAGTCAAGTGAAAGCGACTTGTCAAGCATATCAAGACCATCGGGAAGCTCGTTGTCGCTCATCCAGCCGTAGATATAGGGAGAATCAACATACCCGTTTACGCCGTCCTTGATTAAATAGTCAGCCACAATCTCAAACATTGGGTCGAATACGGGAATAATACCGTCAACAAGGTCTGTGCTGCCGCTTTCGCTTACATTAAGACCCATTCCCTTTGCATACTTTGACATTGTGTAAATAATGCTTGTTTGAGCAAGAGGCTCACTTGTACCAATAAGTCTTGAGATATCAGACCAACCGCCTGTAGAGTTAAAGCCAAGCGCCTTCATTCTCTCTGTGGCAGCCTCTGCCCACGCGGCAGTCGAGCCGTACTTGTTTAGCATAACTTCCTTCTGATTATCAGAAGTGCCGTGCACGATCTCAACACAGGCTGTTCTGTAAACGGGATAACCCAGCGGGTCAATTACCCACCATCTATCTCCAACCTTCAAGGTGTAGAAGTAGCCTGTCTTTGAGTATTTTGCGCCCCCTGTAAAGCCGCCATACTCGTCATACAGCTCGATCTCACTTGTTGTCGCTTCATATCCCTTAAGTTTAGCTACAGTTCTTGTGGGATAGGATGTATACTCAATTTTATCCAAATTATCTGCGTCAACATGCAGGGTCGCATCTACCTTTGTAGCATATTCGCCGTCAACCTTTGTAATAACCTCTGCTCCGCTTGTTCCGTGCGCCTTTATAATTTCCCATTTTTCAAGCCAGGAATTAACCTCGGTCATAGCAATCTGCCAAGGATTTTCAAAGGGCGCGTTAAGAACCGTGGTATAGTCCTTGTCAGATGTAATTATCTTAAGGGTTGGGGCATTTCTCTCTTTATTCTCCTTAGAAGCAAAGGAAAGCTTATAAATCGAGCTCTGATCGGTTGCTCCTTCAAGAATGAGGGACACCTGAGTTTTACCGCTCTTTATACATTGTCTGATGTAATCGGTTATGTTGATAGTAACATTACCGGTGCTTGATACAACCACATTGGCTATATCATCGCCGCCCTTCTGCTTTCTGGTAGAATAATAGGTTGTAGAAGCCTCGCTCCAATCATAAGTAAACTCTCTGACATAAAGGGGCGTGGGAATACTTGAATCCTGCATTGCGGTACAATCAAGCACAAGGTATGCGTAGCTTACATCGTCAAGGCTCAAGGTGCTGATATCAAAGCTCAAAAGTGCTCTTCTGTGAGCATCATCTCCGCTGCCTGTTGCGCTTTCATATCCGTTAGAAAACCAACTTGTGCTGAATTTTCTTTCAGTACCCTTTACCATAATCTCAGCGCCGCTACCCAGTGCCTTTTCTCTGTCTCCGTCGCCTCTGTGAACATAAGTGTCCTTATTTACGACTATGTTCTTTACTGTCATTGTTGCTTCTCCAACAATAGTATCAAGACCCTCGTCAAGCTCGGCAGGCTCCTCGATCTGGAAGCTGTACTCAGCTTCAACGGGAAGAAGCTCAAGATAAGCCGTTACCGCAGCGTGGTCGTTCATCCAATAAGCATAAGAGGCTTCTGCGCCAAGGATTCTGATATTGGAAGAAACAAAGATATTATCCCAAGGCTTGGGATTTCTAACCTGTCCGCCTGTCATCAGAGTTCCGAATACGCCAAATCTTCCGCCGTTTGCGACATCAAAGCCCGCCGCCTCGAAGATTGCCCATTCTTCCTCGTAGATATTTCCGCCGCCATCAATCTTTGTGTTGTCTATATAGTTCTCGGGGTTAAAGTCGCCAAGAATTATGCAATACTCCTGCTGTGTAGCAAACTCAAGAACGCTCTTGATCTGCTGAGCGCGTCTTTCCTTACACTTCCAGTCAAAGTGAAGTGTGATAAGAGTAATTTCCTTGCCCTCAACCTCTATCTTTGCCGACAGGAACCACGAGTGGTCGTATGTCGCACCCAAGGGCGCATATCTTGTTACAACCTTTGGATAATAATGCCTTTGAACATCATATATCTCATATCCCGAAAGGAATGCAAGTCCGCTATATGCTCCGTCAAACTCTCTTTGATAGTAAGGAAGCACCTTGTTATAAACCGCATCCTCTACAGGCTCCTGACTTACCGCGTTAAAGTACTCCGAGTCCTCCTGAAGTCCCCAAACATCAGCACCAACAGATGTCATAAAGGAGATATATTCTGCCTTGGTAATTTCGGTTCCATTACCCAAAGCTGTACTTCCGCCCTCTGCCTCTGCATTCTCGGTAGCCGTGCTGAAATCGCCTATATTGAATGTAGAAACCTTAATACGGGGATTTGCGCTCTGCTTTTCGCTTACTTCGTATTTATCTATAATCTTTGTAAGCTTAACGTTGTCTACAAGCACTTCTCCGTCTCTGAAGAAAACACCAAATTTACCGGTTGACCAATCGTAACCATCGGAAGTGTTTTTGATATCGGCTGTACAAACTACAGTATCACCAACATAGAATGTACCAATTCCGTCTTTCACTACCATCTTAAGGTGATATTTCGTTCCGTTTGTGGGCTTTGAGGAAAGAGACTTAGCAGATCCTATCGAAGGATAAGAACCCGAACCTGAATTATCGACAAATCCCGTCACAGAGGTTGCGGCACTGTTATCGGTTCTGATGCAGAAATATGCGTGCCTTCCGCCTTCATTATTTGCACCGTCGTGCAAGCCGAACAAAAGTCCCGCTCTCGCGTTGCTATTGAAGGTAATATCAAATTCGTAAATGTAATTGGTATACTCAAATTCTTTCTTGAGCTCTACTGCGGTTCCCGAGTTTCCGGAGTTAGAAAGCTTAAGCTGACCGTTGCTTATACTCTTTTTGAAATTAGTGATTGTATTGTATCTTGAAGCTGATTTATTTACATCCCACTCTGAGGGCACTTCGCTAAGTCCGTCAAAATTATTTTCGTACAGAATATAGCTGTCTGCCGTGGGATCAACAGGTCTTACTATAACGTTGTCAATCTCAACGTCCATTCCTCTTATAGAGAAGCCTATCTTGCCGCTTTCGTTATATCCTTCCAAAAGTGTTCCGTAGTTTACGAGGATACCGTCAACAAAGAAGCCTACCGTCTTTCCGTCGGTGCAAATTATCGTAAGCGTACAGGTGTTGCCCTTGGAAAAGGCGGATATAGAGTGTGCCGCACCCTCGGCGGTATTAGTTTCTTTTCCACCTACATAGGTGTGAAGCTTTCCGTATCCGTCAGAGCCCTTAAGACGAGCAAAGCTGAAGTTATCCTTGTCTGCAAATCCGAACACCATACCAAACTGAGCGCTTGTTCCGTCGATATTGTTCTTTACAAGTCTTACATCAACCTGAACAAGATATTCAGAACCAATATTTCTGTCAAGATAAAGGTAATTTCTGATATTTTCAGGGCTGTTTACAGCTATCTTACCGCCTGTTACAATAACATCGGCTGTTGAGCCCTCGCCAGCTACAAACTTCCACTCGGAAGGAAGCGAGGTGGCGTTGTTGAAGTTGTTTTGATAGATTGCGCCATTCTTTTCAAAATGATATTCGCCGTCCTTAATGACAATAGTCAGCATATCATCGTAATGCTTCTCTCTACCTACCTGTGTAAAGGCACGGATTTCGATATAGGTATTGTCAAGATTGCCCGAGGGTACTTCTGTTATAGTGCCGACAGCAAGGTGCTTAAAGCCTAAATCAGCTGCCGTAACAGGCTTGTCATCAGCTTCAATACTATCGAAAACAACATTGTTTGAAATTTCCTTTTTACCCATAGACACGCCGTCTATAAAGGTTTCAACCTCAAATCCAACGCTTGAATAATACTCTGTATCAACGCCCGCAACAAATCTGATACCGTCGACAATCTTGCTTTCCTGAATACCTACCAGAATAGCGGTGTCCCTATCATTTACATTATATGAAGTAATATCAAGATCGCTTTCACTCCAAAGCTCCTCATCAACTCCATATCCGGCAAACACAAAATACGACGCCAGATCTGAATCAACAAGTGCAAATTGAGAGTCGTATATGGCAAGATTTACGGCAGGTATGATCTTTTCACCCATTTTTACATATGCGCCGTTATATCCTTCTTCATCCTTGATATAATATCTTGCAAAGCCGTTGACATCATCATATACCACCGCCATCGGGAAGAAGCTATCCTCTACGGTGTAGGTATTGCCGTAATAATCGCAAAGAGCGTAAGTAGCACCCGAAACACCCACCGAAATTTCGTTTGTAACAGGGTCTACCACCGCAAGAGGAAGGGTATATTCATTTACACCAAGCTGCTTTACAAGCGAAATCGGGAAATAGCCTTCACGCAGCTCGGATACGGTATATTTAGGAACATTGAATTCTATTACGCTGACCTTTCTGTTTATATCCGCACACTCGCCATTCACCTTATTGTATACAGCAGAAGGCTTTGCACTTACTGTAATGGACTTAATATCCATTGTAAGCTCGTTGTCGGGCTGAGCATAGCGAATAAGATAGTTGCTTCCGCCAAAGTGCTTAAGCAGGTTTGCGGGAGCCATTACTGTGCTTGTCATATTATAAGCAGGTGTGCCGTCTGCAAGGTAAAGGAGCTGATCGTTGAGATAATAGCTGAACTTAAGATTTGTAGCTATGCCGTCGTTAT
>JAZRHS010000086.1:0-12298 GCA_045644865.1 Eubacteriales bacterium | reverse complement strand
GCCGCCGCAGGACTTGCCATCGCCCACGCGGTGGTCTGCGACCTGATAAACAGCATAGAATAAGGAGAGAGCTATGAAATACGAACACATTCCAACACCGCAATCCAACAAAACCAAGCGCCTTGCCACCTGGCTTTTCATCTGCGGCGCAATTCTCTTTGTGGCAAGCGGAATAAAAGTCATTCCCTTCCGCTTTATTCCCCAGATAATTGCAATCGGCGCGCTCACCGCCTCGATAATGCTTATGGGCAGATTTCTTCTCCGTGCCTACGCCTACAGAATTGACGATATGGGCGACGGTGACGAGATTTTTGTGGACGAAATAACCAGAGCCGCCCGCTACACCGTCTGCCGCCTCGAGCTTAAAAAGCTTGTAAAAATGACAAAATGGGATAACTACCCCAAAGAGGAACGGAGCAAAAAGCGCTACAACTACTCGCCCGACGCCTTGGGGAACGGCACATATGTCCTTGAATTTATCGACAGCGCATACGACATCACAGCCCCGCGAATCCGAATAAAAATTCTCCCCGACGAAAGACTTATAGCGATCCTTGAGGGCGTAATCGCCCAAAACACACAAAACACCGAGGAATAAAATGAAATTAAACGATACAATCGCCGCCGTATCCACCCCAAGAGGCAAGGGCGGCATAGCGGTCATCAGAATAAGCGGCGCAGAGGCAATAGAAATAGCCGACAGCATCTTCGACCCCGCCTGCCGCAAAAAGCTGACGGAGTTGCCGTCTTCAAAAGCCGTGTACGGCAACATTTACCACAACACAAACAGAAGCGCCGCGCCTATAGACAACGGAATAGCAACAATTTTCCGCGCCCCTCGTTCATTCACAGGCGAGGATACCGTAGAAATAAGCTGCCACGGCGGACTTCTGGTAACAGAAGCCGTGCTTTCGGCAGTGCTTTCGGCAGGAGCGCGCCACGCCGAAGCAGGCGAGTTTACAAGGAGAGCCTTTGTAAACGGAAAAATGGCGCTTTCGGAAACCGAAGCTCTTTCAAACCTGCTTGAAGCCAAAAATTTGTCGCAAATGAAGCTTGCGCGCTCGGGACTTGAGGGCAAGATTGAGTGCGAATGCTCGTCCATATACAACGAGCTCAGACTTATCCTTGCCTCGCTCTACGCCAAAATCGACTACCCCGACGAGGAGCTTGCCGACCTTTCAAACGACGAAATGAGCCAAAAAACAGAGGCGGCTCTGCAAAGGCTCAAGAAAATTTCCGCCACCTACAAAAGCGGACACGCCATTGCCGAGGGCATTAAAACGGTTATCTGCGGCAAGCCAAATGTGGGAAAAAGCTCGCTTTACAACAGTATCGTCGGGCGCGATGCCGCCATTGTTACCGATGTAGAGGGCACTACCCGCGACATTCTTGAGGAAACAGCCACCCTCGGGGGAGTAACCTTAAGGCTCTGCGACACCGCAGGACTTCGGGACTCAAGCGATCTGGTGGAGCAGATCGGAATTGAGCGCGCAAGAGAAAAAATAGCGGAAGCCGAGCTTATTTTGGCGGTCTTTGACGGCTCGTCGGAGCTTGACGGCGAGGATATGGAGCTTATCGGGCTTCTCGACAGTAAAAAAGACAAAACAATCGCTATAATCAACAAGTGCGAGCTTGAAAGAAGGGCTGACAAGAAGTACATTGAGGAAGCTCTTGGCGAGGTTATTGAAATATCCGCCAAGGACGAGAACGGAATTGCCCCCTTGGCGGCGGCAGCCGAAGCAAGATTTCTTGACAAGGATCTTGACATCGAGCGCGACGCCATCGTATTTGGCGCGCGCCAGCACGCGGCGCTGACAAAAGCCGAGGCGCACCTGTTGTCATCACTTGAAATTCTTTCATTTGGCGGCGAAACCGATGCCGCGGCATTTGAAACAGAGAGCGCAATGGCGGCTCTTTCGGAGCTTGACGGCAGACAGGTGTCTGAAGACATCGTTTCTGAAATATTCTCGCACTTCTGCGTAGGAAAATGAGATATGAAATATCCTGAATATGTAAAAAAGATACTTGATGCCATAAACAAGGCAGGCTTTGAAGCCTTTGCGGTAGGGGGCGCAGTTCGCGACTTTTTGCTTGAAAAACCAAGCCACGACTACGATTTGACCACCTCCGCTTTGCCCGAAGAAACCGCGGAAATCTTCAAAAACTATAATGTAATAAAGACAGGTCTTAAACACGGAACAGTAACCGTAATATCCGACGGACACCCTGTTGAGATAACCACATACCGCATTGACGGCGACTACAAGGACAGCCGACACCCTACAGGCGTTCACTTTACACGAAGCCTTGAAGAGGACCTTGCCAGACGGGACTTTACGGTTAATGCTATGGCGCACAACGAGAAGCGCGGGCTTGTGGATATCTTTGGCGGTGCAAGCGACCTTGACAAAAGACTTATCCGCGCGGTAGGCGATCCGAGAAAGCGTTTTGAGGAAGATGCCCTTCGAATAATGCGCGCCTTCAGGTTTTGCTCAAAATTAGACTTCGACATAGAAGAAAACACCCTTGCAGCCGCCAAGGTCTGCGCCCCTCGCCTTATGAACATCTCAGCAGAGAGAAAGAGCGCCGAGCTTGAGGGCATACTTCTCGGCTTGGGTGTAAAAAAGGCACTTCGGCTTATGTACAAGGCGGGTGTGTTTGATGTTATAGCTCCTATGTTAAACCTTGACACAGCAAGGTTTGACGGCGTTGATGCGCTTCCGTGCGACTTTGCTTGCCGTATGGCATTTTGTCTTATAGGTCAAAAAAATCACGAGGAGTTTATCGCCACCCTTCGGTTATCCAACTCCACCTCGGCAAGGATAAAAAAGCTTATAAGGCTATCAGAATCAACACTTGACCTGCCCAACGGCAAAAGCCTTCGCCGTTTTATGGCAGAATGCGGAGATGACTTGGAAGATGTATTTATGATACGCTCTGCTCTTGGAGAATCGGTTGAGAGCTTAAGAAATAGGGCAAAAGAAATAAAAAAGCAAGGCGACTGCCTTTACCTTTCGGAGCTTAAGATAAGCGGACGCGACCTTGCGGACATTGGAGTTCAGGGCAAAGATGTAGGCGAAGCCCTTTCGTATCTGCTTGATGCGGTACACGGCGACCCCTCGCTAAACAAGCGCGATGCTCTGCTCGATTTAATAAAAAGGAGAAAAACCTATGAACTACACATATGAAAATTACAAGGAAAGCGCGGAATATCTGAAAGAGAAGCTTGGCGGCTTTGTTCCCAAGGTGGCTATGATTCTCGGCTCGGGACTTGGGTATCTTGGCGACATTGTTGACTCGCCTATTGCCGTTTCCTACGGCGATATTCCCCATTTCAAGGCTTCCACCGCCCCCGGACACAAGGGTCGATTTGTTTTCGGCACTCTTGAGGGCAAGTGTGTAGCGGTAATGCAGGGGCGTATGCACCACTACGAGGGCTACAGCTACGAGGAAACGGCTTACGCGATCCGCGTTCTTCGCCTTCTCGGTTGCGAAACGCTCATCGTAACAAACGCCGCAGGATGCGTCAGAACCGATTGGAACGCGGGCGAGCTTATGCTCATCACCGACCACATCAAAATGTTTTCAGAGTCGCCTTTGCGCGGTGAGAATCTGCCCGAATTTGGCGTAAGATTCCCCGACGCGTCAAAACTTTACACACCAAAGCTTCGCCAGCTCGCTCTTGAAACCGCCAAAGAGCTTGGAATACCCCTGCGACAGGGCGTTTATTTCTACTGCTACGGTCCTCAGTATGAAACCCCCGCAGAAATACGCGCAGTACGCGTTCTCGGCGGCGACGCGGTAGGAATGTCCACCGCCCCCGAGGTTATTGTTGCAGGACATTGCGGTATGGAAGTTCTCGGCTTCACCCTGCTGAGCAATATGGCGGCGGGAATCCTCGATCAGCCCCTTTCAGAGGAAGAGGTGCTTGAGGCAGGCAAAACCGCACGCGAATGCTTCTCCAAGCTGGTTCTCGGCTGCCTTAAAGGCATATAAACAAAATTGGCGGCGAAGGCGCCGCAGCCCGATAGGTCAGCGCACGATTGTTTGTGCTAACATTGTGCCACGCGCCCCACTCGGTGTCTAAACAACACCTCGTTAGCGATAATCGACAAGCGGACGGTCAATGACCGCCCTACAATGTTATAATTTTATTTTGCAAACAAGAAAACCGATGTTGTTCAGACATCGGTTTTTGTATTGGGTGCAGTATGTTTGCACATTTTTATTGGGTGAACGGCGAAGCCTACAAGCCCGCAGGGGCTTCCCCGCCATCGGTTTTTGTATTGGGCGCGGTATGTTCGCACCGATTAAATTAGGTAAATGCCGAAGGCTATTGCCCCCACCGGCAGGTGGCGCACTATGCGCAGGCGAAGTCCTCTTTGCCTACTCCGCAAAGGGGGCATTCGAAGTCATCGGGGAGATCCTCAAATTTAGTTCCGGGAGCGATACCGTTCTCGGGATCACCTTTTGCCTCGTCATATTCCCAGCCACAAACCTCACACACATATTTTTTCATAAATTTATCCTCCTGTTTTTTCTTAATTGTACCACGGACAAGCCAAAAAATTTGTAGAAAACAGGTATGGAAAAATTTTTAGCACAAAAAAGGACGAGAATTTCCTCGTCCTTTGATTGTTTTGATCAATTAGCCAATCTTTGCAGCGTTGATCTTGATGCCGGGGCCCATTGTAGATGCGATTACGCAGCTCTTAATGTACTGACCCTTTGCAGCCGCGGGCTTAGCCTTGATAACTGCAGACATAAGAGTGGTGAAGTTCTCCTCGAGCTTTTCAGCACCGAAGGAAGCCTTACCGATGGGGCAGTGGATAATGTTGGTCTTATCAAGTCTGTACTCGATCTTACCGGCCTTAGCCTCGTTTACTGCACGAGCAACATCGGGAGTAACTGTACCTGCCTTGGGGTTGGGCATAAGTCCCTTAGGACCAAGAACCTTACCAAGACGGCCAACAACGCCCATCATATCGGGGCTTGCAATTACTACATCGAACTCGAACCAGTTCTCCTTGGTGATCTTCTCAACGAGATCCATCTCGCCAACATAGTCAGCACCTGCAGCCTTTGCAGCGTCTGCCTTGTCGCCCTTTGCAAACACAAGGGTTCTAACAGTCTTACCTGTTCCGTTGGGGAGAACAACCGCGCCTCTAACCTGCTGGTCAGCGTGACGGGAGTCAACACCAAGTCTTACATGTATCTCGATAGTTTCATCGAACTTTGCCTTCGATGTCTGGCAAACGAGTGCGAGAGCCTCGGCGGGATCGTATGCCTTATTCTTCTCAATCAGCTTTGCGCTGTCTGTATATTTCTTTCCCATTTTCAAGCTCCTCCTTACTCCTCAACTGTAACGCCCATGCTGCGGGCTGTTCCTGCGATCATGCTCATTGCGGTGTCGATACTTGCCGCATTGAGGTCAGGCATCTTCTGCTCTGCGATCTTTCTAACCTGATCCTTTGTAAGCTTTGCAACCTTTGTCTTGTTGGGCTTAGCGGATCCGGACTCGATACCAACCGCCTTCTTGATAAGAACGGGAGCGGGAGGAGTCTTTGTGATGAATGTAAAGGAACGGTCAGCATATACTGTGATAACAACAGGAATAATAAGACCGATGTCGTTCTTTGTTCTCTCGTTAAATTCCTTTGTGAATACGGGAATTGCAACACCGTACTGTCCAAGTGCAGGACCTACGGGGGGCTGGGGTGTAGCCTTACCTGCAGGAAGCTGCAGTTTGATATAACCCATAATCTTCTTTGCCATAATAAATTATACCTCCATATGTGGTGATGAATACGGGAGAATTGAAAAATTTTTCTCCCTCCCACGATTAAGCGAGAATTTCCTCTCGCCGCCTCTTTCGAGGACTTATTTCTGAACCTTAACGCTGGACGCGTCAAGCTCAACAGGAAGATCGCGGCGGCCTTTCTTAACAAGAACCGTAACCTTGCTGTAATTTTCCGAAATTTCCTGAACTGTACCTGTGTAGCCCTCGAAAAGACCGCTTATGATAGCAACCTCGTCGCCTATTTCGAAAGGAAGCTTTATCTTCTTTTCCTCAAGCTGAAGTCCTTCAACCTCTGCCTGTGAAAGGGGCGTGGGGTTCGATCCGGGTCCTACGAAGCCTGTAACACCTGTAATGTTTCTTACGATATGCCAGGTTTCCTCGGTCATAAGCATCTTCACCAAAACATAGCTGGGGAAGACCTTGTTTTCAACCTCAACCTCTTTGTCGCCCTTCTTTTCGATGGTAACCTCAACAGGAATCTTTATATCAAATATCCTGTCCTCAAGGCCTCGGTTTTCGATAATTTTTTCAAGACTTGCCTTTACCTTGTTCTCGTAGCCTGCATAGGTGTGCGCCACATACCATCTGACTCCAAGATGACTCTTGTCAATATTTATCATACTTCTTCCCTCTTAATCAGAAGAGTATGCTGAGAGCGGTGATTCCCTTCATAAATATCAGGTCAGCGAGAGCAATTACTGCTGCCAACGCAACAACAACCACTACAACAACGATAGTGTTCTTGCGAACCTGATCACGGGGGGACCATACGATCTTCTTGAACTCGCTCTTAATGCTGCGGAAAAACTTTCCTACATTCTCACGCTTTACGATGCAGTATACTGCGGTAACGATAACTACTATACCAAGAATGATAAGCGAAACGATATCGGATGTTCCAAGACCGTCCTTCTCCTCAGCCTCAGCGTCGCCTGTAGTTATAACATCAGCCTCTGTGCTGTCCTCGGTAGCCTCATCAGCCTTATCCTCGTCAGCAACAGCCGCGTCGTCAGCAGTATCCTCAACAGGTGTTGTGTCTTCAGAAATATCCTCTTCGCCCTCGGTTGCGGTTGCATCTGCATCCACAGGAGCGGAAAGAACATCGCCGTCAACAACAGCCTCATCAGCGAATGCTGTCATCGAAAAGACAGAAAGCATAAGAACTACAGCCAAAAGGATAAGCGAGGTTCTTCTAAGCTTTGTGTTAAGCATCTTTTCTTCTCCTTCCGAATTACTTGGATTCTTTGTGAAGAGTGTGCTTACGGCAGAACCTGCAGTATTTGTTAAGCTCAAGTCTGTCAGGGTCATTCTTCTTGTTCTTCTTTGTGTCATAGTTTCTCTGCTTGCACTCTGTGCACACGAGAGTAACCTTGACTCTTACGTCATTAGCCATTTTAGCGGCACCTCCCATTATTAATTTATTTGACCCGAAAAGGGTCTATAGTACCTCCCTCTGAAGCGGCCTGCCCATTTGGCGCAAGGGCAACAACAAAAAACTCTGCTTGCAGAGGTGATGACATTATACCACAAACAGGATAGCTTGTCAATAGGTTTTGAAAAATTTTTTGATTATTAAATTATCACTTGATTTTTGTTGAAAATAGTGATATACTGTAGAAAAGGCTTTATGGAAGGGGGCTGACTATGCGCACAGGCGAATCGGCTGAGATGTATCTTGAATGTATACTTGAGCTGTCCCAGACACTGGGAAAGGTGCGCTCTATTGATGTAGCGCACAAAACAGGCTATTCAAAGCCCAGCGTAAGCCGCGCTATGGGGCTTCTTAAAAAAAGCGGGCACATAGATGTGGACGCAGGCGGTCATATCACCCTCAGCGACAGCGGTCGCGCCATTGCCGAGAAGATACTTGAGAGGCATAGGCTTATCACAGATTTTCTTGTGAAGCTTGGAGTAGACCCCGAAACAGCGGCAGAGGACGCTTGCAGAATCGAGCATATCATAAGCGACAAATCCTTTGCGAAAATCAAGGAATTCTCGGATAAGCTGTAACTCATAATATATCATAATATAATATAAGGAACAAAAATGGACTTTTTTAACGAGCTTCTTCGTATTTTTAATTTGAAAATGGATATTCCCAAGCCATACGGCTGGTTTCATCTGCTATTTTGCGCGCTTTCCCTGCTCACCGCGGTAATTCTTTGCGCCACCCACAAGAAGGGCGACGACAGGCGGGTCCGCCGCGTCGTATTCATAACTGCGGTGTTGGTTGCGGTGCTGGAGATTTACAAGCAGATAAATTACAGCTTTTCGTATGGCGACGCCATAACCTTCGACTACCAATGGTACGCCTTCCCCTGGCAATTCTGCTCCACGCCTATGTACGCAGGGCTTCTCACGGGGCTTTTCCGCAAGGGACGAATTCACGATGCTCTCTGCGCCTTTCTGGCGACCTACGCGGTGTTTGCAGGCTCTTGCGTGATGATTTACCCCAACGATGTTTTCGTAAAAACCTTAGGCATAAACATTCAAACTATGATTTGCCACGGCTCTATGATAACAGTGGGAATATACCTGCTATACACCCAATATGTAAAGCTCTCCCACAAGACTATGCTACCCGCAATGAGCGTTTTTGCTTCGGCAATAGCTGTCGCTATTCTCCTTAACGAGGCGGTGTTCCACACGGGGATATCAAATGGCGAGGAATTCAATATGTTCTTTATCAGTCAACACCACGAGCCGTACCTTCCCGTGTATTCGGCGGTTCAAAAGGCGGTAGCCTACCCCTGGTGTCTGATTATCTACTTTATGGCATTCACTCTGGCGGCATATGTAATTTTGATACTTGCCATAGCGATAAAGGCTTTGTACAGCCGCCACACCAAGGCAGAATAAAATCAGGCTGTCCCCGAGCATCTTCGGGGGCAGCCCTTTGTTTAGTTGTGGGAATGCTCGGCAACTCTGTCCCTGAAAAGCAGAGAAATACACCACGCGCCCGCGAGAGCCACTACGGTGTAGATAATTCGGCTAAGCACCGCGTCCTGACCTCCAAAGAGCCAGGCAACTATGTCGAACTTAAAAAGCCCTATGCTTCCCCAATTTGCCGCGCCTATTATGGTCAAAATCAGCGCTATTCTGTCAAGAATCATTGTATATTACCTCCATATATGGTTTTTGTTGCGATATCATATACTAAAAGCCTAATTTTTGGATAGCTGATAAATCTTTTATCCGCTTTTATTTTTCCCACTTTGCGCCGCGGTATACCTTCGTTTTTGCATTGACAACACAAATTTTATTTTTTATCGAAAAATTTCGCAAATCCCTTGAATAAATTCGTATTTTGTGATATACTGTTATATATGTTTGTATTTCGGAGGAAGCTTTGAAAAAAACTCTTAAACTGCGGTCAGGGGCGGTTATTCCCTGCGTTGAGCCGCAAACTGCCGAAAAGAAAAATTACCTCTCCAGACTTGACCTCAACCGCCTGCATCTTATGCCCGCAGGCGACCCCGTGGCATTCTCGGAGAACGAGGACGGCAGCGTTAAATATTACTTTGATTCAGAGCGTATCGTTGAAGCTCCGCCCGAGCTTTGGTACGCCAACGACAATAAAAAAGAAAAATATGTTCTCGCCAACGGCACGCCCATTCCCAGAATGAACATCAAGCGCGCCGCCGCGCAGGGCTTTTACACCAAGGAAAGACTTGGGCAGATGAACTACGAAACAGTTGAAGAGCCTGTAGCGTACACTATGCGCGACAACGCCCCCGTGTTCTTCTTCGACAAAAAGACGGCAACAAGACTGCCGCTTACCTGCGTAAAGTGCGGAAAGGATATCAGATTCCGTCGCAAGCTCTGCAAAAAATGCTACGCCGAGGACCTTGAGGTAAGACGGGCGCAGGGCGACGAGCATAGAGCGACCCACTTCAATATGGCAAGGGAGCGTGTGCTTTTCTTCGACCTTGAGCTGACAGGATTTTACGACAGAGATGAAATAATCTCCATTTCCATAGTCAACGGCGCAGGCGAGCTTGTTATGAACACCTTTGTCAAGCCTGTTCATACAACCAAGTGGAAAAAAACCGAGAAAATCCACGGAATTACCCCCGAAATGGTGGCAGATTCGCCCACTCTTGAGGAACTCATCCCAGATTTGAAACAAATGTTCGGTGAAGCCGACGCCATAATCGCATACGGTGTTTCAACCGACTTCAGCCACATAAAGCACATATACGAAACAGAAAGAGAGCAGGAAGAGCTTCACAAGAAGATATGCTGCTGCGCTAACGAGTTTGTCAGATACATTCACGAGCATTTGCCCGATCAGGTACACGCGTCGCTGACCGACGCTATGGAGTGCCTCGACATCGAATGGGACGGCATTCCCCACTCGTCTATAGCCGACACCTATGCCTGCAAAAAGGTTTGGGAGCGTCTGTTCCCCAATTACTATAAAGACTAATTGGTAAATTTTACCAATTACATTCCCGCTTTTCCCAAGAAAGCGGGATTTTTAAGGAAAAGCAAAGAGAAGAAAAGGAATTATATAATAATGAAAGAAATTTTACTTTGCAAATACGGAGAAATCGTGCTTAAGGGCGCAAACCGCAAGTATTTTGAGGACACTCTCTGCCGCGAATTAAAGCGCAAGGCAAAAGTACACGGCGATTTTGACATCTACCGCGCCCAAAGCACCATATATATTGAGCCCAAAAACGAATTTTGCGACTTTGAGGGTATGTTTAACTCGGCGTGCAAGGTCTTTGGAATTACCTCTGTATGCCGTTGCGCCATTGCCGAAAAGTCGATTGAGGACATTTCTCGCGTTGTAAAAGAGTATATTCCCCAATTTTTAACGGGAAAAAGAACATTCAAGGTGGAATGTAAGCGTTCTGATAAGAACTTCCCCCTTAATTCCATTGAGCTTGCAAAAGAAATGGGCGGCGTAGTGCTTTCTGTCCTTCCCAAGCTCAAGGTCGATGTTCACAACCCCGATGAAACGGTGGTTGTAGAGGTCAGAGAGTTTGGCGCGTATGTTCACGCGGGGAAATTTAAGGGCGCAGGCGGTATGCCCATAGGAACTAACGGCAAAGCTATGCTTCTGCTTTCGGGCGGAATCGACTCGCCTGTAGCCGGTCATATGATAGCAAAACGCGGAGTTAAGCTTGAGGCGGTTCATTTTGAGTCCTTCCCCTACACAAGCGAGCGCGCAAGAGAAAAAGTGCTTGAGCTTGCCAAGATAGTTTCGGAATACGCAGGCACTATTGATGTGCATATTGTATCGCTTACAAAAATACAGGAAGAAATCGCAAAAACCTGTAACGAAGACTACTTCACACTGCTTTTGCGCCGTTATATGATGGCTATTGCGACAAGGATTGCACATCAGCGCGGTTGCGGAGCGCTTATTACAGGCGAAAGCATCGGACAGGTGGCGAGCCAGACAATGCCCGCCCTCGGAGTTACCGACTGTATGTCCGACCTTCCCGTATTCCGCCCCTGTATTGGACTTGACAAGGAAGAAATTATTCAGATTGCCCGCAAAATAGGCACTTTTGAAACATCAATTCTTCCCTTCGAGGATTGCTGCACAGTATTTACCCCCAAGCACCCCAAAACGCGCCCCGAGCCTTCCAAGGTCGAGGTCGAGGAGCGCAAGCTCCCCTTCGACGAACTTGTTGAAGAAGCATTGTCATCGGTATACTCGCACCATATTTCATTTTACGAGGAGTAAGTGTTGTTTCACGTGAAACATTTTGCGCTATGTTTCGACACACAGTACAAGAATATGTTAAATGAAGCACAATTCAAGAACAAATATATAGAAATATTCAACCAAAACGGGCTTTCGGGCTTCTGCACAGACGAAATTATCACAAAAATGCGCCAAATGACCGACTATATGCTTGAGGTCAATCAGCATATGAACCTGACCGCCATTACAGAACCCACCGAGGTTATAGCAAAGCATCTTGCCGACTGTGTTCTGGCGGCCAAGTATATTCCTGAAGGCGTTACCGTATGCGACATCGGTTGCGGCGGCGGATTTCCCTCGTTGCCATTGGCTATTGCTCGCCCCGACATCACCATTTTAGGCGTAGATAGCACCGAAAAGCGCATAAATTATGCGAACGAAAGCGCAAAACGCCTTGAATTGACCAACCTTAAGGCAATATGCGGCAGAGCCGAGGAGCTCGGCAATACAGAGCTTCGCGAAAGCTTTGACATTTGTATAGCAAGAGCTGTGGCAAATCTCCCCGTTCTCACCGAGCTTTGTATCCCCTTTGTAAAGGTGGGCGGACACTTTATAGCTATGAAGGGGCGCATCACCAACGAGGAGATAGAGCTTTCGGGTTCGGCTTGCAAAAAACTCGGAGCAGAAGACCCAAACGATAGCAATATTAACAGGCTTTCGTTGATTTTCGAGGGGAATAGCGAGGAAAGAGCCATCATTTGCCTCAAAAAGCAAACCCCAACCCCCTCTAAATACCCAAGAAACTACTCACAGATAAAGAAAAAACAATTATAGCC
>JAZRHS010000085.1:0-7531 GCA_045644865.1 Eubacteriales bacterium | reverse complement strand
GTTTCCTTTCTGTGGTAAAAATTTCTTTTTGTCTTTCGATGTGCGTATTATATCACATAAATATACACTTGTCAATAGGTTTTTTGAAAAAACTTGAATAAAAATACAAATTTTTCTTTAATTTTTGCCGTTTTAATGAATAATTATTCATTTATTCAATATTTTTTTCAAATATTGGCCTGTATACGACATTTTATTCTCCGCCACCTGTTCGGGAGTGCCTGTTGCGACCACAGTCCCTCCCTTATCTCCGCCCTCGGGTCCAAGGTCAATTATATAATCAGCCGTCTTTATAACATCAAGGTTATGCTCGATAACAAGAACTGTGTTCCCTGCCTCAACAAGCTTCTTCAACACCTCTATCAGATTTGCAACATCGGCGGTATGAAGTCCTGTGGTAGGCTCGTCAAGTATATACACGGTTTTTCCTGTACTTCGCTTCGAAAGCTCGGTAGCAAGCTTAACTCTCTGCGCCTCTCCTCCCGAAAGGGTGGTTGAGGACTGACCTATCTTGATATATCCAAGACCCACATCATACAGAGTCTTAAGCTTTCTCTGCAGCTTGGGAATACCGTCAAAGAAGCTTACGCCCTCCTCCACCGTCATTTCAAGCACATCGTAAATATTCTTTCCTTTATATTTAACCTCAAGCGTGTCGGCATTATAGCGTCTACCCTTGCAAACATCACACTTGACATAGACATCGGGAAGAAAGTGCATCTCGATACACTTAACGCCGTCGCCCTCGCACGCATCGCATCTTCCGCCCTTTACATTAAAGGAAAATCGTCCCGATTTATATCCTCTTGCCTTTGCGTCCTGCGTTTGAGCAAAAAGCTCTCTTATATCGGTAAATATGCCTGTATAGGTTGCGGGATTGGAACGAGGTGTTCTTCCGATAGGGCTCTGGTCGATGTCTATTATCTTATCAAGATGCTCTGCGCCCTCTATTCTGCCGTGCTTACCTGCAATGGTATATGCACCGTTAAGCTTATTGGCAAGATAGGGGTAAATTATTCCGTTTACAAGCGAGGATTTTCCCGAGCCCGAAACACCTGTTACGCATACAAAGCAGCCAAGGGGAATCTCAACATCAACATTCTTCAGGTTATTTTGAGCCGCGCCAAGGACCCTAAGGAAGCTTCCATTTCCCTCACGGCGCTTTCTCGGTATCTCTATCTTTTTTCTTCCTGAAAGATACGCGCCTGTAAGCGAGTTCTCCGCCTTCTTTATTTCTTCGGGAGTACCCACCGCAACCACCTGTCCCCCGTGTATACCCGCGCCCGGACCTATATCCACAATATAGTCCGCCGCTTCCATAGTTTCCTCGTCGTGTTCAACAACAATAACCGTATTTCCCACATCGCGCAAATTCTCAAGTGTCTTTATAAGCTTGGAATTATCACGCTGATGAAGTCCTATGCTCGGCTCGTCAAGCACATACAGAACTCCTACAAGGGCAGAGCCTATCTGTGTTGCAAGACGAATTCTTTGAAGCTCGCCCCCCGAAAGAGTTCCCGATTTTCTTGAAAGCGTAAGATATTCAAGTCCCACATTCACAAGGAAGCCAAGTCGGGCTTTTATTTCCTTGAAAATATCCTTGGCTATCGTTCTTTCATTTTCGGTAAGCTTAAGGTTATTGACAAACTCCAAGGCTTTTTCTACCGACAGGCTGCAGAACTCGTGAATATTGATACCGCCTACGGTTACCGCCGAAGAATTTGCCGAGAGGCGGCTTCCCTTACACTTAGGGCAAACTGTCCGGTCAAAGAACTGCTCGTAGTAGTCGGTGTTCATTCCCTGAGCCATTCTCTGCTCCATTATTTTTATTACGCCGTCAAATTTTGTTTTCTGATTATATTTTTCTCCGCCAAAAAATCGTGTAACGCTGTAAAGCTCGTTACCTGTGCCGTACAACAGGGCGTTAAGTGCGCCTTCGGAGAAATCCTTTATGGGCATATCAAGGCTAAATCCAAAACGCTCGCCAACCGCGCGGAACAATGGTCCGCTCCAGCTTTCCTCGTCAAGGGTCTTGAAGCCGTTAACCGCGATTGCGCCGTCCTCAAGCGAGATGTTTTTATTGGGAATTATTTTTTCTACCGATATTTTATTAAGCTCGCCTATTCCAAGACAAAAATCACAAGCCCCCGCAGGGTTATTAAAGGAGAACATTCTGGGCTCAAGCTCGCCAAAGGATATTCCGTGCTCCTCGCAGGCATAGCTTTGAGAAAACTCAAGCTCATATTCCTCGCCATCACGGGGCATAACCACTATGGTCAGGTGTCCGTCGGCAAGGTGAAGCGCATTCTCAATGGAATCGGAAAGGCGGGAGCGTATCTCACCTCTCATAATAAGTCGGTCAACAACTATTTCTATATTATGCTTAAGGTTCTTATCAAGCGATATATTTTCGGAAAGGTCATATATGCTACCGTCAACTCTCGCTCTCGAATATCCGCTTTTCTTGGCGTCGGTGAATACCTTTTCGTGCATTCCCTTTTTAGACTTGACTACAGGCGAAAGCACCATAAAGCGCTCGCCCTCGGGAAGCTCAAGAATACGCTCGATTATCTGGTCGGTGGTCTGTTGTCTTATCTCCTTATGGCAAACAGGACAATGAGGCACGCCTACGCGGGCGTAAAGCAGACGAAGATAATCGTATATCTCGGTAACAGTTCCAACGGTTGAACGAGGGTTTTTCGAGGTGGTCTTCTGGTCTATGGATATTGCGGGAGAAAGCCCCTCAATAAGGTCTACATCGGGCTTGTCCATCTGCCCCAAGAACTGTCTTGCGTATGACGAAAGCGACTCGACAAATCTTCTATGCCCCTCTGCGTAAAGCGTGTCAAAGGCAAGCGAGGATTTGCCCGAGCCCGAAAGACCCGAAAGCACCACAAGTTTATCTCTCGGTATGGTTACATCTATATTTTTAAGGTTATTGACTCTTGCGCCCTTTATAATGATGTTTTCTGTCATTGTTTTTATCCTTTTTTAGTGCTTGCTTCAAGCTCCTTAATTTTATCTCTGTAATACATAGCCTGTTCAAAGTCAAGCTTCTTTGCCAATTCCTTCATTTTTATTGTATATTCTGAAATCAGCTTTTCCTTTTCCTTTACAGTCAACTTGCCCGCCTTCGCCTTGGCTTTGATGTGCTTATTATCAGCAATCTCACCCTGTACGCCGATTTCAATAACATCCCGCACACCCTTGATAACAGTTGTGGGAGTTATTCCGTGGGCAAGATTATATTCGTGCTGTATTGCACGGCGACGGTTGGTTTCGGCTATTGCCTTTTTCATTGACTCGGTTTCATTATCTGCATACATAATTACTTTTCCGTTGGCGTTTCTCGCCGCTCTGCCTATGGTCTGTATAAGTCCGCGCTCGGCACGAAGAAAGCCTTCCTTGTCAGCGTCAAGAATTGCTACAAGCGACACCTCGGGAATATCCAAGCCCTCGCGCAGTAGGTTTATTCCTATAAGAACATCAAAAAGTCCGAGGCGAAGACCTCTTATTATCTCCATTCTTTCAATAGTCTGAACATTAAAATGTATATACTTGACTCTGACTCCGTTTTGCTCAAAATATTCGCTTAGATCCTCAGCCATTTTTCTAGTAAGAGTAGTAACAAGGACTCTCTCGTTTTTGGCGGCTCTTGCTCTTATCTCACCAAGCAGGTCGTCAACCTGTCCCGATACGGGACGAACCTCTATTTCGGGGTCAAGAAGTCCTGTGGGACGGATAATCTGCTCTACTGTCTGCTCGGCGTTTTCAATTTCGAAATCACCGGGAGTTGCGCTTACGCACACCACCTGATTAAGTTTTCCAAGGAATTCCTCAAAAAACAAAGGACGGTTATCGTAAGCCGACGGCAATCTGAAGCCAAATTCAACAAGATTGGTTTTTCTCGCTCTGTCGCCTCGGCTCATTCCCCTTACCTGTGGAAGTGTCATATGGGACTCGTCCACAAAAAGCACAAAATCGTCGGGGAAGAAATCAAGCAGAGTGTAAGGAGTTGACCCTGCGGGGCGTCCCGACAATACTCTTGAATAGTTTTCTATACCCGAGCAAAAGCCTACCTCGCGGAGCATTTCAAGGTCATATTTTACGCGTTCCTCGATTCTCTGCGCTTCAATAAGCTTGCCTTCAGATTTATAGTATTCAACTCGCTCTCTCATTTCCTGTTCGATTTCAAGAAGTGCCTTTTCTCTTCTCTCGTCTGTTACAACATAGTGGGACGCGGGAAAGATAGCGACATAGGAAAGCACTCTGATAAGCTCACCTGTAACCACATTGACCTCGCATACCCTGTCTATCTCGTCGCCGAAAAACTCTACCCTGATAGCCTTGTCCGAATAGGACGCAGGAAAAACATCGACCGTATCACCGTTTACTCTGAACTTATCACGAACGAAATTTATATCGTTGCGGTCATAATTTATAGCTATAAGATGGCGAATAAATTCTTCTCTGCTCATAACCATTCCGGGGCGGACAGCAAGGACAAGCTTGGCATACTCCGAGGGATCGCCGAGAGTATAAATACAGGACACACTTGCGACTATGATAACATCTCTGCGTTCAAGAAGCGCCGAGGTAGCACTATGTCTTAGCATATCTATCTCGTCGTTTATCTGGGCGTCCTTTTCAATATACATATCACGCCCCGGCACATATGCCTCGGGCTGATAATAATCGTAATATGAAACGAAATATTCCACCGCGTTTTCGGGGAAAAACTCACGGAATTCCGAGCAAAGCTGTGCCGCAAGCGTTTTGTTGTGCGCCAAAACAAGAGTAGGACGGTTTACATTGGCAATAACATTTGCCATAGTAAAGGTCTTACCCGAGCCTGTTACACCGAGAAGAGTCTGAAATCTGTCTCCGCGGAGTATTCCGTTTGTCAGCGACGCTATTGCCTCCGGCTGGTCGCCTGTAGGCTTATAGTCGCTATGCAGCTTAAACACGGCTTCGTTCATAGTTATCCTTTCTTATTTTTACCTACTCCCGAAAGAGGGTTCTGCCTCATGGCCTCTTCCATACTTTCGTTGCTCACATGGGTATATATTTGTGTAGTGTTGAGCTGCTCGTGCCCAAGAATATCCTTAAGCACCCGCACATCAACATTTCCCGTCTGATACATAAGGGTTGCCGCTGTATGGCGCAGCTTATGCACCGAATAACGCTTTGACTCAAGCCCTGACATATCAAGATATTTGTAAACCATCCATTGAACGGTCTTTACGCTTATTCTCTGCTCTCTTGAGGAGAGGAACAGGGCGTTTGTCTTGGCGTTTATGCCCATTCGCTCCGCAAGATATGAGGAAATGGCTTGGGCACAGGCCTCGTTTAAGTAAATTATTCTTTCCTTGTTTCCCTTTCCCACTACACGAAGCGAGCGAAGGTTTCTGTCTATATCGTTAAGATTTATACCAACAAGCTCGGACACACGCATTCCGCAATTAAGGAAAAGGGTGATTATAGCGTAATCTCTTAATATGGTTTTTGAGCCCTTGTCGTTTTTTACCGTTTCCAGCAGATTAAGCGATTCCTCAAGCGAAAGATACTTGGGAAGCGCCTTTTTTTGCTTTGGTGATTCAATATTTGCCACGGGATTTTCCTCAAAATATCTTCTTTTTGCAACAAGATACTTGTAAAAGCCCTTTATCGCCGAAAGCTTGCGAGCCTTTGCGGCATTTGAATTTGACCTTGCCTCGGTAACAAAGAACAAATACTGATAAATATCCTCGGTTTTCACCCTTTTTACTGTTTCAATATCTACAGAAAGGATACTTATATCCGAAAGTGTTTCACTATCGGTAGGCTTTCCGCTTTTGCAGGCTATATAATACTTAAAAAAATTCTTCAGGTCAAGGGAATACTCCTTTACGGTCTTTACAGAGCAGCCCTGAATAGCCAGCTTGTACGAAATATATTCCTTTATTATTTCGGGAAAATCAGCATATTCCTCGGCTATATTCATTCTTTTCACCTCTGCTTTCATCTTATATTATACAATAACTATTTATATTTTAGTGGATAAAGTGTAAACTTTTATATTTTTTGTTGCTTTTTTTATTTTACCGCGTTATAATTAAAGCAGTCAATTTAATAACTTCTATATTACGCGCGAGGTATTATATGATTGGTTTTTTGAAAAAGAGATCCTACGATCTTGTCCATATGCTCATTACACAGCTTGCCATTTCAATTTTCGGAACGGCATTGGCTTTGGCTACCGCAGCCAACCACTCTACCCTGCAGACCTGTACAAGCATTTTTGCGATATTATTCTACCTTTATCTCATATACGCTAAAATATGGGAGCTTGGATACAAGGACATTCGTGCTCTTGAACGCGGTGATCAGGGATTTACCCGTCGTGAAGGGCTTTATATGGGACTTGCGGCAAGCACAATAAACTTTTTACTTGCAATTCTCATAACACTTGGTATATCCTTCAAGTCAAGCGAGTTTTTCGGCTCTATTGGCGCGGTGGCAAAGGTAATTGCCCTGCTTACAGAAGGAATGTACACAGGTCTTCTCGCCCTTAAGGTAGGCGGTGTTTCGCTCAACTCCCTGTGGTTTATGTATTTCCTTATCACCCTTCCCTTGATAATCACCTCTTGGGTGGCTTATTATGCGGGAAGCAAGGACTTCAAGGTCTTCACAACCGCCAAACGAAAAAACAAAAATTAAATCAGTTCAAAACAGCAGAGCTTGTTGCTCTGCTGTTTTTATTTTTAGTCGCAATTTTCGCAGTTATGGTATACTTCCATAACATCGTCGTCGTCATCAAACTTTTCAATAAGGAGATTCATAAACTTAATATCGTCCTCATTGTCAAGAGTAACATAATTAGAGGGAATCTTGCTCTTTTCTGCCGAGGCAATAGAATAGCCTGAAGCTACAAGCGCGTCGTTTATAGCGTAGAGATCCTCGGGAACTGTGTAAATCTCAAAGGAATCCTCGTTTGCCATAAAGTCCTCTGCTCCCGCCTCAAGAGCGGTTTCCATAAGCTTGTCCTCGTCAATATCGCCGTCCTCGTTTGCGATAACGATAACGCCCTTGTCCTCAAACATAAAGCTTACGCTTCCTGTCTGACCCATATTGCCGTGGTATTTGGAGAAGTAGGAACGAACATTGCCTGCGGTTCTGTTTCTGTTATCGGTAGTAGTTACAACTATTACCGCAACTCCGCCGGGACCGTAGCCCTCGTATACGATCTCCTCATAGTTCTCGCCCCCTGCGCCAAGCGCCTTCTTTATTGTTCTCTCAATATTATCATTGGGAACATTATTTGCCTTTGCCTTCTGGATAAGGTCGCGAAGCTTTGCGTTAGAGTTAGGATCTCCGCCGCCCTCTTTTACAGCAATAGAAATTTCCTTACCGATTTTTGTAAAGACCTTTGCCTTCTGCGCGTCGGTCTTTTCTTTTTTGTGCTTAATATTAGCCCATTTGCTGTGTCCTGACATAGTAAATTTACCTCTTTTATTTTCAAATTATTATATTTTCGTGGTTTTCTTCATAC
>JAZRHS010000084.1:0-7626 GCA_045644865.1 Eubacteriales bacterium | reverse complement strand
CCCACGGGACCCATTTATGGGTAGTAAGTAATAATTGCGTGGCTGGCAGGCCAATCTAAAGCGCACTTGTGCGCCGCCAGTATTATTAGGGCTATGCCCGAAAATGAAATACCACCCGCTACGCGGGTGGATATTTATTTGGCTTCCGGACTGAGTTCTGTGCTTCACGAACCTCGGGTTATATCGACGAGCGCACCACAAAAATCCGAAAAGTCAACAAAAACAGGAAAAACACTTGACAACCTGTATACTTCGTGATATGATGTATTATGTAAGGAGGAGTATGCGATGGATATTCAATTAAAGCGAGGTTTGCTTGATGTTTGTGTGTTGGCTGCCATAAAGGACGGCGAGTCCTACGGATACAAGATAATAAAGGATATGAAGCCTTATATTGAAATGTCTGAATCGACACTATATACCATTTTGAAGCGACTTGAGCTTTTGGGGCTTTTGACGGTGAGATCGGCGGAGCATTGTGGTCGGCTCAGAAAATACTACCGCATTACAGACGGCGGAGCAAGGCGTATTGAAGCCTTCAAGGACGAGTGGCGCGAGGTTATGTCGATTTACAGATTTGTTACAAAGGAGGGCGAGGATAATGAATAAGCAGGAGTTTATTACGGCTCTGGGAGCAAGATTGTCGGGCTTACCTAAGTCTGATATTGAAGAACGGCTTGGCTTCTATAGCGAAATTATAGACGACAGGATAGAGGAAGGGCTTTCTGAAGAAGAGGCTGTTTCGGGTCTTGGGTCTGTGGACGATATTACTTTGCAGATAATAGGCGAAATTCCCCTTGCCAAGCTTGCCAAGGAAAGGATAAAGACGAGAAGAAGGCTTGGGGCGTGGGCAACTGCGTTGATAGTTATTGGCTCGCCTATATGGCTTTCGTTGATTATTTCGGCGTTTGCGGTAATTGTTTCACTTTACACCTCTGTTTGGGCGGCGGTCATTTCGCTTTGGGCGGTGTTTGCCTCATTGGCAGGCTCTGCCTTTGGCTTGATCGTAGGCGGAATTGGCTTTGCTGTGCTTGGCAATTTGGCTGTAGGTCTTGCCTGCATTGGCGGAGGCTTGGCTTGCGCGGGACTTTTGGTGTTTATGTTTTACGCGTGCAAAGCGGCTACAAGGTGGACTTGTATTCTTGCAAAGAAGATTGCTTTTTGTATTAAGAAATGCTTTGTCGGAAAGGGGGATACAAAATGAGCAAGGCGACAAAAATATGGTTGATTGCGGCATCTGTCCTTGTGTTATGCGGAGTTATTCTCTTCCTTGGAGTAATGGCGTATCTTGAGTGGGATTTTGAAAAATTGTCCACCGTGGAATACGAAACAAACGAACACGAAATAGGCGAGGGCTTTGAGGACATTTTGGTGATTACCGACACGGCTGACATTGTTTTTGTGAAGTCGGAAAACGAAAAGACCACCGTGGTTTGCCGCGAGGAGAAGAATGGAAAGCATCTGGTGGCGGTCAAGGACGGTGTGCTTACTATTAAGCTTGAGGACACTAAAAGCTGGTATGATCATATCGGTATAAATTTTGAAACCTCCAAGATAACCGTTTATCTTCCCGAGGGGGAATACGGCGGGCTTTCTGTTAAGTTAAGCACGGGAGATGTGGATATGTCGGGCGGCTTTGGCTTTGAGCGTGTTAAGGTTTCGTCAAGCACGGGAGAAATCAATGTTGGTGGCATATCAGCGGGCGAGCTTGTGCTTTCGGTGTCAACCGGCAGAGTGAAGGTTCTGGATGTTGCTTGCGAGGGCGACATCACGCTTGAAGTAACCACAGGCGTGGCGCTGCTTGAGGATGTTACCTGTAAAGACTTCACCACAAAAGGAAACACGGGTGATGTATCTCTTAAGAATGTTGTTGCCGCAGGGACTTTTTCTATAAAAAGAAGCACGGGTGATGTGAATTTTGATGCCTGCGATGCATCCCGAATATCGGTAAAAACTTCTACGGGAGATGTTGAGGGTAGCTTTATTTCAGAAAAGACAATTTTTGCCCAAACCGACACGGGACGCGTGAATGTTCCTGATTCTGTAAGCGGTGGAAGATGCGACATTATCACCGATACGGGCGATATTAAGATACATATAATTGAGTGATATGTTTGCGTTGATGTGATGTTGGCGCTAGAACAAACAAGAAAGGTTTTTTGGGGCGGCTCCTTAAAACTTTTCTTGTTTTTTTATAAAAGCCTTGAAATTTAAGGGGAAATATAGTAAAATAGGAATGTATGTATTAAAATATTAAGAGGTCAAAAATGAACATAGAAAAAAGAGGTCTGTTCAAAAGCGGACTTAAGGACGGTATACCCATTGCCCTTGGATATTTGTCGGTATCCTTCGGCTTTGGAATAAGCGCGGTAAACGGCGGAGTGTCGCCTTTTTACGCCGTGCTTATTTCACTTACAAATTTAACTTCGGCAGGTCAGGTAGCGGGGCTTGGAGTAATTCTCGCCCTTGGCTCGTTGCTTGAAATGGCTCTGACGCAGTTTACCATAAATATTCGATATTTTCTTATGAGCATTTCGCTCTCTCAAAAGCTTGACAAAAGCTTCACCTTGCCTCACAGGCTGCTTGCCGCCTTTGGTGTAACCGACGAAATATTTGGTGTGGCGTCGTCAAGAAAGGGAAGGGTAAAGCCTGTCTATATGTATGGACTTATCCTGCTTCCTTTTATCGGCTGGAGCTTGGGTACGCTTCTTGGGGCGGTGGCGGGCAACATTCTTCCCGCTGACATAAACAATGCTCTCGGAATAGCCATATACGGAATGTTTGTGGCTATAGTTATTCCCCCCGCAAAGAAAGAGCGCGGAGTGCTTGTGGCGGCGCTTATAGCAATAGCTATCAGCCTTGCACTTGGCTTTGTGCCATTGTTTTCTGCTATAACCTCGGGCTTTGCAATAATTATTTCGGCAATAGCCGCCGCGGTGGTTGCCGCGCTGCTTTTCCCGATTAAGGACGAGGAGGAAGAGTAATGAACAACCAAATTCACATTATTATATACATACTCGTAATGGCGGGCGTTACCTATCTTATCCGAATGACTCCCTTTGTGTTGTTCAGAAAGAAGATAACAAACCGCTTTGTCAGAAGTCTGCTTTACTATCTTCCTTACGCGGTGCTTAGCGCTATGGTAATTCCCGATGTTTTCTATTCTACGGGAAGCGTTATTACTGCCGCCGTAGGACTTGCGGTTGCGTGTCTTTTGGCATTCCTTAACCGTTCGCTTATCGTGGTTGCTCTTGGGGCAAGCGCGGCGGTTTATGTTACAGGACTAATTATAAATTTTATATAAGAGGGGCGATATGCTTAAAAATCTTATTCACGATGTGGAAAAAAATTCGCTTTCTCACGGTTCAATTCCTTTCTGGAGCTGGAACGATAAGCTTGAGGAGGGCGAGCTTCGCAAGCAGATAAATAATATGTATGAGCTTGGGATGAAGGGCTTCTTTATGCACGCAAGAATGGGACTTGAAACCGAGTATCTTTCTGACGAGTGGTATAGCGCCATCCACGCTTGCATCGACGAGGCAAAAAAGCTCGGTATGGAGGCTTGGTCTTATGACGAGAACGGCTGGCCCTCGGGCTTTGGCGGTGGAAGGGTCTTGGAAAAGCCCGAAAATTACGCTTCGTACCTTAAGTGCGAAAAAAGTGAGAGCTTTCCGGAAGGGGAATACCTTGCGGTTTATACCCTGATTGATAACAAATCGGAGCGTGTTTTTGCTCCCGTTGATGGGATTTCGGAGTACTATGTGCTTACTGTGGGATATGACTCCTCTTACATTGATATTCTTAACAAGCGAGTTATTGAGGAGTTTATTGAGTCCACTCACGAGGACTACAAAAAGCATATTGCGAAAGAGGATTTCGGCACGGTAATGCCCGGCTTCTTTACCGATGAGCCTCAGTATTTCAGAAGTGCGACTCCTTGGTCGGTGGTTATTCCCGAGGAATTTTCAAATGCTTACGGATACGATGTTTTTGACGGTCTTGTCAAGCTTTTCGTTAAGTGCGAGGGCTATCGTCATTTCAGATATGACTACCATTTGCTTATTCACAGGCTCTTTATAAACAGCTTTGTAAAGCAGGTATATGAATGGTGCGAGGCAAACGGCTGTCAGCTTACAGGCCACGCTATTGCAGAAGAAAAGCTTGCGGGTCAGATGCTCTGCTGCGGCGGTGTTATGCCTTTCTATTGCTATGAGCATATTCCCGGTGTGGACTGGCTTGGTAGAAATACTCAAAAAATTGACCTTATGTCAAAACAGCTTGGCTCGGTTTGCGCCCAGACAGGCCGCGACAAGGCGATAAGTGAAACCTTTGCCTGCTGCGGCTGGGATGTTCTGCCCTCGGAGCTTAAAAATATTGCGGATTTTCAGTACTCGGGCGGCGTAAATATGATGTGTCAGCACCTCTACCCCTATTCCATAAGAGGTCAGAGAAAGCGCGACTATCCCTTGCATTATTCTGAGTATCTTCCCTGGCAGAAGCACCTTAAGGACTTTAATATCTATTATAACCACCTTGGATATATGCTTTCTCTTGGCAAGGAATATGCCGATACCCTTGTTATCCATCCTATTCGTCAAGCATATATGGAATATCAGCGCGATGTGGGTGCGGCATCTATTGAGGAAATTGAACAGGCGTTTGAGGCTTTTTCGGATAAGATCTCCTGTCATCAGATTGCTTATCACTACGGGGACGAAACTATGCTTGAGGATATGGCAAGTGTTGAGGGTGCTACCATTAAGCTTGGTCTTTGCACTTACGATAAGGTGATAATTCCCCCCATAGAAACCCTTGCGGCAAGCACAGCGGCGCTTCTTAAGAAATTTGTGGAGAATGGGGGCAAGGTATATTGCGAGGGCGACGCGCCCACGCTTATAGATGCCCGCGAGGCAGACCTTTCCTGGCTCAAGTCAAATATGAGCTTTGAGGAGCTTGTGGGAGAGAGGACTGTTGCAATCTCCTGCGATGGCAAAAATATTCCTGCGGTGAGAATCCAGACAAGAAACACCGAAGAGGGAAGAATAATCTTTGTTACAAATCATAAGAAGGACAGCCTTGAAAGGGTTGAAATAAGAGTAAAGAACTGCAAGAACCTTGTTAAGCTTGACATTCTCTCGCTTAAGCCCCTTCCTCTTTACGGAGAGGCTGACGGCGACGACTTTAAGGTGCTTGTTAATATTGACTCATCCGAGTCGTTTATGCTGGTAGAGAGCGACGAGGTAGAGGCAAGGCCTCTTGCCGAGTTCAAGGGCTTTGTAAAGACCTTTAAGCCCCAGGGCAAGTTCCGTTTGGCGAAGAAGCCTGTAAACGCATATTGCTTTGACAATCTTTCCTACTCCTTTGACGGAGTTAATTATGTTGGCGAGATTCCGCTTATGCAGCTTAAGGACGAGCTGTTTCGTAATCGCTATGAGGGCGACCTCTACATAAAGCATAGCTTTAAGACAGCGGAGATTCCCGATAGCCTGAATTATGTTTGCGAGCCTCTTGACTATAAGAGCGTAACGGTAAACGGAACGCCTGTTGAGCTTGGAGAAAGCAGGTTCATTGACTCCCGCTTCCTTGCCGCTGATATTACAAGTCTTGTAAAGGTGGGCGAGAACGAGATATGCTATTCTGTTCATTATTTCCAAAGACAGCAGGTTTATGATGTGCTTTTCTCGGAGGGTTCCGAAACCTTGAGAAACTGCCTTAGCTTTGACTCCGAGATAGAGTGCGCTTACCTGTTTGGCGACTTTGCCGTTAAGACCGACAGGGCGCTTTTTGAAACTCACGAGAACGCTTTCAGCACAGCCTATGCTTATTCGGGTGATTTTGTCCTTACAAAGCAGAGCGAGAGTATAGACCCCACCAATGTTATTACCGAGGGATACCCCTTCTTTGGCGGAACGCTGGAGCTTGTCGGTGAGTACGAATACAGAGCAAACGCTCCCACAGAGCTTAAGCTTAAGGGAAGGTATGCCGTTGCCGAAATTGAGGTTAACCGAAAGGCGGCGGGCAAACTTATGTTCTCTGACCATTGCGACCTTTCTGAATATCTTGTGGCAGGTAAGAACGAGATAAGAATTAAACTGACTAACGCTTACCGAAATCTTCTCGGACCGCTTCACAACAACAGTATTGAATGTATACTCGTCGGCCCTAATCAATTCACAGGCGAAAAGCGCTGGAAGGATGGCGAATGCGAAACCTATCTTAAGGACAAATTCTGCTTTGTCAGATTTGGCTTTGATGTTGAATAAAAAAGATAAAAGGCGATACCGAAATTCGGTATCGCCTTTTGTGGCACCCGCAACAGGAATCGAACCTGTAACTACCCCTTAGGAGGGGGCTATTATATCCATTTAACTATGCAGGCATATTAAATCAGTATTGGAAATAAAAGAGCAAGTCTTCTGACTTGCTCTTTTACTGGTGCTCCATCGGGGAATCGAACCCCGGACACCTTGATTAAAAGTCAAGTGCTCTACCGCCTGAGCTAATGGGGCATACGCGTTACCTAAATATCATACCACAAAAGTTGTCATTTGTCAAGAACTTTAATATGGTGAAAATGCACAAAAATGAGGTGAGCGACTTGTAATTGATATACAAATTCAAAATGAGTGTCTGATTTCGTCGGCAAAACGCGAAATGTTTTCGGGCAAAATGGCGGGAACACTCATATCGGTGTTTCTGTCAGCATCGGCGTTGTTGCTTTTTATTTCGTTAAGCACGAGTCTTGCCACAAATTTGTCAAAGCCCTTTTGCTTACTTACTCTGAGGTCGCCCCCAAAGCAGGTGTTGGAGATAGAGCTGTCAAGCAGCTTTTTGGGAATTGCCTTTTCAAAATAATATTCGGTGCTTTCGGGTAGGCCGCAGCAGATAAAAAAAGCGTGCATTGTGGCGTCAAGAAGATTGGCGTTTGCGGCTATATAGCCTCGCATATTCTTGCTTATCTTACCCATTCTCACATATCCGCCGATTATGGCTATATCAAAGCCCGTGATGTCGGGCGAGCCTTCCTCAAGGCAGGCAAGGGTAATATCGTTGCTTGCAAGTCTTTCCGCAAGCATTTCTGCACACTCTTTGGTTGTGCCGCTTTTGCTTGAATATGCGATAAGAATTTTCATAGGATACCTCATTTATAGTGCCTGCCGCTTATGCGGCAGGCACGGTGAATTATCAAATTATTTCTCGGGAACTATAAGACCGTAGTCGCCGTCCCTGCGCTTATATACAACGCAGGTGTCTTCGCTTTCCTGATCGGTGAAAACAAAGAATTCGTGGCCAAGAAGCTCCATCTGAAGTATAGCTTCCTCAACCGACATAGGCTTAAAGGAAAAGGTTTTTGTTCTTATTCTGAACTCGGGCTCTTCGTCTATATAGTCATCGGCAGTATAGCCTGTGTCGAACACTCCGTCGCGCAGTCTTTTTTCAAGTCTTGTCTTGTTTCTGCGTATCTGGCGTTCGATCGTATCAACCGAGCGGTCGAGAGCATTCTGGAAGGTTTCGTCCTCGGTTTCGCTGCGGAACAGGGTGTTTGCCGCATAGATCGTAACTTCAAGATTAACATTGTTGCGTTTTCGGCTGAAGGTTACTGTTGCATCGCCCTCGTCATAGAAA
>JAZRHS010000083.1:0-26741 GCA_045644865.1 Eubacteriales bacterium | reverse complement strand
TATTATAGTATTATAGTGTTTGGCCGGTGTTGAAAGTATTTGTAGTGTCAAATAACAAATTACATAGTGGAAAGAGATAATAAAAATGAAAATATTGTTTATTAATACGGATATTAGTTATGGTGGCGGTTGTAAAATGATTGTTGATATAGCAAATGCGTTAAGTAAAGATCATATAGTGGATTTTTTGACATTCAGAAATGATAATATTTCACAGCCTTTGGATGAAAAAATAAATCACATTCATGATCCATTATTTAAGCACAAGTTTAAGCCTATAGAAATTATAGGTCAAATCATCAAGCTTCATGCCTTTTTGAAGAATGGTAAGTATGATGTTGCAATAGCTTTTTTGCATCCTTCAAATTACATGATAACATTAGCGTCAAAGGGAACAAAAACCAAAGTATTGCTTTCAGAGCGTGCCGATCCATATAGTAGAAGAAAAAACGGTGGGCTGTTTGTGCATTGTGTAGAATATATACTTCATTTGGCTGATGGATATGTTTTTCAAAGTGATGGAGCGAAAGAATTATATCCGAAAAAATGTCAAAAAAAAGGTGTTGTTATTGTTAACTCTATTCCTGACGATTTGAAAGGCGCGCAGTATATTGGAGAAAGAAAGAAAACAATTGTTCATGTTGCCAGAATGGAACTTATTCAAAAGCGGCAGGATATAATGCTTAAAGCTTTTAAAATTTTTTTAGAAAGCCATCCTGAATATATATTGGAGTTTTATGGCGATGGTCCCGATGAAGAAAAAGTTAAGAGAATGACCTTTGAGCTTGGTATAGATGATAAGGTGATTTTTATGGGTGCGCAAAAGAATGTTTTGGGACAGATTGCAGACGCAGGAATGTTTGTCTTAACTTCTGATTACGAGGGGGTACCTAATGCGCTTTTGGAGGCGGAGGCAATAGGCTTGCCTTGTATATCCACAGACTGTAGTCCGGGGGGGGCAAGAATGATAATTGAAAATGATCATAATGGCTTTATAGTTCCTCGTGGAGATTATATGCAGTTGGCGGAAAAAATGACTGAATTGGCAGGCAACAATGAGAAGGCATCTGCTTTTTCTAAAAATGCTGTTAATGTAATTGATAAGTTTAATCCTTTAAGTGTTTATCCTCAATGGAAAAACATTGTAGAGAAAGTTGCAAAAAAAGGAAAATGAAAATGAAACAGAAAAATTTCAAAAAAACAACATTGGCTGTACTGTTCATATATATAATTATATTTACAACAGCAACAGAGCCTACAATAAATAGAATTGGATTGTTTGTTGTGTTGGGCTGTGGAATGCTATATTGTATGACAAATGGGGTAACTGTCAAGAACAACGCTTTACTTGGAAGTCTAATTTTATATGGTGTAATTTTGTTTTTTGCAAAATTATATTCTACGGCTCCTGTCTCTAAGGTTAACACGGTTTTTATCGGTTATATATCTATGCTTATTGTTGCTTTTGTAGTGATATTAGTAGTGGAATGCGAAGATGATATTAAATTTTTACTTAAGGCTTTTGTTGTTTCTGCATTAGTTCAATTTATATACATGCTATCTATTTACGGAGTTGATATTATAAGCGTAATTGTAGAGAGTGAAAATAGTATTCGTGTAGGCGATGAGGTTTCAAATTCTAACTCTGTAGGAATCTCCTTTGCAATAGGCTATATTATATCTTTGTATTTTCTTCTAAATGAAAAAATGCTGAATTATAAAAAACTGTTTTATATAGCAATAGTTATAATCACCTTTACTTTTGGCTTGTTAAGCGCCTCAAGAAAGGTATTGTTACTATTGTTGCTTGGTACATTTGCAATAGTGTCTTTGAAGAGTAGCGGGAAGAATGCTATAAAATCGGTTTTTGGAGTATTGTTTGCCGCGGTTATAGTGTTTGCATTATATAGCTTGATTTCTTACAATTCGTTGTTTTCGACGGCAAGCGATAGATTTATGTCTCTTATAGATGGACTGAGAGGAACGGGCGAATTGGACCAGTCTGCCGAAACGCGTTTTGAAATGATTGAAATAGGTTGGAAGGTGTTTAAGGAAAATCCTCTTGTTGGTAAGGGCCTATATACTTCATATAATTATTTTAATACATATTCTCATAATAATTTTATAGAAATATTGATGAATACTGGAATAGTAGGGTTCGTGATCTTTTATTTCCCCTATTTAATTGCTTTAAAGGAATTTATAAAAATAGACAAGACTAAAAAATTATACCCTGTTATGTTGGTTTTGTTTTTGTGGACGTTTTTAGGCGGTTATGGAATGGTTAACTATTATTCAAAGGATGCTATGACTTTGATGGCATTAATAAGTTTGTGGTTATATATGCAAAGGAGTAACAAATATGAAGAAATTACTTAATGTAATTAATAATCCTAAAATATTGTTTGTTCGGCTTCTTGTCAGTATGAGGTTTTTGTCCGATAAAAGCTTCTTGAAACTTCGTTACAGGTTGGAATTTGGAAAAAAGCTTAATTTAAAAAATCCATTAACATTTAACGAAAAACTAAACTGGTTGAAACTCAACGATAGAAAGCCCCAATATAACAAGTTGGTTGATAAATATTTGGTGAGGGAATATGTTGCCAACACTATTGGGGAGGAATATCTTATTCCTTTGCTTGGTGTGTGGAACAGTTTTGATGAAATTGATTTTGATTTGCTTCCCGAGCAGTTTGTTCTTAAATGTACTCACGATTCGGGAAGTGTGGTAATATGTAAGTATAAAAAGAGCTTTGATTATAAGGCGGCAAGAAAAAAAATAGAGTGCAAGATGAAGAAAAACTTGTATTGGTGGGGGCGTGAATGGCCATATAAAAATGTAAAGCCCAGAGTTATTGCTGAGCAGTATATGGAAGATACAAGAACGGCCGAGTTACGCGATTATAAATTCTTCTGTTTTGACGGTGAAGTAAAAATGCTGTTTGTTGCTACAGAAAGACAAAAACAGAATGAGGAAGTTAAATTTGATTTCTTTGATTCCGATTATAATAGATTGCCATTTAAGCAGGGACATCCCAATGCGAGCATCTTACCTGCAAAGCCACAATGTTTTGAGGAAATGAAAGCGTTGGCGGCAAAACTTTCAAAAGGGATTCCTCATGTTCGTGTTGATTTTTATGAGGTGAATGGCAAGGTGTATTTTGGAGAACTTACATTTTTCCATTTCTGCGGACTTGTTCCTTTTGAACCTGAGGAATGGGATTTTAAGTTGGGAAGTTGGATAGAACTTCCTATGGACAACAAGGAATAGGAGAAATTATATGAAATTATTGATTGGTGCAGATCTTGTACCTACAACCTCCAATGCAGAGTTGTTTGCAGGGGGGGATGCTAAGGCACTTGTCGGTAGAGAATTACTGGATATTTTGAGATCTGCTGATTATAGAATTTTCAACTTGGAAACACCGTTAACCGATGTTCTGTCTCCGATAGAAAAATGTGGCCCCGCCCTTGCTGTACCAACAAAAGCAATTAATGGTTATAAGGCTCTTGGGGTGGATTGTGTTACCATAGCAAATAACCACATTATGGATCAGGGAGAAAATGGTTTTTTATCAACGCTAAAGGCGTTGGATGAAAGCGGAATTTCTTATTTTGGCGGTGGGTTAAATCTTGAAGAAGCGCAAAAACCAATTGTTATAGAATTAGAAGGCAAAAAAATTGGTGTTTATGCTTGTGCGGAACATGAATTTTCTATTGCAGAAGAGGCTAAAATGGGGGCTAACCCGTTTGATCCGTTGGAGTCTCTTGATCACATTTCAGAATTAACCCCCCTGTGTGATTATGTAATAGTGCTGTATCACGGCGGAAAAGAGCATTATAGATATCCCTCTCCAAATCTTCAAAAGGTTTGTCGCAAAATGGTGCAAAAAGGGGCCAATCTGGTTGTGTGTCAGCATAGCCATTGTGTTGGTTGTGAGGAAAAATATCAAGACGGTACAATAGTGTACGGTCAAGGCAATTTCTTGTTTGATCACTCTGAAAGTGAGTTTTGGAAGACATCATTGCTTATATCTATTGAGATAGAGTCTGGAGAAATAGATTATATTCCTCTTTCAAAAAAAGGAAATGGTGTTAGATTGGCTGATGAAAATGAGAAAAAAATAATTTTAGCCGGCTTTGAATCTCGTTCTGAAGGCATCAAGAGTAATGAGTTTATCAAAAAGGAATATGAAAAGTTTGCTTTTCAAATGCGTAATTCATATCTAATTAAGCTGGATAGTATGGGCATTGTTTTTAAGGTGATAAATAAATTGTGTAGACATAAGTTGAAATATAGAGTCTCAAAAAAAAGAAAATTAGCGATCAGAAATTATGTTGAGTGTGAGGCTCACAGGGAACTGTTTTTGAAAGGCATATTAGATGAATAGATTGGTAAAGTGATTTATAATTTGCAAAAAATATAGCGTTAATGGCGTATTCGCATATTAAAGGGGCGTTATTGAAGAAGGCTATTCTTTAAAAGAATTAAATTTTAGATAGATAAGTATAAAATATGGAGAAATATCATATGGAGTCCACAAATAATATAAAGGTTAGTGTATCGGTGCTTTGTTATAAGCACGCAAAATATTTAAGGCAATGCCTTGATTCAATATTAAATCAAAAGGTAAATTTTAGATATGAGATAGTGATTGGGGACGACTGTTCAAATGACGGTTCAGCTGAGATTATTAACGAGTACAAGGAAAAATATCCCGATATTATTGTTCCACTTATCAATGAAGCGAATCTTGGTGCATCTAAAAATAGCTTTAACATAAAATTGCATTGTAGGGGACAATATATTTCCTCATGCGAGGGAGATGACTTTTGGATAAATGATCAAAAGTTGCAAAAGCAAGTGGATTTTTTGGATTCACACCCAGAATATTCTGCAGTCGCTACCAACTCTGTTTTGGTGGATCCTAATGGGGAAAACCCTCGAATTAGCCTTTTGAGATGGCAAGTAAATAGAACATATACATTAAAGGATTATTTGCGTAATGGAATGATAATTCACGGAAATACAATAATGTATCGACGACATGATCTTGAAAGTGATGAGAGGTACAGAAAACTTCGCTTTGCAGAACCGACTATGGGGGATATTATAAGCAGAGTTGTGTTTTATGACAGGGGTCCTATATTTGTTCTTCCGGATGTAACCCATGCACACCGAAGTGGCTTAAATGATGCCACAAGCTATTCTGCCCAACAAAAGACAAAACTGTTATATTATACAAAAATGTATTTTAGGATTGTAGATAATTTAACAAAATATTTCGACGATAAATACAATCTTACTGAATTAAAATCGAATAGGTTGGCGGCGGTTCTGTCTTGTATTTACATAAATGGTATAAAAGTAGACAGAAATGAATTGAGAGAAGTTTTCAAAAGTGTGTCTTTCAGATATAGATTCTTGGCATACTACCGTTTTTTCAAAAGATTTGTCTTAAATGTTATCAAAAAGGTGGGAAGAAAACTTAATTTACATAAAATCATATAAGATTTAAGAGGTTTGAAATTGTAATTCAGACAAGGATGTTTTGGGACTATTAAGCGTTTTTAAAAAATTGAGGCACATGTTAATTTACAAGGATAAAACACAAACACAATAGAAGGTTGGTAAAATAAATTATTTTATGGATAGTAAGAAGGTTTTAACTAATTTTATATGGCGTTTTATGGAGCGCATCGGGGCGCAAGGCGTAACCTTTGTTGTTTCAATAGTTCTGGCAAGATTGCTTAATCCTGCGGTGTATGGTACGGTAGCATTGGTTACTGTGTTTACAACTATTATGCAGGTATTTGTTGATAGTGGTTTGGGAAGTGCGTTGATTCAGAAAAAGAATGCGGATGAGCTGGATTTTTCAACTGTATTTTATTTCAATATGCTTGTGTGCGCGGTGCTTTATGCCGTTATGTTTGTGGGTGCTCCGCTTATTGCCGATTTTTATGAACTTCCCGAGCTTGTACCGATTGTAAGAGTGTCAAGTTTAACGCTTTTGATTTCAGGTGTGAAAAATGTTCAGCAAGCATATGTTTCAAGACATATGATGTTTAAGCGGTTTTTTTATTCTACTATTGGCGGAACTATTCTTTCCGCAGGAATTGGAATCGGAATGGCATATGCAGGATATGGCGTTTGGGCTCTTATAGCACAGAACCTTAGTAACCTTGCTATGGGCACGATAATACTTTGGGTTACCGTAAGATGGCGTCCCAAGCCGATGTTTTCGTGGCAGCGGCTTAAGGGGTTGTTTTCATTCGGTTGGAAGTTGTTGGCTTCTAACCTGATAGATACTGTTTACAGAGACTTTCGTCAGCTTATTATTGGTAAAATGTATACAACAAATGATTTGGCTTTTTATAATAAAGGCAACCAGTTTCCTCATCTTATAGCTGTGAATATAAATTCATCAATTGATAGTGTATTACATCCTGTAATGGCTTCTGAACAGGATAATCGAGATCGTGTTAAGGCGATGGCGAGGCGTGCAATAAAAACAAGCACTTACATAATGATGCCGATGATGATGGGACTGGCTATTTGCGCAGAACCTATCGTTAAGATTGTTTTAACTGAAAAATGGTTGCCATGTGTACTTTTTTTGCGTGTTTTTTGCTTTACATATGCGTTTTATCCTATTCATACCGCTAACCTTAATGCGATAAAGGCTATGGGACGAAGCGATATGTTTTTACGATTAGAGGTGTTAAAAAAAGTTGTGGGTGTTGTTGCTCTTTTGGCAACTATGTGGGTGAGCGTTGAGGCTATGGCTTATAGTTTGTTAATAACTACATTTTTATCCCAAATTATCAATGCTTCCCCAAACAAAAAACTTCTTGGCTACAGTTATTTGAACCAAATGCAGGACATGCTTCCTCAAATAGCACTTTCAGTTGTTATGGGAGCGGTTGTATATTGTGTAACCCTTTTGCCATTAAATGAATATGTTATGCTTCTTATACAAGTTCCCCTTGGAATATTGATATATGTTGGCGGATCGGCGTTGTTTAAGCTTGAAAGCTTTACATATGTATTTTCTGTGGGCAAAAGCTATTTGAAAAAGAGAAGCAAATAAATCATAAATTATCATTGTAAATGTGAAATCAATAAGATAAAGGAGAAACAACAGTTAGATGAAAGCCTTGGTTTTAGCGGGGGGATTTCCCCAGATCGCCTTGTTGAGGGAGTTGAACTCAAGAGGAATAACGACCGTTCTCGCCGATTGGTATGAAAATCCGGTAGCAAAGCCGTATGCGGATATATTTTATAGGGCGTCAACGCTTGATATTGACGCTATAACCCAGATCGCCGAGAGGGAAAAGGTAGATTTTTTAATAACTGCTTGTACAGACCAGGCGTTACTTACTGTTGCAAAGGTTTCGGAAAACCTTGGACTTCCGTGTTATATAGACTATCAAACGGCATTGAATGTTACCAACAAGCAGTATATGAAAAAGGTTTTTGTTGAGAATAACATTCCGACTGCAAAGCATGTTATTATGGCAGAGCTTGATGCGACGCAGATAGATGATATGAGATATCCGCTTATTGTTAAGCCTGTTGACTGTAACAGCTCGAAGGGCGTAAAAAGGGTAGAGAATTTTGCTGAGCTAAAGATTGCTTTTGAGGAAGCGGTTAAGCTTAGCCGAACCGATACGGCTATTGTTGAGGAATTTATAGACGGTGAGGAACTTAGTGCAGATGTTTATGTAGAAGACGGTGTTGCTCACTTGTTGTCTGTTTCCTCGCTTGATAAAATCGCTAACAATGATAAATTTGTCATTTTCAGAGGAAGATATTCGGCAAAGAAGGTTGAGGCTGTTCACGAGCTGGTTCGCGGCATAGCACAACAGATTGCAGATGCCTTCGGATTGAAAAATTCTCCTATGTTAATTCAGATGATAACAGACGGAGAACGCGCATTTGTGCTGGAGTTCAGCGCAAGAACGGGCGGGGGCGTAAAATATCTGCTTATTAAAAAGGCGTCGGGCTTTGATGTGATTTCTGCGGTTGTTGACCTGACAATAGGTAAAAAGCCTCATGTGGACAAGGTTAGCCCCGAAAACGGATATATTGCTAACGAATTTATTTACTGTAATCCGGGTAGATTTGACCGACTTGAGGGCTTTGAGGAGCTTAAGAAAGAGGGCATTATATCCGACTACTATCTTTTCAAGTGGAAGGGCGCCGAATTTGATACTATTGAAAATAGTGGAGATAGAATCGCCGGCTTTACTGTTCAGGCAGACACAGTTGAGGATGCAAACAGAAAGCATATAGAGGCTGTTTCTCGAATTCGTGTGCTTGATGATAAAGGTAGCGATATGACCAAGAGAGAGCTTTTTACAGATTTGGAATTTTAATAAAGAAATCAGGAGATCAAAACATGCCACAAGCATTTATTTATCTGGGCATTATGCTCGGGGTTATACTTATTTGGTTTTTGCTTTTGAAGCGGCCGATTTATGAGGCAATTCTGTTGTCTTTTATCGCGCTTGTCGCCGTTACAGGCACATGGGCAAATATCTGGGAATACATAAAGTCAGGGCTTGAAACCTCTCTTATATATTCCATGACTGTTTTTGTCGCAATGTCTGTAGTTATGACAAAAACCAAGGTGATAGATGGTTCTATATCCATAATTCTTGCATTACTTGGACGGGTTCCCGGCGGTGCGGGGTATGTATCTGTTATAGCAAGCGGATTTATGGGAGCTCTTTCGGGCTCGGGCCCCGGTAATGTAATGGCAACCGGTACACTTACAATTCCCGCCATGAAAAAGTCGGGTTTTCCCCCCGAGCTTGCTGCAAATGTGGAAAGCACCTCAAGCTATCTTGGAAATATGATTCCGCCGTCCTCTAATATTGTGGCGGCACTTGGCGCGTTTACTGCGCTTTATCCTATGGTTGAAATGACCTCGGGAAAATTCTGGGTTGTATGCTGGGGCTGCTCGCTTTGGTTTATTCTTCAAAGACTTATTACGGTTTTTGCTTTTTGTAAATATTATAAGGTGAAGCCAATGGCAAAGGAGGATATGCCCAGCCTAAAAGAAACGCTTAAGGAAAGCTGGCAGGGATTACTTTTGCCCATAATTATTCTGCTCCCGTTTGTGCTTGACTATATGTTTAAGGACACCTTTTTTACAGATAGACTGGGAGCAACCGGCGCAAAATATTTGTCGAGCTCGCTTCTCTATTTTATTGCCGGTATAGCTACGATATATGCGATTATTATTGCCAAGGATAAAAAGAAGGTTACTCCTCACGCGATTGCAAAAATGTTTTCTGGAAGTGTGAAGAGTATATCTCCCGCAATTTCGGCGTGTATCTTCGGATATATGATAGGAAAGCTGTTTATTTCCTTAAATGTTACTGATGAGTTGCAGAGCTTTATTGCCGGCTTTAATATGGGAAAATTGGGACTTTGCCTGATTATTCCTTTGATTGCGTGCTTTATGGGAATGCTTATTCCCGGTTCATCAATAGTTGTTATTTTTGGTCCTGTATTTATTTCATTGTTAGCTTCTGCCGGAGCCAATCCGCTGCTTGTTGCAGCAATGCTGCCCTGTATATGCGGAGTAATGTGCGGTATAACTCCCCCCTTGGCTCTTGGTATGTATGCGGGAATGAGCATAGCAGAATCCGATTACAGCAAAACCGTAAAAAATGATTTGTGGTGGGTTGTGATTCAATATTTGCTGGAAGTGATAGTGCTTCTCGGCTGGCTTCCGATTATCGGACTGTAAGGAGGGAAGGCTATGAAAAAAATAACAGATAAAATTGCAAATGTTCTTGGATGGATATTTGGGTATGGCATTATGATATCCTTGTTTGTTGGCGGGCTGTCTTTCTTTGGATATATTGCTGCGCTGATAATTGGCGGAGATACTGCGGCGGCTATTTGTACATTTATTTACAAAACAGTTTATCCGCGACTGGTTGTTATTACATCGGTAATAGTTCTTCTCGGAATTGTTAAGATGTATCTTAAGGGTGAGGTCGCATTAGCTGCTTCTAAAAAGGGAAAATCAAAAAATAAAAGTTGACTTCGGAGATAAAAATGTCAAAAATAAATGTAACACGCTCTTCAATGCCCTCATACGAGGAGTATTGTGAGGAGATAAAAGAGCTGTGGGACAGCCGTTGGCTGACCAATATGGGCGTTAAGCATAATCAACTTCAAGCCGAGCTTGAAAAGTATTTGGGTGTTCCTCATGTGTCGCTCTATACCAACGGTCATCTTGCGCTTGAAAATGCGCTTGAGGCAATGGGTTTCCCGCAGGGAAGTGAGGTAATAACCACGCCGTTTACCTTTGCGTCTACTACACATTCAATTTCAAGAAGCGGTCTTGTCCCCGTGTTTTGTGATATCAACTCTGAGGATTACACTATAGATGTAACTAAAATAGAGTCTCTGATAAGTGATAAGACTGTTGCAATTATGCCTGTGCATGTTTATGGAAATCTTTGCAATGTTGAGGAAATTGAGCGTATAGCAAAGAAGCATTCGCTTAAAGTGATTTACGATGCGGCACACGCGTTTGGTGTTACCTATAACGGAGTCAGTACCGCGTGTATGGGTGATGCTTCTATGTTCAGTTTTCACGCTACAAAGGTCTATAACACCATAGAGGGTGGAGCGCTTTGTTATTCTGATGATGCTCTGGTTCAGGTTCTTACCGATTACAGAAATTTTGGCTTGAACGGCGAATGCGGACGATATATTGGCGGAAACGCAAAGATGAACGAATTTCAAGCGGCTATGGGTATTTGCAATCTTCGACATTTGAATGATGAGATAAACAAGCGCAAGGCGGTTGTTGAGCGTTATCGCGAAAGACTTTCGGGTGTTGATGGAATAAAGTTGTGTGAAGAGCAAGCGGGTGTAAAATCTAATTATGCATATTTCCCCGTGGTGTTTGATGGATATAAATATAGCAGAGATCAGGTGTTTGAAAAGCTTCAGGCAAAGGATATTATTGCAAGAAAATATTTTTATCCTCTTACAAACGGATTTGAGTGTTATACATCGTATGATACTGCGGGAACAGAAAAAACCCCTGTTGCAGAGTATATAGCCTCCCGTGTTTTAACTCTTCCCCTGTACGCCGATCTGGCACTTGAGGATGTAGACAGAATTTGTGAAATAATTTTAAGATAAAAAGGAGTCGCGCTTATGAAAGGAATTATTCTTGCGGGCGGAAAAGGAACACGCCTTTATCCTATGACAAAAGTTGTATCAAAGCAGTTATTGCCTATCTATGATAAGCCATTGATCTATTATCCCTTGTCAATTCTGATGCTTGCGGGTATCAGAGAGATATTGATAATTTCTACCCCCGAGGATACTCCCGTATATGAGCGACTTCTCGGTGACGGTTCTCAAATAGGAATATCTGTAAAATATAAGGTTCAGGAGTCACCGAGAGGACTTGCCGATGCCTTTATTCTGGGAGAAGAATTTATCGGAGATGACAGCGTTTGTCTTATTCTTGGGGACAATGTTTTCTACGGACAGGATATGACAAAGGTTTTGCGCAAGGCAATGGAAAACAAGAGCGGTGCTACTATATTCGGCTACCCCGTAAAGGACCCCAGAAGCTTTGGTGTAGTTGAGTTTGATGATGACAGAAATGTAATTTCCATTGAGGAAAAGCCTAAAAATCCAAAGTCCAATTATGCAGTTCCCGGTCTTTATTTCTATGACAATAGAGTAGTAGAGATCGCTAAAAATGTTAAGCCCTCGGCTCGCGGTGAAATTGAAATTACCGCAGTAAATAACGCTTATCTTGAAATGGGTGAGTTAAAGGTAACACTTCTTGGACGAGGTATGGCGTGGCTTGATACAGGCACACCGCAGGGAATGCTTAAGGCATCGGAGTTTGTAGAGGCTGTGCAGGACAGACAGGGCTTCTATGTTTCGTGTATCGAGGAGATCGCTTGGAGAAGGGGCTTTATAAATAAAGAACAGCTTAGGAAAATCGGAGAAGGTCTTAAAATGACAGATTACGGACAGTATCTGATTGCCCTTGCTGAGGAGGAGAATATATGACTGTAATAGTAACCGGCGGAGCGGGATTTATAGGTTCAAACTTCATATTCCATATGATAAAGAAATACCCGCAATACAGAATTGTTTGTTTGGATAAGCTTACATATGCTGGCAACCTTTCTACACTTGCTTCTGTTATGGACAACCCTAATTTCCGTTTTGTAAAAGCAGATATTTGCGACAGAGAAGCAGTTTATAAGTTGTTTGAGGAAGAAACACCTGACATTGTTGTAAATTTTGCGGCGGAAAGTCATGTTGACCGTTCTATAGAGAACCCCGGAGTTTTCCTTGAAACAAACATAATGGGTACAGCGGTTATGATGGACGCTTGCCGTAAATACGGAATTAAGCGTTATCATCAGGTTTCAACCGACGAGGTTTACGGCGACCTGCCTCTTGACCGCCCTGATCTTTTTTTCACAGAGGAAACCCCCATACATACAAGCAGCCCATATTCATCATCAAAAGCGGCTGCCGATTTGCTTGTTCTTGCATATCACAGAACATACGGGCTTCCCGTGTCCATCAGCCGTTGCTCCAATAACTACGGCCCATATCATTTCCCTGAAAAGCTGATTCCTCTTATGATTGCTAATTGCTTGAACGACAAGCCTTTACCTGTATACGGTGAGGGCATAAATGTTCGGGATTGGCTTTATGTTGAGGACCATTGCAAGGCTATAGATCTTGTTATTCACAACGGTTGTGTTGGACAGGTCTATAATATTGGCGGTCATAATGAAATGAGGAACATCGATATAGTAAAGCTTATTTGCAAGGAGCTTGGAAAGCCTGAATCGCTTATTACATATGTTACCGACAGAAAAGGCCACGATATGAGATATGCCATTGACCCCACAAAGATTCATACCGATCTTGGCTGGCTTCCCGAAACAAAGTTCGCTGACGGAATTAAAATGACCATAAAGTGGTATCTTGAAAACCGCACTTGGTGGGAAACCATTATCAGCGGAGAGTATCAGAACTACTATCAGCAGATGTACGGAAGCAGATAATCTGCAAAAGAATAATTTATTTTGGGAGAAGAAAATGAATCAAGCTCAAAAGGCGTTTGAGAACATTTATTTAAGAGAGCCTAATAATATTGCCGTAACCCCATACCGTGTATGTCCGCTTGGGGCGCACAGCGACCATCAGATGGGAAAGATAACGGGGTTTGCTATAGACAAGGGAATACATATTGCTTACGGACCCAAGGAGAACGGAATTATTGAAATTCAGTCTATGCAGTTCCCCAAGCGCGCGCAATGGCATGTGAATTCCACGCCTGCCGTTAAAGAGGGCGATTGGGCAGACCACTTGCGCGGTGCGACTATAGCACTTAACAAGCGCTACCCCTTGCGTCGCGGTCTTTGCGCGGTTATTGACGGCGAGCTGCCCATAGGCGGGCTTTCCTCGTCGGCGGCTATAATAATAACTTTTTTGTCGGCTTTGTCGCATATAAACGGAATTACCTTGACAGAGCAGGAAATGATAACTATTTCCAAAGAAGCCGAAAACAAATATGTAGGTGTGTCTTGCGGAAAGCTTGACCAGAGCTGTGAGGTTTACTCGCGAAAGAATAATCTTCTTTATATGGATATGCTTGACGACAGCTACGAGCTTATTCCTCAGCGCGCTGATATGAAGCCCTACAAAATTGCTATTTTCTTCTCGGGACTTGAGAGAAGTCTGGCTGGATCGGCGTTTAATATGCGTGTTGACGAGTGCCGCAGCGCGGCTTATGCACTCAAGGCATTTGCGGGTATGGAATACGGCAAGTTTGACGAAACATATTTGCGAAGCGTTCCGAGAGATGTTTTTGAGGAATATAAGGACAGGCTTCCCGACAACTGGCGCAAGCGCGCGGAGCATTTTTACACCGAATTTGAGCGTGTTGAAAAGGGAGCTGAGGCTTGGCGCAGGGGAGATATAGAGGCTTTTGGAAGGCTTATATTTGAAAGCGGAAATTCGTCTATATATAACTACGAAACAGGCTCGCCTGAATTAAAAAAACTTTACGAAATTATGCTTGAAACCGACGGAATATACGGCGGTCGTTTCTCGGGCGCGGGCTTTAAGGGGTGCTGCATGGCGCTTATTGATCCTGCATATGAGGAAAGCATTTGCGAGAGAGTCAAGCGCGAATATTTGAAGACTTTCCCGAATCTTGAGGGCAAGTATTCCTCGCACATTTGCGATACTGCTGACGGAGTTAAGTTATAAAGGAGTTTTTTATGAAATGTTTAATATTGGCGGCGGGATATGCTACAAGGCTTTATCCCTTGACCGAAAACTTTCCAAAGCCCTTGCTTGAGGTGGGAGAAAGAACAATACTTGACTGGCTTATTGACGACATTGATTCACTTGGTGAGGTTGACGAGTATGTTGTTATATCCAATCACAAATTTGCTCATCATTTTGACAAGTGGGCAGAGGGCAAAAAGCAAAAGATAACTGTGGTTGATGACGGCACGAGCAGTAATGAAACCCGTCTTGGTGCGGTTAAGGATATTCAGTATGCCATAGACACTCTTGGGCTTGACGATGAAATGCTTGTAATTGCAGGCGACAACCTGCTTGATTTCAGCCTTACCGAATTTATTAAGTACGCCAAGGATAAGGGCGCGTCCTGCATTATGCGCTATTATGAGCCGTCCGAGGCGCGCTTGCACAAGTGCGGAGTGGTTCAGATTGACGACACAGATAAGATTATCAATATGGAAGAAAAGCCTGCAGAGCCCAAGTCCCATTGGTGCTGTCCGCCCTTCTATTTCTATACAAGGGACGACGCAAAGCTTGTTAAAAAGGGAATTGAGTGCGGCTGCGGAACAGACGCCCCCGGCAGTTATATCGCGTGGCTTTGCTCGCAGACCTTGGTTTATGCAATGGAGATGCCGGGTAAGCGTTATGACATCGGAAATCTTGAAAGCTACGAGATGGTTCAGAAGGAGTATAAGGGAATATGCTGACACTTAATGTTGAACTGAACAATAAGGCCATACTTGTTACCGGAGCTGCCGGATTTATCGGCTCAAACCTTGTAAAGGAGCTGCTTTCAACAGTTAGCGGAGCGAATATAGTCGGACTTGACAATGTTAATGATTATTACGATGTTTCTATTAAGGAATACCGACTTGAGGAGATAAAAGCTCTTGCCAAAGAGAAAAACGATTGCGAATGGACCTTTGTGCGCGGCAACATTGCTGACAGAGTGCTTATCGATGAGCTGTTCTCAAAATACAACTTTTCGGTGGTCGTAAACCTTGCCGCACAGGCAGGGGTGCGTTATTCCATAACAAATCCCGATGCTTATATCGAAGCTAATATAATTGGATTTTACAATATTCTTGAGGCCTGCAGAAATCACCCTGTGGAGCATCTTGTTTATGCTTCAAGCTCATCGGTGTACGGAAGCAACAAGAAAATCCCTTATTCAACCGACGACAAGGTGGATAATCCCGTAAGCCTTTATGCCGCCACTAAAAAGTCCAATGAGCTTATGGCTCACGCATATGCAAAGCTTTATAATATTCCGTCTACAGGACTTCGCTTCTTTACGGTGTACGGCCCTGCGGGACGCCCCGATATGGCGTACTTCGGATTTACCAATAAGCTTATAAAGGGCGAAAAGATACAGATATTCAACTATGGAAATTGCAAGCGTGATTTTACATATGTTGACGACATTGTAACAGGCGTTAAGTATGTAATGCAGAACGCGCCCGAAAAGGTAAACGGTGAGGACGGGCTGCCCCTTCCGCCTTACAGAGTTTATAATATCGGTAATAACAATCCCGAAAATCTTCTTGATTTTGTGGAGATTCTTTGTGAGGAGCTTGTAAGAGCAGGTGTTCTTCCCGAGGATTATGACTTTGAGGCACACAAGGAGCTTGTGCCTATGCAGGCGGGCGATGTTCCCATAACATATGCTGACACAAGCGCTCTCGAACGCGACTTTGGCTTTAAGCCGTCGACAAGCCTTCGTGAGGGACTTCGCAAATTTGCAGAATGGTATTACGAGTTTTATATTAAGAGCTGAATAAAGCCGAGCGTTGCTCGGCTTTTTCTCTTATATATTGACAAATCACAAGAGAATTGTTATAATAATTTTAGTAGCGATGCAGTAAAGGAAATGGGGTTTAGGCAATGAATAAAAGGGTGTGTATAATTTATACAGGCGGTACTATCGGAATGGTTCCCACAGAGCAGGGCTATGTTCCTCGTCAGGGATATCTTGGGGGAGTTTTGTCGTCTATTGAGGACTTAAAAAACGAAAGAGTGCCAAAGTGGGATATGATAGAGATGTCCCCCCTGCTTGACTCGTCAAATATGACGGTTGTAGAGTGGAACAAGATTGCCGAGGAGATAGAGAAGAATTACGATATGTATGACGGCTTTGTAATTCTTCACGGCACCGACACTATGGCGTACACCGCGTCAGCCCTTTCCTTTATGCTTGAAAATTTGTCAAAGCCCGTAGTTCTTACAGGCTCGCAGATACCCTTTTGCGAAATTCGAAGCGATGCCCGAGATAACCTCATCACCTCGCTCATAATAGCAGGCGGCGGCAAGGCTAATGAGGTCTGCCTTTATTTTGGCGGCAAGCTTATGAGAGGAAACAGGGCAACAAAGTATTCATCTGACGGACTTATTGCATTCAAAACGCCTAACTGCCCCTATCTTGCCGAGGCGGGAATTGAGATAAAATACAGCGAGGAGCTTTTGCGAGTTCCCTCGGATAAGCCTCTTGTTGTTAAAAGACTTGTTCAGATTCCTATTGGCGTTATAAAGGTTTTCCCTGGAATACAGTTTGACCTGTTTGAGTCGATAATGACCGATAAGCTTAAGGGAATAGTAATAGAAACCTTTGGCGCGGGCAATATTCCTTGCGACGGACGCTCGTTGCTTCCTATAATAAAAAAGGCCTTTGCCAACGGAACGGTAATAACGGTTTGCTCTCAATGCCCGCAGGGAACTGTGTCGCTTGGAGCTTATGAAACAAGCAGCAGCCTTAAGGCGGCAGGGGCGGTCAGCGGAGCAGATATGACCACCGAGGCGGCGGTTGCAAAGCTTTATTATCTGTTTAGCTGCGGTTATGACAGCGAAGAGGTTAAAAGACTTATGGAAACAAATCTCCGTGGAGAATTATATTGGAGAGAATAATGAGGATAAATATAAAAAGGCTTATAGTCAAAGGCGTTTCTGCAATTCTGGCGATGTCCCTGTTTATCGTTTTGTATTATGGGGTATACCTGTTTTGCGGATATCAGCGGATAAGGGATAAGCTTGTGCTTGAAATAACAGATAAAACCGAGGAGGTAGCTCCTTTGGGCGAGGAGCTTACGCTTTTAACCTATAATGTGGGATTTGGCGCATACAGCGCAGATTTTTCATTCTTTATGGACGGTGGAGAGTACGCTCGGGCGTATTCTGCCGAAGCGGTAATCGAAAACACAGAGAGAGCCGCCGAAATAATAAAAGAGGTTGACGCCGACTTTGTTCTGCTTCAAGAGGTTGATATTGACGGCACGCGAAGCCACCATATAAATCAAACCGAAATGTTTTCAAACGAGATAGAAGGGTGCGACAGCGCTACGGCGGTCAATTACGATTCGCCATATTTCCTGTATCCCCTTAAAGAGCCTGTAGGGAAAAACAAATCTGGGATAATGACCTTCAGCAAATATAATATTTCAAAATGCACTCGCAGAAGGTTGCCTGTGGAGGACTCGATTTATAAATATCTTGACCTTGACCGCGCCTATACCGTTACAAGAATATCCCTGTCAGATAAAAAGACCTTGGTTTTGTATAATCTGCATCTTTCGGCATATACCTCTGACGGAGCAATAGCCGATGAGCAGATGAAGATGCTGATGGAGGATATGAAAAAAGAGTACGATAAGGGCAGATATGTAATAGCCGCGGGAGATTTCAACAAGGACCTTCTTGGGGATTCGTCGAAATATTTTGAGCGCTCCGAGGGCGAATATAGCTGGACAAAGCCCATAAAAACAGAGCTTATTCCCGAGGGACTTTCGCTTTACACCCCAACAAACGCTCCATCTTGCCGTAATGCGGACAAGCCTTATGCAGGCGACGGCAGCGACTTTGTCGTTACGGTGGACGGAATGATAGCAAGTGCCAATGTAATTGTTGTATCAAGCGAAGTGATTGATGTTGGCTTTGAGTGCAGCGACCACAATCCCGTAAAATACAAGATAATTCTTGAGCCTGTAAAAAAGTAGGGTTTTGGGGTAAAATTTGAAAACCCCCTTGACAAACAGCCTAAAATATGATATATTACCAATATAGTATAATTATAAACCTGTGATTAAGAATAGTAGCTTGTGTGAAGCGTTTTCAGAGAGCTGTCGACGGTGAAAGTACAGTAACGCGGATGCAGGTGAATGGACTTATGAGGGCGGTCGAAAGCGTTAGCGCAAGTAGCAACCGACGGGAGCTGACCCGTTATAAACAGAAGTACATAAAGGTGTGCGATGAGTGGACGCTATGCGTCAAATTGGGTGGTACCGCAGGATTTAGGTCTTGTCCCTTGAATTTTGGGGGACAAGACTTTTTATTTGGAGGGAAAATGGTACTTGACAGACGATGGCGCGGTTAGGCAAATAGAGAATAACTGAAAATAAAATATAAATGGAGGAAATTAAGATGAATTTCAATGGCGTTGATTTTGATACTTACTTTAATAATTATCCAGATAAGGACGGCTACTTCGGCAAATATGGCGGAGTTTATATCGATGAAAAGCTTAAGGCGGCAATGGCAGAGATAACAGAGGCGTATTACTCTATCTGTCAGTCAAGAAAGTTTATCGCGGAGCTTCGCAGAATAAGAAAGGAATTTCAGGGCAGACCCACACCTGTGTCGCATCTTGAAAGACTTTCGGACGCTCTTGGGGGCAAGGTTCAGCTTTACGCAAAGCGTGAGGACCTTAACCATTCGGGCGCTCATAAGCTTAACCATTGTATGGGCGAGGCGCTTCTTGCAAAGTATATGGGCAAGAAGAAGGTTATTGCCGAAACAGGCGCAGGTCAGCACGGTGTTGCCCTTGCTACCGCGGCGGCATATTTCGGACTTAAGTGTGATATTTATATGGGAACTGTTGATATTAAGAAGCAGGCGCCCAATGTTGCAAGAATGAAGATTCTTGGAGCCAATGTAATTGAGGTAACTCACGGACTTCAGACACTTAAAGAGGCGGTTGACGCGGCGTTTGACGCGTACAGCAGGGAATATAACGAGTCTATTTATTGCATAGGATCGGTGCTTGGCCCTCACCCCTTCCCGATGATGGTTCGTGATTTCCAGAGCGTTGTGGGAATTGAGGCAAGAGAGCAGTTTATTGATATGACGGGACACCTTCCCAGTGCTATCGTTGCCTGTGTTGGCGGCGGCTCAAATGCGGCAGGTCTTTTCGCGGGCTTCCTTAATGACCCTGTTGACATCTACGGTATAGAGCCTCTTGGCAGAGGGCCGAAGCTTGGCGACCACGCCGCAAGCCTTAAGTACGGAACAGAGGGTGTTATGCACGGCTTTAACAGCATAATGCTTAAGGACGAAAACGGCGAGCCTGCTCCTGTTTACTCGGTGGCAAGCGGACTTGACTATCCTTCCTCGGGCCCCGAGCACGCTTTTCTTCAGGATATAGGCAGAGTTAAGTATGATGTTATTAATGACGAGGAAACTATCGACGCGTTCTTTAAGCTTTCGAGAATGGAAGGAATTATTCCCGCGATTGAAAGCTCCCACGCGGTTGCTTACGGAATGAAGCTTGCAAAGACAATGGATAAGGGCTCTGTTCTTATTAACCTCTCGGGCAGAGGCGATAAGGATATGGACTATATCATTGAAAATTACGGAATCAGGTAATTTTTGGCGGTTGTTGCCGTCCGATAAATAGATTAAGGGACTATCTCGTTTGAGATAGTCCCTGTTTTTAGGTTTTATAAATAACCTTTCCGTCCTCGACTGTTGCCGTTACGCTATCTCCTGCCTTAATTTTTCCTTCAAGCATCTGGGTGGAGAAGCTATCCTCAATCATTCGGACAATAGTGCGGCGGAGAGGTCTTGCGCCGTATTCGGGGTCAAAGCCCTCTTTACTGATAAATTCAATCAAGGAGCTGTCAAAGGTTACGCTGACACCAAGGTCGGCTATGCGCCCTGCTACATCTTCAAGCATAAGCGAGGCTATTTTTTCAATGCCTTCCTTGTCAAGACGGTTGAATATTATAATATCGTCAATTCGGTTAATAAATTCGGGTCTGAAGGTTGACTTCAACGCGCCCATAACTCTTGCGTCCGACGCCTTTTTGTCATTGTCCTCTTTGGCTTCGGAGAAGCCGAGGGAACGGGGGGCGGAAAGAGTTGCCGCGCCAACATTTGAGGTCATAATAATTACCGTGTTCTTAAAGTCCACCTTGCGGCCCTGTGAGTCGGTGAGAACACCGTCATCAAGCACCTGAAGCATAATGTTGAACACATCGGGGTGTGCCTTTTCTATCTCGTCGAAAAGAACCACCGAATAGGGCTTTCTTCTGATTTTTTCGGTAAGCTGACCGCCTTCCTCAAAGCCAACATAGCCTGGGGGTGAGCCAATAAGCTTTGATACGCTGTGCTTTTCCATATATTCTGACATATCAAGCCGTATCATAGCGTTATCGTCGCCAAACATAATATTTGCAAGGGCCTTTGTAAGCTCTGTTTTACCAACGCCTGTAGGTCCAAGGAAGATAAACGAGCCTATGGGGCGCTTGGGGTCTTTAAGCCCCATTCTTCCGCGGCGTATTGCTCTGGCTATCGCCTCAACCGCGCTGTCCTGACCGATTATGCGGGCTTTAAGCTCATCTTCAAGACGGAGCAGTCTTTCGCCTTCGCTTTCAAGCAAACGGCTTACGGGAATACCCGTCCACTGGGTAACGATTTCGGCAATATGTCCCTCAAGCACCTCAAGTGATTTTGAAGACTGTGAGCTTTCCCATTCGGATTTTGTCTTTTCAAGCTCTGTTTTAAGGGTCTTTTCTTCGTCGCGTATTTTTGCCGCTCCTTCAAAATCCTGAGAGTTTATGGCTTCTTCCTTTTCGTGAGAAAGCTTGCTTAGCCTTTCTTCAAGCTCTCTGAGGTCGGGCGGGGAAGTGTGAGCCGAAATTCGGAGCTTTGAAGCTGCTTCGTCAATAAGGTCTATAGCCTTGTCGGGTAAAAACCTGTCTGCAATATAGCGAACCGAGAGATTGACCGCCGCTTCTATAGCACCGTCGCTTATCTTTACCTTGTGATGCGCCTCGTATTTGTCGCGCAGACCCTTGAGAATAAGGACAGCCTCGTCTTGTGATGGCTCGCCCACCATAACCGATTGGAAACGGCGTTCAAGCGCTGCGTCCTTTTCGATGTGCTTTCTGTATTCTGAAATGGTTGTAGCACCGATGACCTGCATCTCACCTCTTGCCAAAGCGGGCTTAAGAATATTTGCGGCATCTACCGCCCCTTCTGCCGCGCCTGCGCCGACAAGGGTGTGAATTTCATCGATAAAGAGGATAATGTCAGGGCTTTTTGTTGCCTCGTCCATTACATTTTTCATTCTTTCCTCAAATTCGCCGCGGTATTTTGCTCCTGCAATCATACCCGGAATATCAAGGGTGATTATTTTCTTGCCCTTGAGGCTCTCGGGGACATTTCCGTCTATAATTCTTTGAGCCAGACCTTCAACCACCGCCGTTTTTCCCACACCCGGCTCACCTATAAGGCAGGGGTTGTTTTTTGTGCGGCGGGAAAGTATCTGGATAACGCGCTCTGTTTCGGTATCACGCCCGATTATGGGGTCTATTTTGCCTTCCTTTGCAAGGGCGGTAAGGTCGCGGCCGTGCTGGGAAATGGTGGGAGTGGGGGACTGCTTTTTGCCGTCCTCGCGCTTTGTTGTGCTTGTGTTGTCGTTGCTTGCACCGAGCTGGGAATGAATGTCATTCTTAAGCTCGGCGGTGCTTACATCAAGCTCCTTGAGAAGCTTTACAGCAACGCAGTCAGACTCGCCGATAAGGGCAAGCAAAAGATGCTCTGTGCCAATGTAATTCTGCCTTAAGCGCAGAGCCTCGGTGGCAGATGACTCAATAATATGCTTTGTTCTGGGGGTCATATCGGCGGCGCTTACATCGCTCATTGTACCAACTCCCGCAAAGCTTTCAACCGCCGACTTTATCTTGTCAAGGGTTATGCCGTGCTCCGCCATAATTTTTGCCGCAACACCTTCTTCCTCGCCAACAAGACCGAGAAGCAGATGCTCCGAGCCTATATATGTGTGTCCCATTTCCCGAGCATAGCTTAACGCTCGGTTAAGGACATTTTGTGCTTTTTGTGTAAATCTTATGGATGCCATACTTTTTCATCCTTTCTTATTTAGTGCTTATTGATTATTGAGCGCAAAGACGCTCTTTTATGCGTCTTGAGCGCAAAATATCGCGGTGGGCTTCTGTTTTGGGAGGCTCTTTTTCTGAAAGCGAAAGGGTAGCGGGCATTACCTCTATAAACAGCTCGCCAAGCGTCTTATAGCTTATATTCTTGATGATCCCAAGGTCAATTCCAAGTCTTACATCGGCAAAAAGCGATAAAAACTCTCCCGAGCTCATCATAAAGGCGTGTGTGAGTGTTCCCTCAGCGCGGCAGATGCGGTCGATAAGCGAGGGGTTCTTTTCGGGGTTTATAAGCCTTCGTAATGACTTTTCGCTATCGGTTATCTGCCTGATAATATCCTCAAGCTTTTTGATGGATTCTTCCTCTGTAATGCCAAGGGTTATTTGATTTGATATCTGATAAATGCTTCCCTCTGCGGCAGTACCCTCACCGTAAAGACCTCTTATTGTTAGACCTATTTTTGAAAGCTGGGCTGCAAGTCCGTTTATTCTTCCCGCCATAGTAAGGGCAGGGAGAAACATCATTACGGAAGCTCTCATTCCCGTGCCGAGATTTGTGGGGCAATGGGTAAGATACCCAAGATCCTCGTTGTAGGCAATGTCAAAGGACTCGTCAATAAGGTCGTCAAGCTTGCAAAGAGAAGCGTATGCTTCTTCAAGCGCAAGCCCCGGGAGAATACATTGCATACGGATATGGTCTTCCTCGCAGAGCATAACGGCGTAGCCGCAGGGCTCGTTCAGCATAAGAGCGCGGGGAGAGCGCTTTGCGGCAAACTCGCGGCTCACATAATGCTTTTCAACATAGGAAAGTGCCTCGGCAGAGCTTATTTTTTCAAAGTCTATTTTGTTAAAGCCGCCCTGCTCCAAAACAGGCGCAACCTTGTCAATAATTTCGTTTGCTTTTTCCTGTGAAAGCCTTGCGCCAAAGGGATAGCCGCGAAGATTTCTGGCAAATCTTATGCGTGAGCTTAAAACTGTGGCGCTTTCTTTTCCGATATTTCCAAACCAGGTCATATTCTTTCCTCCTTGCTCTCAACAGCGCGTATCTTGTCGCGAAGCTCTGCCGCAAGCTCAAAGCTTTCGCTTGCGATGGCTTTTGCAAGTGCTTCCTTTAGTTCCTTAAGCTCGTTTTGCTTTTCACGGCTCTTGCGAAATTTAGCAGGGGAGCGCCCTGTGTGCTTCACATTTCCGTGGATAGAGCGAATTGTGGCGCGAAGCTCCTCGCCAAAGGTGCTGTAACATTCGGGACAGCCTGTTTTGCCGTCCTTTTGGAAATCCGCTAAAGTAGATTGGCACAAGGGGCAGATCTTGCGCAGCTTTTGGGGGGCTTGGGAAAGTCCGAAAAGACCTCCGAAAAGCTGGTCGTGCAGACTGCTTGCTCCGCCAAAGGCGAACAATCCCGAGAGGTCGCCGCTTTTGTTAAGTTCTGCGGCGCACTCGGAGCAAAGTGAATAGGAGCGCGTTGCTCCGTTTATGTTTTCTTCGTAAAAAACGGTTGCTTCTTTTTTCTTACATCTTTCACAAATCATAATTTTCCTCCTATTTCATAAGCGCTAATATAGTATGCTTAAAGACCTTGGCTCTCACAATATCACGCGCCCCCGAGGGGAGATCTGAAAGGGCGGAGTTTGATGTGGCAGCCGCTATAATTTCATAATTTTTTTGGCTTATTAGCTCGTTTCCGAAAAGGTTGTTGAGATATGCCAAAGCCTCTCTCTCACTTATGGCGTCGCCAATGGCGTAGAAAAAGTGCATAAGGTATTCGTCCTCTTGCATCTGCTTCTTTACTATTCTGATGCAACCGCCGCCACCCTTGCGCGATTCGATAATGTAGCCCTTTTCGGGGGTAAAGCGGGAAGTGATAACATAGCTTATCTGGCTTGGAACGCACCCGATTCTGTTTGCCATTTCATTTCGCTGAAGCTCAAGGGAGCCTCCCGCATCGTTAAGCATTTCTTCAATAAGCCTTGCAATGGTATCTGTTAACATTTTTATTTATCCGTCCCTTCGTCTATTCTTTTTATTTCTAAAAACCGAGTTTGACTTTCTTTGACTTACGAGATTATTATAAAACTAAAGTCAAATAAAGTCAAAGTCAAAGAAAGTCAAAATATAATCGGCGTAACCGATTATAGGCGGTTACGCCGATTTATCTATTGATTATCTTAAAAAATCACAATATTTCAGTTTTGAGATGCCGACGCAAGCTCATAGGCTTTTACCAATCTGTCCCAAGTCCGTTTGTCTACCCGACCTGTTTGAGGAAACAGGTTTCTTTTCTGGAATTCGGTAACAGCCCTTTCTGTGTTGTCGCCGTAATTTCCGTCTATTTCTATGGTGTCGGGCAGGTCATATAATATTGAAATCTCATTTAACATATATTGTATTACCGCTACAACAAAGCCTATATCTCCCACGCCAAGCGAGTCGTTTCTTGGTATTCTCGAAAAAAAAGGAACGCTTGATGGGGGCGAGTTTTCGTTAAGCGAATTTGAATATTGAGAAAAGAGAAGATTCCAGGTCTGCTCGTCGGCTCTGCCTGTAGGCGGAAGCCTGTTTTTGCGCTGAAATGCGGTAAGAGCCGCTTGTGTTTCATTGTTCCACTCGCCTGTGATTGCTATAGGCGGAATGTCGTCGTCAAAATACGAAAGCTGTCTTAAATACTGTTGAAGATTGGTTATTGCCTGCTTTTGATTTGGGTATGTTCTTGCCATAGCTCTCCTTTCACGCACCGACCTCGTAGCCGGGATATTGACCCTCGCCAAGCCGTGTGCTGCCTTGAAGGTCGCTGTAAATGCTCATTATTTCGTCCCAGGTGGACGCATCAACAATGCCGTTGTCAACAAGCCCGAAGGTCCGCTGAAATGCGATGACCGCGTTTTGTGTCTGTGTGCCGAAGTATCCTGTAGGGTCAACTTTTGGTATTTCGGTGTAGGTATCGGATATGAAGTTAAGATATCGTTGCATCAGCGCAACCTCATCGGACTCACTTCCAAGCCTGATTATAACCCCCGGAAAGGGTATCACATCGCCCTCGGCGAGCTTGCCCGCAAGCTGCTCTATAATTCCTAAATAGGCGTTATACATTGCTTCCCAGGTGGCTCTGTCTACCTCTCCCGTGGGAGGAAGCTCAAATTCCTTTTGCAGAGCTATTACTGCCGAGCGTGTGGCTTCACCGAAAATTCCGTCATTTGCAAGGGGCGGGATAGAGGGGTAAAACCTTGAAAGATAGTCGAGATAATATTGAAGATTTCTAACTGCAAGCCCCCTGTCGCCAAACTGTGGATATGGGAAGATAACACCTGCTATTTCTTCATTGGTCAGTCCCTCGGAATTAAGGTCGCTTAATTTTTTTACGCTATTGAAGATAATCTGTATTTTATACCAGGTGGCAGGGCCAACAATGCCGTCGGGGGTAAGTCCGAAAATCTCCTGAAAGCGTTTTACGGCAGACTCGGTGTCATATGAGAAAATACCGTCGGGAAGCGCGATTTTTGGAATGGAGGGATAGTTGTCTGAAATTCGGTTCAGACGAACCTGCAGCTGCCGTACATCGCTGCCCGCGCTTCCAAGCCTTAAGGGGCTTTCGGGGAGAGATGCGGTAATTCCCATAATTGGGGCGTTTCTCACAATGTCGATGTTGTCGCCGTAGTAGTTGGTCAGAATTTCATAGGGGGTGTTTCCTTCCTCGGCAAGGGTAACAGAGCCCCATTGGGAAAGTCCGTCGCACCTTACCTCAATTCCGTCGCAGTATTGGGCAAACAGGGGCTCAATGTTGCCTTGCCGCCGGATGTAATCGTCAAAAAGCTCGGCGGTCAGTCTGCTGATGTTTTCAAAGATGTCCCGCCCCTTGACAAAGGACTGGTCTACCGTTGTGGAATTGGTTATGTCAAAATCATATCCGCGGGAGCGATAATATTCGGTATAAATTCGGTTCAGCGCATAAGAGATCTGCGCGTATATGTTGGCGCGTATCGCGCTTTCGGGCCAAGTGGGATATATTTCGCTTGAAGCTACGTTCGTGATATATTCGGTAAACGGAATCGTTACGTTTGGAGCATCGACGTTTGGCGCGGCGAGGTGAACGGTTATATTTTCGGGAATGGTCGGTATTCTTGCATCCATAATTACACCTCAAAGCTGCGCCTCAGATGGATTATCATTGTTTATTTCTCCTGTGGTCGGATTGGCACCGCCTTCCGACAACGGCAGCATTACCGCAGGCTGAACCGATATTACCGAAGGAA